>JBOGVD010000020.1:0-21386 GCA_050696355.1 Actinomycetota bacterium
ACGTGCGCGTGGGAGCGAATTCGCCGAGCTTGTGTCCGACCATCGACTCCGAGATGAACACGGGGACGTGCTTGCGGCCGTCGTGGACCGCGATCGTGTGGCCGATCATGTCCGGAACGATCGTGGAACGCCGCGACCAGGTCTTCACGACCTTCTTCTCGCCTCGCTCGTTCATCCCCGCGACCTTGACCATGAGGTGCTCGTCCACGAAGGGACCTTTCTTCACCGACCTCGCCATCAGCCACGTCCCTTCCCGCGGCGCCGGATGATCTGCTTGTTCGACGCCTTCTTCTTCTTCCTCGTGCGGCCTTCCTTCTTGCCCCAGGGCGACGTCGGGTGGCGACCACCCGAGGCCTTGCCCTCGCCGCCGCCGAGCGGGTGATCGACCGGGTTCATCGCGACGCCCCGAACGGACGGGCGCTTGCCCTTCCACCGGTTGCGCCCGGCCTTCCCGATCGAGATCAGCTCGTGCTCCGGGTTGCCCACCACGCCGACCGTGCCCTTGCACGAGGAGGGGACCGTCCGCATCTCGCCCGAGGGCAGCCGGAGCGTGGCCAGGGCTCCCTCCTTGGCCATCAGCTGGACGCTGGTCCCCGCCGAACGCGCCATGCGGGCTCCCGCGCCGGGCTTCAGCTCGACCGCGTGCACGACGGTCCCGACCGGGATGTTCCGCAGCGGCAAGGCGTTGCCCGGGCGGATCTCGGCGCCCTCACCGGACATCAGTCGGTCGCCGACGGCGACGCCGTCGGGGGCGAGGATGTAGCGCTTCTCGCCGTCGGCGTAGTGCAGCAGGGCGATCCGCGAGCTCCGGTTGGGGTCGTACTCGATCGTGGCGACCTTTGCCGGGATCCCGTCCTTGTTGCGCTTGAAATCGACGAGGCGGTAGCGGCGCTTGGTCCCGCCCCCCTGGTGCCGAGTGGTGATCCGGCCGTGCACGTTGCGCCCGGCCTTCTTCCGGCCCTTGGCAAGGAGCGACTTCTCGGGGGTGGAACGCGTGATCTCGTCGAACGACGAGACGCTCGCTCCGCGCCGGCCCGGCGTCGTGGGCTTGTACTTGCGAACGGCCACGGCTACGACCCCCCACCTTCGAAGATCTCGATCGTGTCGCCCGGCGCGAGCGTCACGATGGCGCGCTTCTCGTCGGGGCGACGGCCGCGCGTGTACCCACGCCGCTTCACCTTGCCGCGACGCTTCAGCGTGTTGACCGAGAGCACCCGCACGTCCCAGATGGTCTGCACGGCCTCCTTGATCTCGGTCTTGTTCGCGCGCGGGTCGACCAGGAACGTGTAGGTGTTCTGCTCGATCCCCGCATAGGACTTCTCCGAGACGATCGGACGGACGATCACGTCACGCGGTGACTTGATCACTCGGTCACCCCCGTCGTCTCGGGCGACGCATCGGACGCCGGCCCCGACCTCGGCGCCTTCGGCTCCCCGGTCAGCGCATCGATCGCGTCGCCGGTGAACAACACATGATCGGCCCGCAGGACCTCGTAGGTACCGAGACCGCCGGCGTAGGCGATCTTCACGTCCCTGAGGTTCCGGAACGACTTCTCGACGGCACCGGATGCGGTCGGCTCGGGCAGGACGAGGAGGACCCGGCCGGTGAGCTCGAACGACTCGATCACGCCCACCGCCCGCTTCGTCTTCGGCTCGCTCCAGCCCAGCTCGTCGACCATGGCGAGCTTCCCGCTCTGGAGCGCGTCCGTGAGGGCAGAGCGGAGCGAACTCCGGCGCATCTTCTTGTTGATCTTCTGCGCGTGGTCCCGTGGCGTCGGGCCGTGCGCCACGCCGCCGCCCACCCACTGCGGGGAGCGGATCGAGCCCTGACGGGCACGGCCGGTGCCCTTCTGGCGCCAGGGCTTCCTCCCGCCCCCCCGGACCTCGCCTCGTGTCTTCGTCGAATGGGTGCCGGCACGGATCCCGGCCATGCCGGCGACGACCACCTGGTGCATCAACGGCACGCTGACCGTGGACTCGAAGATCTCCGCCGGCAGATCGCGGGAGCCGGCCTTCTTCCCGGACACGTCGCGGATCTCGATCGAAGCCATCAGGCACCTCTCCCGGCCGAGGCCGTCCCTGACGGGGCCTTGACCGCAGACCGCGCCATGACGAGGCCGCCGTTCGGCCCGGGCACCGCGCCCTTCACGAGGAGGAGGCCGCGCTCGGCGTCCGCCTGCACGACCTCGAGGTTCAGCACGGTCACGCGCACACGGCCGTGTTGCCCGGCCATCGGCATGTCCTTGAAGACGCGGCTCGGCGTCGCGCAGGCGCCGATCGCGCCGGGGGCGCGATGCTTCTTCTCCGTGCCGTGGCTGGCCTTCAGGCCGTGGAACCCGTGTCGCTTCATGACGCCGCTCGTGCCGTGGCCCTTGGAGACGCCGACGACGTCGACCCGGTCGCCCGGTCCGAAGATGTCGACCAGGATCTCCTGGCCGGTCTCGTAGCTCGACGCGTCGTCGGTCCGCAGTTCCACGACGTGTCGGCCCGGCGTCGCGTCGTGCGATCCGAAATGGCCCTTCATCGGTCGCGTGAGGTCGCGAGGCCGGACGGCGCCGAACGAGAGCTGGACGGCGTCGTAGCCGTCGGTCTCCTTCGTCTTGACCTGGGACACGACGGACGGTCCCGCCTTGATCACCGTGACCGGCACGGCGCGGGTGTCGTCGAAGATCTGGGTCATCCCCAGCTTCGTGCCCAAGATGCCTTTCGCCTCAGCCATCGCTCCTACAGCTTGATCTCGATGTCGACGCCGGCCGACAGGTTCAGGCGTTGCAGCTCCTGGACCGTCTTGGACGTCGCGTCCACGATGTCGATCAACCGCTTGTGCGTGAGCATCTGGAAGTGCTCACGCGAGTCCTTGTACTTGTGCGGCGAGCGGATGACGGTGTAGATCGACCGCTCGGTCGGCAGGGGAACGGGTCCGACCACCTTCGCGCCGGTCCGCGTGACGTGCTCGACGATGTCGCGCGCCGCCACGTCCAGCATCCGGTGGTCGTATGCCCGGAGCTTGATCCGGATCTTCGGTCCCGCCACTGCTTCCCCTCGCCTTCTCGTGTCCCGCTACTTCAGGACCTGGGTGACCCGGCCGGCTCCGACCGTGCGCCCGCCTTCACGGATCGCGAACCGGAGGCCATCCTCCATCGCGATCGGCTTGTCGAGCTCCACGCGCATCTCGACGTTGTCGCCGGGCATCACCATCTCGACGCCCTCGGGGAGATGCGCCACCCCGGTCACGTCGGTGGTCCGGAAGTAGAACTGCGGCTTGTAGCCGTCGAAGAACGGCGTGTGCCGGCCGCCCTCCTCCTTGGACAGGATGTAGACGTTCGACATGAACTCGGTGTGCGGCGTGATCGACCCCGGCTTGGACAGGACCTGCCCGCGCTCCACCTCGTCCTTGTCGATCCCCCGGAGGAGGACACCGACGTTGTCGCCGGCCGTGATCTCGTCGAGGAGCTTCCGGAACATCTCGAGGTCGGTGGCGATCGTCTTGCGGGTGTCCCGGAGTCCGACGATCTCCACCTCGCCCATCTTCGTGAGGACGCCCTGCTCGACCCGACCGGTGACGACCGTGCCGCGTCCGGTGATCGAGAAGACGTCCTCGATCGGCATCAGGAACGGCTTCTCGGTGTCGCGGGTGGGCTCGGGGATGAAGGAGTCGCAGGCCGCGAGCAGCTCGTCGACCTTCGCCATCCACGACTCGTCGCCCTCGAGCGCCTTCAGGGCGGAGACCTGCACCACGGGGACGTCGTCGCCCGGGTACTCGTAGGAGGAGAGGAGCTCGCGGACCTCGAGCTCCACGAGGTCGAGCAGCTCGGGATCGTCCACCATGTCGCACTTGTTGAGCGCGACCACGATCGAGGGGACGCCGACCTGACGGGCGAGCAGCACGTGCTCGCGGGTCTGCGGCATCGGCCCGTCGGCCGCGGACACCACGAGGATCGCGCCGTCCACCTGGGCGGCGCCGGTGATCATGTTCTTCACGTAGTCCGCGTGGCCGGGCATGTCGACGTGGGCGTAGTGGCGGTTGTCGGTCTCGTACTCGACGTGGGCGATCGCGATCGTGATGCCGCGCTCGCGCTCCTCGGGCGCCTTGTCGATCTCGTCGAACGGCGTGAACTCGGCCATGCCCTTCTCCGCCTGGCGCTTCGTGATCGCGGCCGTGAGCGTGGTCTTGCCGTGGTCGATGTGACCCATCGTGCCGATGTTCACGTGGGGCTTCGTGCGCTCGAACTTCTTCTTGCCCATGGCTTCCTCTCCCTCGGTTCTTGGCTCTACTCGCCCGAGATCCGGGCGATGATCTCCTTGGACACCTGCACCGGGACCTCCGCGTAGGCGTGGAGCTGCATCGGGCTGTGCGCGGCGCGGCCCTGGGTTCGCGAGCGGAGATCCGTGGCGTAGCCGAAGAGCTCGGCGAGCGGCACGAGCACCCGGATCACCTTCTGACCCCCCGCGTCGTCGATGTGCTCGATCCGGCCGCGCCGTGCGGTCACGTCGCCCATCACCTCGCCCATGAACTCCTCCGGCGTGGTCACCTCGAACTCCATGACGGGCTCCAGGAGCGCGGGGTCGGCCTTGCGGGCCGCGTCCTTCAGCGCCATCGAGCCGGCGATCTTGAACGCCATCTCGCTCGAGTCGACCTCGTGGTAGGTGCCGTCCGTCAGGGTCGCCCGGACGTCCACCATCGGGTAGCCGGCCAGCACCCCGTTGTCGAGCGCCTCCTGGATCCCCTGGTCGACGGCCGGGATGTACTCGCGAGGGATCTTGCCGCCGACGATCTTGTTCAGGAACTCGTACCCCCCACCGGAGCCGGTGGGCTCCAGGTCGATCACCACGTGCGCGAACTGTCCGCGGCCACCGGTCTGTCGGACGAAGCGGGTCTCGATCTTGTGGGCTTCGCGGCGGATCGTCTCGCGGTAGGCGACCTGCGGCTTGCCGACGTTCGCGTCGACCGAGAACTCTCGCTTCAGGCGGTCCACGATGATGTCGAGGTGGAGCTCGCCCATCCCCGAGATGACCGTCTGCCCGGTCTCGTCGTCGAACTTCACGACGAACGTCGGGTCCTCGTCGGCGAGCTTCGCGAGGCCGGTCCCCAGCTTGTCCTGGTCCGCCTTCGTCTTGGGCTCCACCGCCACGGAGATCACGGGCGTAGGGAAGCTGATCGACTCGAGGACGACCTGATGATCGGGATCGCAGATCGTGTCGCCGGTGGTGGTGTGCTTCAGGCCCACCACCGCGACGATGTCGCCGGTGTAGGCCGCCGCCATGTCCTCCCGGTGGTTGGCGTGCATCTGCAGGATGCGGCCGATCCGCTCCTTCCGGTCCTTCGTCGAGTTGGCGACGTGGGTCCCTGCCTTCAGCACGCCGGAGTAGACACGGAGGTACGTGAGCCGTCCCACGTAGGCGTCGGACATGATCTTGAACGCGAGGGCGGCGAACGGCTCGGAGTCCTCGGGCGCCCGCTCGACGTGCGTGTCCTCCTGGTTCGGGAGATGGCCCTCCACCGGAAGGACCTCGGCCGGGGACGGGAGGTAGGCGACGATCGCGTCGAGCAGCAGCTGGACGCCCTTGTTCTTGAAGGCCGAACCGACGAGCACCGGCACGCCCAGCCCGGCGAGCGTGGCCCGGCGGATCGCGCGGTGGAGCTCCTCGTTCGTCGGCTCCTCCTCGTGCACGAACTTCTCCATCACCGACTCGTCGTGGTCGGCGAGCTTCTCGAAGAGCTGGTGGCGCGCCGCTCCGGCCGCTTCCCGGTACGCGTCCGGGATGTCCGTGTCATGCCATTCCTCGCCCATCTCGCCCTCCCAGTAGTGGGCGTTCATCTGGACGAGGTCGATCACCCCGTGGAAGTCGGACTCCGTGCCCCACGGGAGCTGCAGGACGAGCGGCGTCGCCTGGAGGCGGTCCACGATCATCTCGACGGTGCGCTCGAAGTTCGCGCCGGTGCGGTCCATCTTGTTGATGAAGCAGATGCGCGGGACCCGGTAGCGGTCGGCTTGCCGCCAGACCGTCTCGCTCTGCGGCTCGACGCCGGCGACCGCGTCGAAGACGGCCACGGCGCCGTCGAGCACGCGCAGCGAGCGCTCGACCTCGACCGTGAAGTCCACGTGGCCCGGCGTGTCGATGATGTTGATCCAGTGACCCTTCCACTGGCAGGTCGTCGCGGCGGAGGTGATCGTGATGCCGCGCTCGCGCTCCTGGACCATCCAGTCCATCTGGGCGGTGCCGTCGTGCACCTCACCGATCTTGTAGGCCTTGCCCGTGTAGTAGAGGATGCGCTCGGTCGTGGTCGTCTTGCCCGCGTCGATGTGGGCCATGATCCCGATGTTGCGCGTGCGAGCGAGCGGGTACTCGCGGATCGCGAGCCCCTTGCCGTCCTTGACCTTCTGTTCGGTCGTCGACACCTGCATCCTCTCTGCGGGGGCCGCCATCACGACGTCCCCTTCTCACACGAAACCGGCCCCTGGGGGCCGGATCCGTCCCGCTCGTCGATCACCATCGATAGTGCGCGTACGCCTTGTTCGCCTCGGCCATCTTGTGCATGTCTTCCCGCCGCTTCACGGACGCGCCCTGGCCGTTCGCGGCGTCCATGATCTCGGAGACGAGTCGCTCGGCCATCGAGTTCTCGCGGCGAGCACGGGAGAAGTTCACGAGCCAGCGGAGCGCGAGCGTCGTGCCCCGATTGGGCTTCACCTCGATCGGGACCTGATACGACGCGCCGCCCACCCGGCGGGACTTCACCTCGAGCATCGGCCGTACGTTGTCGACCGCCCGCTTCAGCGTGATCACCGGATCGTTGGCGGTCTTCTGGCTGATCTGCTCGAGCGCCTCGTAGACGATGTGCTCGGCCACCGTCTTCTTGCCGTGGAGCAACACCTTGTTGACGAGCTGGGTCACCAGGGGGTTCTGATAGACGGGGTCCGGGGTGACCGCTCGATGGACGGCGGGGCCCTTGCGCGGCACGGTTACTCGCCGCCCTTCTTGGCGCCGTAGCGCGACCGGGCCTTGCGGCGGTCGCGAACGCCGGCGGTGTCGAGCGTGCCGCGGACGATCTTGTATCGCACGCCGGGCAGGTCGCGGACGCGGCCGCCGCGGACCAGCACGATCGAGTGCTCCTGGAGGTTGTGGCCGACACCGGGGATGTAGACGGTGACCTCGATCCCGGAGGTCAGCCGGACCCTGGCGACCTTCCGGAGGGCCGAGTTCGGCTTCTTCGGGGTCATCGTGTACACGCGCGTGCAGACGCCGCGCCGCTGGGAGGACCCCTTCAGCGCAGGGCTCTTGGTTCGCTTCTTGGGCCTCGATCGGCCCTTCCGCACGAGTTGTTGGATGGTGGGCATGGCTCTCTCGTCTGCACTCTTCCTTTTTCATTCGCCGAGGCGAGGAGCCTCGGGGCGACAGAACCGACCGGAACCCTTGGGGCGCAGCGCGAACGCCACCACCCACCTGGGTTGTCGCTCCGACCGGAGCCGGACGCCCGACATGTTCGCCGTGCTCGGGCGCGACCGGCAAAGCTACTGGTCGTGAGCACGAGATGTCAACCGCGCCGGATGCCACCCGGCGTGAGGGCCGGCCTGCGCGGATGCGCCCTCAGGGTACCTGCGGACTCACCATGCCGACACCCCGGGACCCCCTACTCCTCTTCGGACCCCGAGACCCCGCCGAGCATGCTCTCGGCCTGCTGGCGCGTGAGGCCGACCAGCGCCGGCTCCCCTCCCTCGGCCAGCTCCGCGAGCTCGCGCTGGCGGGCGAGCCAGTACTCCGGGATGGCGTCGGGCTTGATCTTGACGGCGACGTTCCGATACCGGCTCATACCCGTCCCCGCCGGGATCAGCTTCCCGATGATCACGTTCTCCTTCAGCCCGAGCAGCGGATCGGCCTTGCTCTGGATCGCCGCGTCGGTGAGGACCCGGGTCGTCTCCTGGAACGACGCCGCCGAGAGCCAGGAATCCGTGGCCAGCGACGCCTTCGTGATGCCCAGGAGGACCGGCCGAGCAGAGGCGGGCACACCGCCGGCCTCGACGACTTCCTGGTTGGTGTCCTCGAAGACCCTCCGGTTGACGAGGTCGCCCGGCAGCAGATCCGTCTCGCCCGGCTCGATGATGTGCACCTTCCGGAGCATCTGCCGCCCGATGAGCTCGATGTGCTTGTCGTGGATCGTCACACCCTGGGAACGGTAGACCTGCTGGACCTCCTCCACGAGGTGGAGCTGCAGGGCGAGGACCCCCTCCACGCGCAGCTTCTCGTGCGGGTTCACGGAGCCCTCCGTCAGCTGCTGGCCGACCTCCACCTTGTCGCCGTTGGCGACCGTGAGTCGGGCGCGGAACGACACCTGGTACTCGACCATGTCGCCGGTCTCGTCCGTCACGCGGATCCGCCGGACGTGCTTCTCGTCGTCGTCCTCGATCGCCACCTCGCCCGAGAGCTCGGTGATCTGCGCCATCCCCTTGGGGTTGCGGGCCTCGAACAGCTCGACCACGCGCGGCAGGCCGTGGGTGATGTCCTCCCCCGCGATCCCGCCCGTGTGGAAGGTCCGCATCGTGAG
Source organism: Actinomycetota bacterium (assembly GCA_050696355.1). Classification (GTDB taxonomy): domain Bacteria; phylum Actinomycetota; class UBA4738; order UBA4738; family HRBIN12; genus JAJNBA01. The sequence continues at coordinate 8,542 of JBOGVD010000020.1, forward strand.
CTGGGTGCCCGGCTCCCCGATCGACTGCGCGGCGATGATGCCGACCGCCTCGCCGATGTCGACCAGCCGGCCGGTGGCGAGCGAGCGTCCGTAGCACGCCTGACACACGCCGATCTCCGCCTCGCAGGTGATCACGGAGCGGACCTGCACGGTCTCGACGCCGGAATCGATCACGACCTGCGCCAGCTCGTCGGAGAGCTCGGCGCCGCGAGCGGCGATCCTCTTCCCGCCGACCTTCACGTCCTCGGCGAGGACGCGCCCGAACACCGCGGTGTCGGTGTGTGCGCCCTTGACGACGGTCCCGTCGGGCCGGGTGACGTTCACCACGGCGGTGATCGACCGGTCCGTGTTGCAGTCCTCCTCGCGGATGATCACCTCCTGGGCGACGTCGACCAGCCGCCGCGTGAGGTAGCCGGAGTCGGCCGTCCGCAAGGCGGTGTCGGCGAGGCCCTTGCGGGCGCCGTGCGTGGAGATGAAGTACTCGAGGACCGACAGACCCTCGCGGAAGTTGGACTTGATCGGACGCGGGATGATCTCGCCCTTGGGGTTCGCCACGAGACCACGCATCCCGGCGAGCTGGCGGATCTGCATGATGTTCCCGCGCGCGCCCGAGTTCGCCATCATGTAGATGGGGTTGGTCTTCGTGAACTGGGCCTCCATCGCGTCCTTGACCTCGTCGGTGGCCTGCGTCCAGATCTCGATGAGCTCCTGCCGGCGCTCGTCGTCCGTGATGATGCCCTTGCGGTACTGCTGCTCGACCTTCTGGGCGCGCTTCTCGTGCTCGTCCAGGATCTTCTGCTTCTCCGGCGGCGTGGTGACGTCCTCGACGCCGATCGTCACGCCCGCCTTGGTGGCGTACTCGAACCCGAGGTTCTTGAGGTTGTCGAGGACGATCTCCACCTGTGCACGGTCGTAGCGGTGCACGACCTCGTCGACGATGCGGGCCACGTCCGGCTTCAGCACGGGCTCGTTGCGGTACTCGAAGTCGTCGGGGAAGGCCGTGTTGAAGACGATCCGGCCGACCGTCGTGCGGATCACCGGCGTCCGGTTCGCCCAGCCGTCGGCCTTGGCGTCGTAGCCCTCCGGGAGCAGCTCCTCGGGGAGCGCCTGGCCGGTGAGACGGACGCGCACCGGATCGTGGAGCGGATACCCACGGTCCAGGGCCAGCAGCGCCTCGGCGGTGGAGCCGAAGGTCGGGATCGCCTCGTCCTCCATCTCCTCGTTCTGCGTGAGGGTCAGGTAGTAGAGCCCGAGGACCATGTCCTGGGAGGGCGTGGCGATCGGGCGCCCGTGGGCGGGCGACAAGATGTTGTTGGTCGAGAGCATCAGGATCCTGGCCTCCGCCTGCGCCTCCGCGGAGAGCGGGACGTGGACGGCCATCTGGTCGCCGTCGAAGTCCGCGTTGAACGCGGCGCACACGAGCGGGTGGATCTTGATGGCCTTGCCTTCGACGAGGACCGGCTCGAACGCCTGGATCCCCAGCCGGTGCAGCGTGGGGGCCCGGTTCAACATCACCGGGTGCTCGCGGATGGCCTCCTCGAGCACGTCCCAGACCTGTGGCCGGGCGCGCTCGACCATGCGCTTGGCGCTCTTGATGTTCTGCGCGAGGTTCTGGTCGACGAGCCGCTTCATCACGAAGGGCTTGAAGAGCTCCAGCGCCATCTGCTTGGGCAGCCCGCACTGGTGCAGGCGGAGCTCCGGCCCGACCACGATCACGGAGCGGCCCGAGTAGTCGACCCGCTTGCCGAGGAGGTTCTGGCGGAAGCGTCCCTGCTTGCCCTTCAACATGTCGGAGAGCGACTTCAACGGCCGGTTGCCGGGGCCCGTGACCGGGCGCCCGCGACGGCCGTTGTCGAACAGCGCGTCGACGGCCTCCTGCAGCATCCGCTTCTCGTTGTTGACGATGATCTCCGGCGCCTGCAGGTCCAGGAGCCGCTTCAAGCGATTGTTCCGGTTGATCACGCGCCGGTACAGGTCGTTCAGGTCCGAGGTGGCGAAACGCCCACCGTCGAGCTGGACCATCGGACGCAGATCCGGCGGGATCACGGGGATCGCGTCGAGCACCATGCCCATCGGGTTGGAGCGGCCCTCCACGAAGTTCGAGGCGACCTTCAGGCGCTTGATCGCCTTCAGTCGCTTGGTCCCCTTGCCGTTCTCGATCGTGTCGCGCAACGCCTCGCCCTCGATGGTGACGTCGTAGTCCTGGAGCAGCCGCTTGATCGCCTCGGCGCCCATGCCTCCGTCGAAGTAGTCGGCGAACCGCTCGCGGAGCGAGCGGTAGACCGCGTCGTCCGCGACGAGCTGCTTCACCTTCAGGCTCTTGAACGCGGACACCACGTCGTCCAGGTGCTGGGCGTCGCGGCCCGCGGTCTCGTGGATGCGCTCGACGTCTCGCTGCGCCTCCCGCTTGGCGGCCGAGAGCTGGGCACCCTTGGCGCCCTCGCCCTCGAGCTCCTTCAGCCGGTCTTCGAGCTCGGAGAGCCGGCGCTTGACCTGGTCGTCCCGGTCGGCTTCGAGCTCGCGCTTCTCGCCCTCGACCTCCTCCTCGATCCCTGGGAGGTCCTTGTGGCGCCGCTCGTCGTCGACGCGGGTCACGACGTAGGCGGCGAAGTAGATGATGCGCTCGAGATCCTTCGGGGCGATGTCCAGGAGGTAGCCCAGGCGCGAGGGGACACCCTTGAAGTACCAGATGTGGGTGACCGGGGCGGCCAGCTCGATGTGGCCCATGCGGTCGCGGCGAACCTTCGAACGGGTGATCTCGACGCCGCAGCGCTCGCAGATGATCCCCTTGAAGCGCACCCGCTTGTACTTGCCGCAATGGCACTCCCAGTCCCGCGTGGGACCGAAGATCCGCTCGCAGAAGAGGCCGTCCTTCTCCGGCTTCAGCGTGCGGTAGTTGATCGTCTCCGGCTTCTTGACCTCGCCGTTGGACCAGGCGCGGATCTGATCGGCCGTCGCCAACCCGATCCGGAGCTCGTCGAAGTAGTTCACATCCAGCACTTAGGCCTCCGCCTCCTCAACCCGTCCCCGCACTACGCTCAACGCGCCCGTATTCCCGTCTCCGCTGCTCCGGCGCGCCATCAATCGAAGTCCGCCCCCGCGGGCTCTCGGCGGCTGAGGTCGATGCCCAGCTCCTCCGCGGCCCGGAACACGTCCTCGTCGGTCTCCCGCAGCTCGATCTCTTCGCCGGAGGACGACCGGACCTCGACGTTCAGCGAGAGCGATTGCATCTCTTTGATGAGGACCTTGAAGGACTCGGGGATCCCCGGCTCGGGGATGTTCTCGCCCTTCACGATCGCCTCGTAGACCTTCACGCGCCCGAGCACGTCGTCGGACTTGATCGTCAGGAGCTCCTGGAGCGCATAGGCCGCGCCGTAGGCCTCCAGCGCCCAGACCTCCATCTCGCCGAACCGCTGGCCCCCGAACTGGGCCTTCCCTCCCAGGGGCTGCTGCGTGATCATCGAGTAAGGGCCCGTGGACCGCGCGTGGATCTTGTCGTCGACCAGGTGCAGGAGCTTCAGGATGTAGGCGACACCGACGGTGACCGGCTCCGCGTAAGGATGCCCGTTCCGACCGTCGAACAGGCGCGCCTTGCCGATCTCGTTCACGAGCTTGTCGCCGCCGACCGCCGGATGTGAGCTCCGGAGAGCCGCGAGGATCTCGTCCTCCTTCGCCCCGTCGAAGACCGGGGTGGCGACGTGTACGGGGCCGGTGTGATCCTCGCCGCCCTTGTCGAACCCGACCATCGAGGCGTAGCCGAGGTGAGCCTCCAGCACCTGCCCGAGGTTCATCCGCGACGGGACGCCCAGCGGGTTCAGGATGATGTCGACCGGCGTGCCGTCCTCGAGGAACGGCATGTCCTCCTCGGGCAAGATCGTGGAGATCACGCCCTTGTTGCCATGCCGTCCGGCCAGCTTGTCGCCGTCGGAGATCTTGCGCTTCTGGGCCACGTAGACGCGGACCAGCTGGTTCACGCCCGGCGGCAGCTCGTCGCCGTCGTCCCGGTTGAAGACGCGGACGCCGATCACCTTGCCGGACTCGCCGTGCGGCACCTTCAGCGACGTGTCGCGCACCTCGCGCGCCTTCTCGCCGAAGATCGCGCGCAGCAGGCGCTCCTCGGGCGTCAGCTCGGTCTCGCCCTTCGGCGTGACCTTGCCGACCAGGTAGTCACCCGTGTTGACCTCGGCGCCGATACGGACGATGCCGCGCTCGTCGAGGTCCTTCAGGATCTCCTCGGAGACGTTGGGGATGTCCCGGGTGATCTCCTCGGCCCCGAGCTTGGTGTCACGGGCGTCGACCTCGTGCTCCTCGATGTGGATCGAGGTGAGGACGTCGTCCTTCACCAGGCGCTCGGAGATGATGATCGCGTCCTCGTAGTTGTGGCCCTCCCACGGCATGTACGCCACCAGGAGGTTCTTCCCGAGGGCGATCTCACCCTGGTCGGTGGACGGACCGTCGGCGATCACCTGCCGATTGGCGACCTTCTCGCCGATGTCGACGACCGGCTTCTGGTTGAAGTTCGTGCCCTGGTTGGTCCGGCGGAACTTGATCAGGTCGTAGGTCCGGAGCTTGCCGGTCTTCTCCTTCACCACGATGGTCTCGGCCGAGACGTCCTCGACGACGCCGGCCTCCTCGGCGAGCACCACGTCGCCCGCGTCGACCGCGGCGCGGAACTCGACGCCGGTCCCCACCAGGGGGGCCTCGGCGCGGAGCAACGGGACGGCCTGGCGCTGCATGTTCGCGCCCATCAGGGCACGGTTGGCGTCGTCGTGCTCGAGGAACGGGATCAACGCCGCGGCCACGGAGACGAGCTGCTTCGGCGAGACGTCCATGTAGTCGATCTCGTCGGGCGACACCTGGTCGACCTCGCCACCCTTGCGGCGCACCAGCACCTGGGCGTTCTGGAAGGTGCCGTCGGCCGCCAGCGGGGCGTTCGCCTGGGCGATGACGTGGCGGTCCTCCTCGTCGGCCGACAGGTAGTCGATCTTCGCGGTGACCTTGCCCTTCTCGACGCGCCGGTACGGCGTCTCGATGAAGCCGAACTCGTTGATCCTGCCGAAGCTGGACAGCGAACCCATCAGGCCGATGTTCGGGCCTTCCGGCGTCTCGATCGGACACATCCGGCCGTAGTGGGACGGGTGGACGTCACGGACCTCGAACCCCGCCCGCTCCCGCGAGAGACCACCGGGCCCGAGCGCCGAGAGCCGGCGCTTGTGCGTGAGCCCGGCCAGCGTGTTCGTCTGGTCCATGAACTGCGACAGCTGCGAGGTCCCGAAGAACTCCTTGATCGACGCGACCACGGGGCGGATGTTGATGAGGGTCTGCGGCGTGATCGCTTCGACGTCCTGGGTGGTCATCCGCTCCTTCACGACGCGCTCCATCCGGGACAGCCCGATCCGGATCTGGTTCTGGATCAGCTCGCCCACGGACCGGATCCGGCGGTTGCCGAAGTGGTCGATGTCGTCGGGGTCATAGCCCGGCTCGCCGGCGTGCAGCTTCACCAGATAGCCGACGGTCTTGAGGATGTCCTCGAACGTCAGGACGGCCTTGTACTTCGGCGCCCCCTGGCCCGCGCCCTCCTCCTTCAGCAGCGAGGAGAACACCCGGTACCGGTTCTGCTCCCACGCCTTCTTGTCCGGGTTGTCCAGCTCGCCGAGGCCCCGGTGGTGGGATCGGAGCTGCTTGAGGAGCTCGCCCTCGGCCGCGCCGAGCTTCTTGTCGACCTTGTGCCGCCCCACCCGAGCGACGTCGTACCGCTTCGGGTTGAAGAAGAGGTTCTCGAGCAGCGTCTTCGCGCTCTCGGCCGTGGGCGGCTCGCCCGGGCGGAGCTTGCGGTAGATGTCCTCGAGCGCCTCCTCCTGGGTCTCGAAGTGGTCCTTCTCGAGGGTGTTCTGGATGGACTGCGCGTCGTCGAAGAGCTTGAGGAGCTCACCGGCATCGAACCCCAGCGCCTTGAGGAAGACGGTGACGTTCTGCCGGCGCTTCCGGTCGATCCGGACCCCGACGGTGTCCTTCTTGTCGACGTCGAACTCCAGCCAGGCACCCCGGGACGGGATGATCTTGGCGATGAAGACGTCCTTGTCCGTGGTCTTGTCGGGTTCCTTGCTGAAGTAGGCGCCCGGCGAGCGCACCAGCTGGGAGACGACGACCCGCTCGGTCCCGTTGATGATGAACGTGCCCCGGCCCGTCATCATGGGGAAGTCTCCGAGGAAGACCTCCTGCTCCTTGATCTCACCGGTGACCTTGTTGACGAACGTGGCCTCGACGAACAAGGGAGCGGAGTACGTGATGTCCTTGTCGCGGCATTCCTCCTCCGAGAACTTCATCGCTCGGAATTCGTGCTTGCCGAAATAGAGCTGGAACTGTTCGGTGAAATCTTCGATCGGAGAGACTTCCTCGAGGACCTCCTTGAGGCCTTCGTTCAGGAGCCGATCGAACGAGTCCTTCTGGATCGAAACGAGGTCGGGAAGCTGAAGGACCTCATCGAGCTTGGCGAAACTGACACGATTCCGAACAGGCACGAGCTGGTCAGGCAAGCAGAACCCCTCCCGGGAGACGTCAAGAGCGCGCGGCAAGACGCAGTGGACGGCACGGCAAACGAGCAGTCTACGAGGAGAAGCGGGCACCGTCAAACGGGTGCCTGCCTCTGGGACCGACGGGCTCCCCGGAGGGTACGCCCCCAGACGGTGCGAGGTCAAGCCGCCGAACGGCTGGAACGCCAGCGCGGGCCTTTCGACTTGATGGTGCGCCCCGGTCGCCGGCGGTAGGGTCGGCGCGATGGCCTCGGAGCCCACCCCGTCCAGCCGGCGGCGCCCACGGACCCGCGGGAGGCGGGTTGCCCTGGCCGTGGTGGCAGGTCTCGCCACCTTCGCGATCCTGCTCGTCCTGGATGGCCTGTGGGCTGGAAGAGCCCTCCTGCGGGGACTGAGCGGCGCCCGAACGCAGCTCGGCGTGGCGATCGAATCGATCGTGACCGGCGATCCGGAGTCGGCCGCGCCGCACTTCACGGCCGCGCAGCGAGCCGCCGACGACGCCCTGGGCGCGGTGGTTCATCCCTCCCTCGGCATCGCCGGCATCTTCCCGATCGCCGGCGACAACATCGACGCGGCGGCCGCCGTCGCGGAGGCGTCCCGAGCGACCGCGGATGCCGGCGCCGCGATGGTGGAGGTCGCGAGGGCCCTCGGGTGGACCGACATCCGGATCCCCGCCTCGGCCGCCGCGGGGGATCTCGACATCGAGGCCTTCCAGACCGCCCTGCCGGACATGCGAACGGTGGTGGCTCGACTCCGGCGGGCCCTCCGCACGCTCGAAGCCGGCGGGGGCGGCGGGCTCCTCGGGCCCGTGGCCTCCGGCTACCGCGACGCGGTCGACGGGCTCGCGCGCCGCGCCGACCTCGCGAAGCGGCTCGGGGACTCCATGCACCTCGTCACCACGATGTTCGGCGGCCGGCACCGATACCTCGTCTGTGTCCCGGTGCTCGGCGTGCCGCGTCCGGGCGGCGGCACGCCGGCGGCGGTCGGTGTGCTGGAGGCCGACGGCGGCATGCTCCGACTCGGGCCGTTGACCGCCGCACCGAAGGACCTCGCCGACGTCGACGTCTCGATCGACTGGCCGACGACGGCGAAGGCGCTCTTGGAGGCGGCCGAGGGAGAAGGGCTCGCCGACCTCGACGGGGCGATCCTGGTCGACGCCGTGGCCCTCGAGGAGCTCGTGGGAGCGATCGGGGACGTGGAGGTCGACGGAGTGGCCCAGGCGTTCTCCGACCGAACCACGACCACCACGTTGGAGGTCGACACGTTCCTGGGGAACACCCCGCCCCGGGCGGCGCAACGGCACGCCGACCGAGCAACCCAGATCCTGCGTGCCTTCCTCGAACGGCGGCCCGGGGTGGAATCCTTCGCCCTCGCGGTCGCCGGGAGCGCCCGCGACCGGCACCTCTCCATCTACCTCCCCGGTCGGGCGGGACGGCGCCTGGTGCAGTCGCTCGGCGTGGACGGGCGGGCGAGGCTGGGCGGCGGCGGGGCGATCCCGGTCGTCGCCACCTGGGAAGCGCTCGGGAACGCGCACGTCGGGGCGCTGGTCCGAACGACCGTTCGACACACGATCACCCTGCGGGACGACGGATCCGCTGCGGTCGCGGCCGAGGTCGTGTTCGAGAACGACGCGGGGACCGATCCGCCCTCGGTGTTCCTCGGCCGGCCGGCCGACGGCGTCCCGGTCGGCACGTTCACGGCAGATGTGGCGCTCTCCGTGCCGCAGAGGGCGCAGGAGATCGCCGCGGAAACCAGCCGCCCGAGCGAGATCCGGGTGGATCGGGAACGGGGACTCGCCACGGTGACCGGCTCGATCGGCGTCCGGGGAGGCGGATCGGCGACGCTCACCGTCACCTACGTGATGCCCGATGCCGTCCGCACGGTCGACGGCGCGAGGCAGGTCGATCTCCGGATCCTGCCGCAACCCACGATGGCGGGCGTGCGGTTCCAGATCCGCGTGGTCCTGCCGGAGGGGTCCGCGATCGTGTCGACGTCGCCGGAGCTCGAGGCCCACGGTCGCGCGGCGTCCTTCTCGGAGGTCCGAGGTGGGCCCGTGGACCTCGAGCTGCGTTTCGGAGCTGGGGTCTAGCCGAGCACCTGGGCGGGCTGGGGCCGGCCGTCGGCCTCCGGCAGGCGTGTGAGCGATTCGTCGTCCGACGCGGACGCTTCCGTCTTCACGGCCTCGAGGAGGTCGGCGACCGCGTGAGCGATCCGCACGCCCTGGTCGCTGGAGGTGATACGGACCCCCCGGTCGTGCAAGACGTTGAAGAAGTCTTCGAGGATGGCCCGCTGGTCGCCGAGGAGCGACGCCTCCGAGACGTTCAGCGCACGAGAGAGCCGAGCGAGCGTCTGGATCGACGGCTCGACGTGGCCGTTCTCGTACCGCGACAGGCGAGCCTTGGGGATGCCGGAGATGTCCTCGAGCTCTGATTGGCTGAGCCCCGCAGCGACCCTCGCCTCACGGAGACGTTGGCCGAAGTGCTTCCCATCGCTCTGCCGCATGCGGTTCTCCCCCTCGCCTTTTCGCGCACGCTAACACAATGGTTGCAGTGAGGCGCACCCGTGGTGGCGGACGACGCCACCACGGGTTGCTCCTCGGCGCTACTTGACCTCGACGGAGCCGCCTGCGGCCTCCAGCTGCTCCTTGGCCTTGTCGGCGGCTTCCTTGTTCACGCGCTCCAGGACCGGCTTCGGGGCGCCGTCCACGAGATCCTTCGCCTCCTTGAGGCCGAGGCTCGTGAGGGCGCGCACCTCCTTGATGACCTGGATCTTCTTGTCGCCCGCCGCCGTGAGGATCACGTCGAACTCGGACTGTTCCTCGACCGATCCAGTCTCACCGCCTGCCCCTCCGCCTCCGGGTGCGGCCATCATCATCGGTGCGGCGGCCGCGGCCTTGACGTCGAACGCCTCCTCGAACGCCTTGATGAACTCCGACAGCTCCAGGAGCGTCATCTCCTTGAACCGCTCGAGCAGGTCCTCCGTCCCGATCTTCGACTTCGCCACGGGTCACTCCTTCTCTTCCTCGTCGTCTGTTCGGTTCGTCTCTTCTGCCGCCTCCGTGACCGCCTCGGCCTGAGCTTCTTCGGGCAGCTTCGCCTTGAAGGCCTCGAGCAGCGAGAGGAATCGCGCCTGGGTCGCCTGGAACACGGCGGCGGCCCGGGTCATCTCGCCCTTCATCAGACCGGCGACCTTGGACAGCATCACTTCCCGGGACTCGAGGTCGGCGAGGGACTTCGCCTCGTCCGCGGACAGCACCCGACCCTCCACGAACCCACCCTTCAACGCCAGGGCGGGGAACTTCCTGGCCGCAGCCGTCACGCTCTTCGCGGCCATGACCGGATCCGCCTGGACGAATGCCACCGCGCTGGGGCCTTCGAAGAGGGCCCCGAGCGCGGCCGCGTCGGTCTCCTCGAGAGCGCGGCGCATCAGGGTGTTCTTGATGACCGCGAACGTCGCGCCCCCGTCACGCAGGGACGTGCGGAGCTCGGTGATCTCGGACACCGTGAGCCCGCGGTACTCGGTGAGCAGCAGGGCCGCGGAGCCCTCGATCTGCTCCTTCAGCTCCGCGACCCGCTCGATCTTCTGGGTACTCGGCATCGCGCCTCCTGTATGAACAACGCGTCCCCGCAGACAGCGGAGACGCGCGCGGCGCGATGATCCCCGACGGTCCATCCGTGTCCGCCACGCATGGCCGTTCGCCTCGGCAGGTACCCGGATGCGGGATTACGCGCTCTCGCGCCCCTGCTGTCTGCGGCAGCGCTCAGGCTATCATCAACAGGACTCGCGACGGCTGGCCAGCTACCTCTCGGCGGCGGCCAGCTGGACGCCCCGCGGCTTCGAGGGATCGATCCGGACGCTCGGGCCCATCGTCGACGACAGCGCCAGCGACCTGATGTAGCGGCCCTTGGCCGACGACGGCCTCGCCTTCAAGAGCTCGTCGACGACCACGAGGTAGTTCTCCAGGAGGTTCCGCTCCTCGAACGACTTCTTCCCGATGATCAGATGGACGTTGCCGGTGCGGTCGGCCCGATATTCGACCTTCCCGCCCTTGATGTCGGCGACGGCCTTGGCGATGTCGACCGTCACGGTGCCGGTCTTCGGGTTGGGCATGAGTCCTCGCGGCCCGAGGACGCGACCCGCCTTCCCGACCGCCGCCATCATGTCCGGCGTGGCCACCGCGGCGTCGAAGTCGATCTCGCCCTTCATGACCACCTCGACGAGCTCCTCGCCGCCGACCAGGTCGGCCCCGGCGTCGCGGGCCTCGCGCGCCTTCTCCCCCACCGCGAAGGCGGCGACGCGCACCGACTTGCCGGTGCCGTGCGGGAGCGCCACCGTGCCGCGGAGCGCCTGCTCGTTCTTCCTGGTGTCGATGCCGAGCCGGAACGCGATCTCGACGGTCTCGTCGAACTTCGCGTCTGGCAGCGACTTGAGGATCTTGATCGCCTCCGCGGGCGGGTACTCCTGCTCGCGATCGAACGCCTCGGCCGCCTGCCGGTACCGCTTGCCCGTGTTCGAGCTCACGACGCCACCTCCACGCCCATGCTCCGGGCCGTCCCCTCGATGATCCGCATCGCGTTCTCGATGTCGTTCGCGTTCAGGTCGACCATCTTTCGCTCGGCGATCTCACGGACCTGCTGCCGGGACAGCTTCGCGACCTTGTCGCGGTTCGGCTCGCCGGACCCCTTCTCGATGCCGGTGGCCTTGCGGATCAGCTCGGCGGCCGGCGGTTGCTTCAGGACGAAGGTGAAGGATCGGTCCTCGTAGATCGTGAGCTCGACCGGGATCACCTGGCCGGCGAACTGCTGCGTCGCCTCGTTGTACTGCTTGCAGAAGTCCATGATGTTCACGCCGTGCTGGCCCAACGCGGTTCCCACCGGGGGGGCGGGGGTAGCCTGCGCGGCGGTGATCTGGAGCTTCGCGGTCGCGAGCACCTTCTTCTTCGGAGCCATCCTGTCTCCCTCCTGCGGTCCCAGCGGCCTGTCGGCCTCCCGCGACGACGGGTTCTCTCTGTTGCGCTACCGCTTCGCTCCTTGAGCGCTAGACCTTCGACACCTGATCGAAGGAGAGCTCGACCGGCGTCTCCCGGTCGAAGATGTTGACCAGCACCTTGAGCTTGGCCTGGTCGGCGTTGATCTCGTTGATCGTGCCGTTGAAGTCCGCGAAGGGTCCCGAGGTGATCCGCACGATGTCGCCCTCCTCGAAACCGAGGCGAACCTGCGGGCGGACCTCCTCCTTCTTCACCGTCAGGATCTTGTCGACCTCGTGCTTGGACAGGGGCGTGGGCTTCGAGCCGGTGCCTGCCGAGACGAAGCCGGTGACGCCGGGGGTGTTGCGGACGACGTACCACGAGTCGTTGTCGTAGACCATGCGGACCAGGAGGTAGCCGGGGAATTGCTTCTTCTTCACGACCTGCTTCTTGCCCGACTTGATCTCCATCACGTCTTCCATCGGGATGTGGACGCCGAAGATCTTGGCCTCCATCTGCATCGTCCTGATCCTCGACTCGAGGTTGGCCTTCACCTTGTTCTCGTAGCCGGAGTACGTGTGCACGACGTACCAGTCGCCGTGGCCCCGGAAGGGGTCCTCGTCGACCGCGGCGACCGGCTCGGGATCCACGACCTCCGGCTCGACCGGTTCCGGCTCGACCGGTTCGGGATCGGGCTCTACCGGTTCGGGCTCCACGGGATCGGGGTCCACGGGTGCCGGAACCTCGGCCTCGACCGGAGCCGCCTCTGCCCCCTCGTCGGTGTCCGCCGGCACGTCTGCCTCCTCGGCGGCCGACTCGGACACGGGCAGGTCGGGAACGTCGACCTGCTCGAGGTCGCGCTCGTCGGAGATGGATCCGGGTTCGATCACGGTTCCGTCGTTCCTCATTTCAGTTGCCGAGCACGTCGAACACGAACCTCGTGAACAGGGAGTCGAGCCCGAACACATAGGCGGTGAGGACGGTCACGGTCACGAGCACCACGATCGAGTACGACACGAGCTCGCGACGGGTCGGCCAGTCGACCTTGGTGAGCTCCTGGCGGACCTCCTTCAGGAACTGGCGCGCGCCGGTGCGCTTGCGCTTCTCCTGCACGGCGGCCCTCCTGGTGGCGGCGGACGGCGTGGGCGGACGCCCGGCGCCCGCGCGCTTCTGCGCACGCTCCTGACGCTCCTGCATCCGCTTCATCTGCCGATTCATGGGTGCTCCCTTGCAGGGGCGGAGGGACTTGAACCCCCAACCGCCGGTTTTGGAGACCGGTGCTCTACCAAATTGAGCTACGCCCCTGGGCTCCGGGCCTCCCAGCGTCGTGGCTGGACGTTCGGAGA
>JBOGVD010000021.1:0-3749 GCA_050696355.1 Actinomycetota bacterium
GGTTCGGTCCCTGCGAGAACGGCTCGAAGATCTCCTCTCGATGCTCCGGCTCGACGCCCGGACCGTCGTCCTCCACGACGATCAGGCCGCCCTCGTCGGTCCGCTCGACGCGCACCCAGATCCGGGAGTCGCCCGGGGTGTGCTTCACGGCGTTGCCCACGAGGTTCTCGACGATCCGCTCGATCATCATCGGATCGGCGTTCACGCGGACCGGCCCGGTGTCGAGCTGGAGCCGGCGCTCGGTCACGGCCTCCGTCCGGGTGACGAGCTGTCGGACGAGCTTCCCGAGGTCGAGCGGTCGCAGGCGGGGCAGGAGCCCGCCGCGTCCCAGGCGGTCGAGGTCCAGCAGGTCCGTCACGATCTTGTCGAGGCGGCGTGAGTTCGCCACGATCCGGGACGAGAGGTCCCGGACGTCATCGGGCGCCAGGTCCTCCGCCTTGCTCTCCAACGTGATCGCGAGGCCCAGGATCGCCGCGAGCGGGGTGCGGATGTCGTGGGACACGGCCTGCATCGCGATCGTCTTGGCCTCGTCGGCGGCCGACAGCCGGAGGTTCTGCTCCCGCTCGCTCGCGAGCTCGTGACGGAGCTCGTGCACCCGGCGGCGGTCGGTGACATCGACGAGCACGCCGAGCCAGTAGCGGGGGACCCCGTCGCCATCGGTGATCAACCGTGAGCGGTCGTGGAGCCAGACGGTCCGCCCGTCCTTCGTGAGCACGCGGTACTCGACCCCACCGGCGAAGCCACCCGACCGCTCGGCGGCGTCGAGCCGAGCCGCGTCCTCCGGGTGGACGAGCTTCTTCCACAGGTCGGGATCGGCGTACCACTCGTCGGGGGTGTAGCCGAGGATCGTGGTCGTCTGGTCGCTCACGGCGAGCGTCTTCTGCGGCCCGTCGATCGCGTCGAGGTAGGTGATCGCCGGCACCTGCTGCTCGAGGGCGCGGAACCGCTCCTCCGCCTCGACCCATCGCGAGGCGGCCTCCCGGGTCCGACCCTCGCTCGAGTCGCGCAGCGCCTCCGCCCGTTCCTCCTCGAGGCGGCGCCGCTCGGTGATGTCGACGAGCAACCCTCGCAGCCGAGGCTTCGGGCGGACCGGTGTGGCGGGGACGAGCTGTCCGATGTGCCAGAGCCAGGTCTCACCGCCCTCCCGGGAAGCGAAGCGGTACTCGACGTCCAGACGCTCGCCCGCGGCCGCCTTCGTCCAGGCCTCGATCACGCGATCGCGGTCGTCGTCGTGCACACGGCTGAGCCAGGACGCGGGGTCGTCGATCCATCCCCGGGGCGTGTACCCGAGCAGCCCCTCGACCGTGTCCGAGACCGAGGTGAACCGTCCGGGCTCCACGGCCGCCTCCCACACGACCGTGTCGGCGTCGCCCAGGACGTCGAGGAGACGTCGGAGCCCTCCTCCGGCCGGAAGCAGTCGAGGCGACATCGGGAGCTAGTCTGCGAGATGGCACCCGCGGTGCCAATCGGCCAGATGGCCGGGAGGTCGGTCGGCCGAGCCTCAGGAGGCCAACGCTCCGCCGTCGGACCGGGGGTCGCTGCCGGCCGAGAACGCGCCATCCGCGATGCGGAGCAGCTGCGCGTGCCCGACCGCGCGATCCATCCCACCGAGGAGCTTCAGCCGGAACCCGGCGCCGAGGAGAGAGGCGCGAACGGCCTCGGGGACCGAGCGCTCGACCTCGATCGAGGGCTCCTCGCGGAGCGGCGACATGCCGCCGACCAGCCATCGGGGCCCGGCCACGGCCTCGTCCGGCTCCACGCCCAGATCGAAGGACCGGACGAGGGTCATCAGGTCGATCTGGGGCTGACCGTGGCCGCCGCGCGTGCCGGCGAGGCCCACGAGCGCACCGTCGCGGTGGACGGCGACCGGCATCAGCGTGTGCGCCGGTCGCTTGCCGGGCGCGAGCTCGTTCGGATGGCCGGGCTCGAGCGTGAAGCAGGCGCCTCGGTCGTGGGGCACGATCCCGGTGGTGGGCTCCAGCAGGCCGGCGCCGAACCCGCTGAAGAGGCTCTGGATCAGCGCGACCCCCCAGCCGTCAGCGTCGGCGGCGACCAGCGCGATCGTGTCGCCCGGGAGGCGTGGGCGGACCGGCTCGGATCCTGGATGACCGTCGACGTCGCCACGCACGTGGTCGCAGAGGGCCGCGAGATGACCGTCGTCCAGGAGCGCCGACACGTGGATCGTCATGGCATCGGGGTCGGCGAGATGGCGATCGCGATCGGCTGAGGCCGCCAAAAGGATCCGTGCGAGGACGGGTGCGTCGGGCCCCACCGGGTCGGGGTCGATCTCGAGCCGTTCGACCACGGCGAGCGCTTCGAGCAGGACGAACCCCTGGGACGCCGGCGGCGTCACGGAGACGTCGAGGTCGCGGTAGCGCCCACGGAGCGCCGCTGCGAGGTCCGCGGTGTGGGCGGCGAGGTCCTCGGGTGAGATCGCCCCGCCCAGGGCGCGGAGGCCGTCGACGAAGCGCGCGCCGAGCTCGCCGGTATAGAACGCGCCGGGGCCATCGTCGGCGAGCGTCCGGAGGGTCCGGGCCAGCGCCGGCTGGGCGAGCCGATCGCCCTCCGAGGGAACCCCGTCGGCGAAGTAGACCTCGGCGAACCCGGGGTCGTCCCGCAGCTCGTCGGCGCGCCGACCGATGCTCCCCGCGAGGTCGCGGGACACGGGGAAGCCCTCGGCCGCGTCGATCGCGGCTCCGAAGGCATCGGTCCAGGGCAACGTTGCACCCTGGCGGTGGAGGGCGTCCCACCCGAGGATCGCGCCGGGAACGGTGATCGTCGAGACACCGGCCTCGGGCATCCGCATGCCGTGTTCCGTCCGGAGGGCCTCGGGATCGATCCCTCCCGGCGCCCGGCCGGAGGAGTCGATCGCGACGAGCTTGCCGTCCGGGTTCTGGACGAGGGCGAACAGGTCGCCGCCCGCCCCGCACATGTGGGGCGTCACGACCGCGAGCGTGGTGGCGGCGTGGAGCGCTGCGTCGACCGCGTTGCCGCCGCGCTCGAAGGCCGCCGCGGCGGCCTCGGCGGCCCGTGGGTGGGGTGTGGCGACCGCCCACCGGTTCCCGCGAGCGGCGAACGGGGATGCCTCCCGCAACGTCATCCGCGGAGGGTGAGGCCCCGGTAGCCGTCGACGAAGCCGGCCGCCAGGAGATCGGCCGCCGCGGGATGCGCCGACGCCTCGGCGCCGTCGATCCGGCCGAGCTGGATGCGCTTGAGACGCCCGTCCTTCACGAGGGAGGCGAGGGCGTCCGCCCACGAAGCCGGGTCGGCGCCGAACGTGAGCAGGCTCCTGGCGCCCCGCTCGAGGTAGGCGCAGGTCGCGCCGTCGGCGAGCACGACGTAGGCGCCCGCCTGGCGGGCCGGCCGCCCCTCACTCGCGGGCCAGGGGAGGGCGGCGCCGTACGGCTGCGCGGGATCCGCCGCCGCCAGCACCAGCGAGGCCTCGAGGTCGGCGAGGTCCTCGGCGACGCGGTCGTCGCTCGCCTGGGTGCCGCCCGGACGGAACGCGCGCAGCCGGTCGACGGCCCCCGGGTGCGCGAACTGGGCGGCGCCGAGGCCCGCCACGAAGTACCCACGACGGACCTGGCCGGCCTCCTCCATAGCCTTGAACACGGGGTAGATGCCGACGAAGCCGCCCGGGACGCCCTCCGCGAGGACCGCCTCGCGCGTGACCACCCCGTGGCGATCGAGCAGCTGCCGCGCCAGGGCGTGCGCCCGCTCGGTGTCGGCCGGCGCCGGTTCGCGGAGAC
>JBOGVD010000022.1:0-8998 GCA_050696355.1 Actinomycetota bacterium
CCGACCGCCCGAGGCAGGGAGGCGGCGAGCTCCTCGAGCTCCCGGTTGACCGCGATGCGGAGCGCCTGGAACGTCCGACGCGCGGGGTGGGGGCCCCCCGGACGTCGTCCCACGGCGCTCACGACGACCCCGGCCAGCTGGTCGGTGGTCTCGATCCGGGCCCGCTGCCGCGCCCGGCCGATCGCCGCGGCGATGCGGCGCGAACGATGCTCCTGCCCGTACTCGTAGAGCAGATCGGCGAGCGCCCCCTCGGGCAGGTCGTTCACGAGGTCCGCCGCCGAGACGTCGTCCCCGCCCATGCGCATGTCGAGCGGCCCGTCCACGCGGTAGCCGAACCCGCGGGCCGGCTCGTCGAGCTGGATCGACGACACTCCCAGGTCGAAGAGGACCCCGTGCAGCGGCCCCGTGGCTTCGGCCTCTCCGACCTGGGAGAAGCGTCGTTGCAGGGCGGTGAACCGGTCGCCGTAGGGCGCCAGGCGCTCGCGCGCGATGCGGAGCGCGTCCGGGTCACGATCGACGCCGATCAGACGCGAGACGCCCGCCTCGAGCAACGCGACAGCGTGCCCGCCGGCGCCGACGGTCATGTCGGCCACGCTTCCCCCGGTCCCCGACCGCCCGGCGACCAGGAGGTCGACGACCTCGTCCACCATGACCGGCTCGTGGAGCGATCCGCCTTTCGCCACGTCACCCGATCTGTCCCGCCAGGACCCCGAGGCCGATCGACGCCAGCAGCGTCACCGCCGTCAAGACGAGCAGCGACAGGCTCTGCCGGACCTCGGTCGAAAGCTTCGTCTGCTTCACACCCACCCTCCTCGTGATCACGCGCTCCTCCATCTCGACGCTCACGGCGAGGACCGGCTGCCGGCCGACCCACGCGGCGCCAGGTCGCCGTTCTCGTAGGCGGCCGCGTGCGCGTCCCGATACCGCTCGAACGCTTCTCGATCCCAGATCTCCATCCGCTCGCGGACGCCGAGGACCACGACGTCCTTCGTGATCCCCACCGTGTCCCTGAGTCGCTGCGGGATCGTCACCCGACCCTGGCCGTCGAGCCTCGCCTCGTCCGCGGAGGAGAAGAAGAGGCGAGAGAAGGCCCGGCCGTCCTTGTCGGAGAGAGCGAAGGCGTCGACCTCGCCACTGCGGCGCTCCCACTCGGCCCTGGGGAAGCAGTACAGGCAGCGGTCCTGACCCACGGTGAGCCAGAGGCCGTCGTCGAACGCCTCGCGGAACTTCGCGGGCAGCGACACCCTGCCTTTGGGGTCGAGCGAGTAGCTATGCGTGCCGAGGAGCTCGGCCACGCCTTCCTCCCCTCTCCTCCACTGAGCCCCACGTTTATGCCACTAATACTCCACCGCGTCAATCGCGCAGCGGAGGAAAGTGCTCGCAGGACCGGGAGAACGGGACCGGGAGAAAGGGAATCGGGAGGGACGTCGGTACCGGGGAGGGCCTACGAGGCCAGGTAGAGCTCCCAGCCCGGCTCGATCCGGCCGAGCGTCAGGTGGAAGCCGTTCCGGGGTGCGTAGGGCTGGCGTAGGAGCGCGAAGCCGGCCTCACTCGGGGTTCGGTCCTCCTTCCGCGCGTTGCACTTGCGGCACGAGGCCACGACGTTCTCCCAGACGTGCAACCCGCCGCGGGAGCGAGGGATCACGTGATCGAGGTTCTCGGCCGAGGCGCCGCAGTACTGGCACGTGCCGAGATCACGCGCGAAGACCGCCCGCCGCGTCAACGGGGCGTGGGGCCGGTACGGGACGTGGACGTACCGACGGAGACGCACGACGGAGGGCGCCTCGATCGCCAGTCGCGCCGAATGGAAGACCATCCCGTTGCTGAGCACCACGTCGGCCTTCTCCTTGAGCACCATCACGACCGCCCGCTTCGCGGCCACCACGGCGAGCGGCGACTCCGACGTGTTCAGCACGAGGGCACGTCCCATGACGCGCAGTGTAGCGACCCCGAAGCAACGGCGAGTGTTCCCACCACCCGAATCACAACCGTGTAATCTTCTGGTCGGGCTGGCTGGCCCGCGCGATGCCTGATCGTTGCGAATAGGGGCCGCTCGGGGCGTCGGGATCGCGGGCCGGTCCGCCCCTCCTCCCCGGCTCCCCGCCCCGCGCTCGGCCGGTTCGGCCGCCCTGTCGGGAACTTGCCGTCAGCGGCAGCCGTCTCGTTCCTCGAGGCAACCCACGTTCGGTCCCGGACGTAAGATTGTGCACCTGCCACCGAGCCCGGGGGTCGAGATCTGATGGAGGTACGAGAGAAACTCCCGGACCCACAGGCGTTCGCCGCACGCTTCCGCCAGATCGAGGAGAACGTCGAGCGTGTGGTACGGGGCAAGCACCGCGAGATCCGGTTGGCGCTCGTGGCGCTCATCGCCGAAGGGCACCTCCTGATCGAAGACGTGCCCGGCGTCGGCAAGACCATGCTCGCGAAGTCCATCGCTCGCTCGATCGACTGTTCGTTCCGGCGGATCCAGTTCACGCCCGACCTGCTGCCGACCGACGTCACCGGGGTCAACGTGTTCAGCCAGGAAACCGGGGACTTCGAGTTCAAGCCGGGCGCCATCTTCGCGAACATCGTGCTCGGCGACGAGATCAACCGCGCCTCCCCGAAGACCCAGTCCGCGCTGCTCGAGTGCATGGAGGAGCGCCAGGTCACGGTCGACACCGAGACGCACACGCTCGGCACCCCGTTCATCGTGATCGCGACGCAGAACCCGATCGAGCACGAGGGCACCTATCCCCTGCCCGAGGCGCAGCTGGACCGGTTCATGCTGCGCCTCGCGATCGGCTACCCGGACACGGCGGTCGAGGTCGACATCCTCGCGACCCACGCCGCCGGCGCCCCCCTCGACGACATCCGGCCGGTGAGCGACGCGTCCGGTGTGCGGGACATGATCGAGGAGGCGCGGCAGATCCACGCGGCGCCGGCGATCCGGAAGTACATCGTCGAGCTCGTCGAGGCCACCCGGCGCCATTCCGACGTGTACCTCGGGGCGAGCCCGCGAGCCTCGATCATGATCCTGCGGGCGGCCCGGGCCCTGGCGGCCGCCGAGGAACGCGACTACGTGATCCCGGACGACGTGAAGATGCTCGCTCCGGTCGCCCTCGCCCACCGCATCATCGTCACCGCGGATGCGATCATGAGCGGGCGCTCGGCCGAGGTCCTGGTGAGAGAGATCGTCGACGAGGTCGACGTCCCGGTCGCGGGGAGCCCCTGATGCTCGCGGGCCGCGGGGTGACCGTCTTCGCGACGGGCCTCGCGATGTGGCTCGCGGCACGGATCCTCGGTTCCCCGGGGCTCGAGGTGGTGGCGATCGGGATGTTCCTGCTCCCGCTGCTGGCTTCGTTCGTGGCCAAGCGCGGTGCGCGCCGCCTCGTGGTGCGGCGGCGCCTCTCCGAGGTCCGCGTGACCCCCGGCGCGCGGGTGACGGTCGCGCTCAACGTGGAGAACCGATCGCCGATGGCCACGTCGTTCCTCCTGTTGGAGGACCGACTGCCCACCGCGCTCGGCCGGGCGGCGCGGCTCGTGATCGGTGGGATCCGCGCCGGCGCTCGCGCGGAGGCCTCCTACGCCCTGGTGCCGCAGTCGCGGGGCCGCTACGTCCTCGGGCCGCTGGTCGTCGACGTGTCCGATCCCTTCGCCCTCACCCGACTGCGCCTCGAGTTCGAGGATCGGGAGGAGCTGCTCGTGACCCCCGAGATCGAAGACCTGGGCGCCGCGCCGGACCCCGCTTCGGGCCCCAGCTTCGGGGCCTCTCGTGCGCGGCAGCTGTTCCGGACCGGCGACGAGTACTACACGATGCGGACGTACCAGGAGGGCGACGACCTGCGACGCATCCACTGGCCGTCGGTCGCCCGCACGGGTGAGCTGATGATCCGCCAGGACGAGTCCACCCGGCGGGCGAGCGGCCTCGTGTTCCTGGACACGCGGGCCGCCGCCCTCGGTCGCGCGCACACGCCGGCGTTCGAGCGCGGGGTCTCCGCGGCCGCCTCGGTCGGGGTGCTGCTCGCTCGCCGGGGGTTCGTGCTCCGTCTGGGCACCACGGAGCTCCCGGCCGCGGCCCTGTCCGAGGAGCGTTTCCTCGACGCGCTCACACGGATCACCCACGCGGAGGTCCGGTCGATCGGCCCGGCGCTCGCCCACCTCCGCGCGGGCTCCTCGCCCGACACCTCGCTCGTCTTCGTCTCGGCGCCCCCGGTCCCGGCCGAGCTCGGATCGTTGATCCGCGCGGGCGCCGGGTTCGGGCAGAAGCTCGCCGTCCTGATCTACCCCATGGATCCCGGCCGCCTGCCGCCCGAACGACAGGCGCAGCTCGAAGGGCGTGCCAGCCAGGCTCGTCTGTCCCTCGCACGCGCCGGGTGGGACGTGATCGTCCTGCCCCCGTCCATGAGATTGCAGGAGCGATGGCACACACCGTTGGATCGTCCGCTCGCGCGCATCGTCTGATCGGGCTCGTCGCCACCGTGCTCCTCGCGGTGACGACGGCCCTGGCGTTCGGGCGGGTGTTCCTGGGCGCGGCGAGCACCGGGCAACTCGTGGGCGCGGCGCTCGCGGCGGCGGGCCTCGCGGTCGCGTTCGAGCGACGGAGCCTGCTCCTGTCCACCGCGATCAGCGCGATCGGACTCGCACTGGCGGTGGCCCTGATCGTCTTCCCGGAGACCACGTGGTACGGCCTGCCCACGGCCGACTCGCTCCGGGCCGCCCTGGACGCCGCCGCGCTCGTCGGGGAGCAGGCGAGGATCCAGCCGGCGCCGGCGGAGCCGATCGCCCCGCTGGTCCTGGCGGCCGTCACCTCGTTGTGGGCGGCGGTGTTCTCCGCGCACGCGCTCGCGTTCCGGGCAGGCAGCCCGCTGCTCGGGCTCGTCCCGCCCGTCGCGCTCGTGGCGTTCGCCGACAGCGTGCTGGAGGAGTTCGTGAAGCCGCTCTACGGGCTGGCCTTCCTGGCCGCCGCGCTGCTCGTCGTGTTCTCGGACGGCCTCGCCCGCGTGCAGGGCTGGGGCCCGGTGTGGTCCTCGGGCCGCGGGTTCGCCGCGGCGGCCGGACGCGGCGCGCGGCGTCTCGCGTTCACGGCGCTCGGCCTGGCCCTCATCGCACCCGTCGTCGTGCCCGGCTTCGGCTCCCAGGGCCTGGTGGACTTCGGCACCCCGGCGGAGGACCGGGTGGCGATCGACCCCTTCGTCTCGGTCCAGAGCTCGCTGCAGCAGCGCACGCCCGTGGAGGTGCTCCGGGTGACCGCCGACAGCCCGGGCTACATCCGGCTCGTCTCGCTCCCCGAGTTCGACGGCGTCGGCTGGCGCCCGGCGGAGGCATCGCAGGGCGTGCTGGTCGAGCCCGGCGAGGAGCTGGCTCGCCTCGATGGACCGGCCGGCGCCGCCACGCCGGCGACCATCGAGGTCGTCACGGACCTCGCCCAGCACTGGCTGCCGGCTCCGTACCCGATCCGGTCGGTCGAGGAGGTGCCGGGCAGGGACGTGCGGTTCGACCCGGACACGGGGACCGCGTTCGTGGACGCCCCGCTCGAGCAGGGAGACGTCTACACGGTCACGACCTCGCTGGTGAAGCCGTCCGCCACCGCGCTCCGGCGGGTCCGGCCCGACGCCCCGCTCGAAGGCGGCCGCTACCTCGATCTGCCCGAAAACATGCCGCCGGAGATCGAGGAGCTGGCGCTGGCGTGGACCGCGGGGGCCGAGTCGACCTTCGACAAGGTGGTCGCGATCGAGGAGCGGCTCCACAGCTCCGGGGAGTTCCGGTACCAGGTCGACACCCGGTTGCGCGCGGGGACCCGTTCCCTCCTCGAGTTCCTTCAGGTCTCGAAGGCGGGCTTCTGCCAGCAGTTCGCGACGTCGATGGCGGCGCTGCTGCGGTCGATCGGCATCCAGTCCCGCGTGGCGATGGGCTTCGCCACCGGGACGCCGACCTCGACCCCCGGCCAGTACTCGGTGTCGACGAACGTCGCCCACGCGTGGGTGGAGGTCTACTTCCCGGGGTGGGGATGGATGCCGTTCGAGCCGACGCCGGGCCGGATCAACGCCGTGAGCTACGCCGAGCCCGCGGCGACGTGCCCGGGACCGGACTGCGTCGACGCCCCGACCGGGGGAACGGGCGAGACGCCCACCGGGGTTCGCGAGGCGATCGATCGAGCCTTCGAGAACGACCCTAGAGTCACCGGGCCTCGCGGGGCGGTCGGCGACCCCGGCACGATCGATATCGGCGACGATAGCCCGCCGATCGGCGCCCGGGCCGCGCTGCTGTTGGCCGCCGTCGCCGCGGGCATCGTGCTCCTGCTCGTTCCGCCCGTCCGCGCGCTCCGACGGCGGGTGCGGCTCCGTCGGGCCGCGGACGAGCCCCGGCGGCTGATCCTGGTGACCTACGAGGTGTTCACGGAGCGCGCCGCCGGTCTGGGACTCGGCCGTGGCCCGGGCGAGACCCTGGAGGAATACCGCCGGAAGGTGACGGAGACGGGCTACCTCGCCAACGGCAACCTCGACAGGCTCACGGGGCTCGCGACCGCGGCCGCGTACTCCCAGCACGAGCCGGACGAGGGGCAGGCCGACGCCGCCGGCCACGCCGCGACCACCGCGATCCGGGAGATCCGTCGGGCCGTCGGGCCGACCGCCTGGCTGGTGGGGCTGTACCGGCGCCGCTGAGCCTCAGCGAGCGGCCGAACGACCTTCGGGCGCCCGACCACCCGTCGCCGTGTGGGCCGCCGCGGCCCGCAGGGCTCGGACGAAGCGCTCCCGGTCCTCCTCGAACTGGCGCACCTTGGTCTCCACGCCGGTCGCGATGTCGTCGATCGCCACGAAGAAGGCCATCTGACCCTCTCGGAGGGCGTCCATGACCTCGCCGTCGCGGCGGCAGATCTTGAAGATCGACTGCCCGTCGGTCACGAGCTTCACGTCGGACAGGTGCTTCGTGAGGCCCGCCCGCTTCGTCAGGAACTCCCACGACCGACGGACGCGCTGCAGCGACATCCCGCCGTCGAGCAGCGACCTGACGACCCGGAGCGCGACCAGGTCGCGGAAGGAGTACAGACGAGGGACCCCCGGGCGGCCGCCGGTGCCCTGCACCGACGGCACGACGAGTCCGATCTCGTCCCAGTAGCGGAGCTGTCGCGGCGAGCAGCCGGTGAACTTGCACGCTTGATGCGCGGTGAAACCCTCCATCAAGACGCGCGCCCTTTCGATCCGCACCACTCGAACCTGCACCAACCGGCGCGACCGTCACGGGTCCTCTCGGGAGACCCCGTCCTCGGTGACGCGTTCGCACCCAGAGGGAAGGAATGCACGTTCTACACCCATCGACGAAGTCGTGGCAAGCGCGGTGGTCAGACCGTGCGATCGACACGCGGTTCACGCCGATCGACGACGCGATGCATCGCGAGCCGGGCGATCAGTCCTCCGGCGGACGTCCCGACGTCGGCGGGCGGAGGCGTCCGGCGACGCGCGCGGCGATCCGGCCGAACGTCCCGGGAGCGGCGCTGTCGTCGCCGAGCCGGCCCGCGTAGCGGAACGCGAGGAGCGCCGACATCGTCATCACGACGAACCCCGTGGCCGCGATCCACACGGAGATGCCCACGAGCAGCAGCAACAGCAGGCCGAGGAGGAATCCGGCGATCGCCATCTTCATCCGACCCCAGGCGTGCGTGTGGAGGTCCGTGCGGGTCACCTGCTCGACCAGCCTCGGATCTTCCTCCGAGAGCCGGCGTTCGATCTCCTCGAGGATCTTCTGCTCGTTGTCGTTGAGCGGCATGGCGCCTCCGGCCGTGGGGGAACGACCCGTTTCCCGACCTCGATTATAGAGTGGGGTCCCGACCGAGCGGAACCTACCGGCGCCGGGTCCGGTCCAGGAGGCTCGCCGGCCCGGCCGCGCCCGCGCCGAAGCGGCGCTCGATGCGGTCGACGGTGCGCTCCACGTCGTCCCAGCGCTCGGAGCGCCAGTGATCGGAGCGAAGGAACGCGAGCTGCTGCGCCCCCGCGGGGACGAGCCCGGCCGCCTGCACGCCGAGCAGCCGCACCCGGCGCCTCGATCCGGGCAGGTGCCGGTACAGCTCGGACACGATCCGGTGGAGATCGGCGCCGAGGTCGGTGGGGTCGGCCTGCGTCCGCGAGCGGGAGAGCGTGGTGAAGTTCGCCAGCCGGACCTTCAGCGTGACGGTCCTCGACCGGTAGCCGTCCTCCCGGAGGCGCGCCGCCACGCGGCCGGAGAGCGCCAGCAGCTCGCGCAGGATCTCGTCCTCGTCGTCCAGATCCCGGTCGAACGTCTCCTCGTGACCGATGGACTTCGGCTGCTCGAAGGGCACGACCGGACGGTCGTCGACCCCCCGGGCCAGGGCGGCCAGATGGCTCGCCGCCGCCTCGCCGAGGAGGCGCTCGAGGATCGTGGCGGGCGTCCGCCCCAGGTCGCCCACCGTGCGGATCGCCAGGCGCCCCAGCAGCTCCGCGGTCTTCTCCCCCACCCCCCAGAGCCGGCCGACGGGCAGGGGCTCGAGGAAGGCCCCCACCTCCCCCCAGAGCACGTGGAGCCACCCGTCGGGCTTGCACCCGTCCGAGGCGAGCTTGGCAACGAACTTGCTGGGCGCGATGCCGACCGAGCACGTGACGCCGACCTCTCGAGCGACCTCCGCCCGGATCTTCTTCGCGATCGAGACCGGGGAACCGAACAGGAGGGTGGCGCCGGCGACGTCCAGGAACGCCTCGTCCAGGGAGATCGGCTCCACGATCGGGGTGTGCGCGAGCAGGACCTCCCGGAACCGGATCGAGTGGATGCGGTAGGCGTCGAAGTCCGGCGGGAGGAAGATGCCGTCCGGACACAGCCGTCGCGCGCGGACCGACGGCATCGCGCTCCGCACGCCGTACCGGCGAGCCTCGTACGACGCGCTGGTGACCACCCCGCGAGCGCCGGTCCCGCCGACGATCACCGGCTTGCCTCTCAGGGTCGGGTCCTTGAGGACCGCGACCGATGCGTAGAACGCGTCGAGGTCGACGTGCAGGATCGGCTCGGG
>JBOGVD010000023.1:0-35772 GCA_050696355.1 Actinomycetota bacterium
ACCGGGGCCGGGGGGCTCGGGCCTCGCGGGCCCGGCCCCCGGCCACGCCGGACCTTCCTAGGCCAGGACCCCTCTGAGGAGATAGAAGAGGAACCCGGCCGTCACGAGGTACATCAGCGGATGCACGTCGCGCACCTTGCCCTGCATCAGGCGGATCGCCGTGTAGGCGATGAAGCCCGCGCCCACGCCGTTCGTGATCGAGTAGGTGAACGGCATCATCCCGATCGTCAGCAGCGCGGGGATCCCGATCGCGGGGTCGCGCCACTCGATCTCCCCGATGCCGCGCATCATGAAGTAGCCGACGATCACGAGGACCGGGGCCGTCGCCTCAGGCGGGATCACCCCCGCGAGCGGCGACAGGAACACGCAGAGCAGGAACAGCACGCCCGTCACGACGGATGCCAGGCCGGTCCGACCGCCCTCGCTGATCCCGGACGCCGACTCGATGAACGTGGTGTTCGAGGACGCGCTCGCCGCGCCGCCGGCGGCGGCCGCCACGGAGTCCACGAGCAGCACCCGGTTCATGTTCGGCAGCCTGCCGTCCTCATCCAGCAGGCCGGCCTCGTCGCCGAGCGCCACCGCCGTGCCCATCGTGTCGAAGAAGTCCGAGAGCATCACGGCGAACACCGGCACGATCGCCGTCCAGAAGCCGAGCGTGGCGAAGAACCCGAACGAGAAGTCCCCGAGCAGGCTGAAATCCGGGGAGGCGGTGATCGAATCGGGCAGCTGCGCGATCCCGGGGCCGAGCGGTTCCCAGATCGCGTTGTCGCCCCAGATGCCGTTGATGATCGAGGCGATCACGGTGGTCGCGATGATCCCGACCAGCAACCCGCCTCGCATCCCCCGCACGACGAGGATCGAGCACAGGGCCAGCCCGATCCCGAACGTCAGCATCCGCGGGTTCGTGAAGTCCGTCGTGAGCCCGAGCGGAGGATTGCCCGGCCCCTGCACGACGATCCCAGCGTTGACGAGCCCGATGATCATCAGGAAGAGGCCGATCCCGATCGCGATCGCCCGCTTCAGGTCCATCGGGATCGCGTTCAGCACCGCGTTCCGGAACCCGGTGAGCACCAGGAGCGTGATGATGAGACCCTCGACCACGATCACGCCCATCGCCTCCGGGTAGGAGAGGCCCTGGCCCGCGACGAGCGTGAAGGCGACGAACGCGTTCAGCCCCAGCCCGGAGGCGATCGCGAACGGGTAGTTCGCCCACAGGCCCATCGCGATCGTGGCGAGACCGGCGACGAGCGCCGTGACGGTGAGCACGGGACCGAACGGCAGTCCGAGCGGCTGCAGATCCGGGATGCCCACGAACCCGAGGATCTGCGGGTTCAAGAACAGGATGTAGGCCATCGAGAGCCAGGTGGTGATGCCGGCCACGACCTCGGTGCGGACGCTGGACCCTCGCTCGGAGATCCTGAAGTACCGGTCGAGCCCCGTGGTCTCCCGCGCCGCTGGCACCCTCACCACCTGGTCGCGTTCGGTGTCTGACACGCGCCCTCCTTCCCTCGGCCGGACCGGCCGGTCACACGGGGGGAAGGCGCGAGCAGGATAGGCCCGCACATGCCGGCCCGCAAGACGACCCGCGCTCACCTCATGGCGCTCACCCTCATCGATGGACGGCCGGTAAGCTTCCGCGACCCATCACGGAGGAACGAGGTTGACCGACGACGTGCCCGGGCGGCCGGACGAGGGCCGGCGCCTGACCAAGGCCGAGCGCAAGGAGCAGGCGAGGCGCGAGCGTGAGGACCTCCAGCGCCGGATGGCATCCAAGCGCCGCGCCCGGACCGTGGGGATCGCCGTGGGCGTCGTCGTGATCGCAGGCATCGTCTTCGCCGCAACGGTGTTGCCGTCGGGAAGCGACCTCCCGGAACCGGACCGGCTCCTGCAGCAGTCGGCGGCGGCGGCGGACAGCGCCGGGTGCGGCGAGGTGACGACCACGCCCCCGTTCGCACCGGAGGCCGACGATCGGACCCACATCGCCGAGGGAGGCGGCCCGCCGCTCTCCTCCTACCCGACGACGCCGCCCGCGTCGGGACCGCACGCCGACACACCGCTGTCGGCTGGGATCTACGACTCGATGTCGGTCGACGAGCTCTACCGTTCGATCCACTCGCTCGAGCACGGGGCCACCGTGATCTGGTACGACCCGGCGGCGCCCGCGGAACGGGTGACTCGGCTGATCGAGTTCTACGACCGGCGGATCCAGGACGCCGCGGTGGGTCAGGACCGCGTGATCGTCGCGCCATACGACTTCCCGGGGGACGCGGCTGGGATCCTTCCGGACGGCACGCAGATGGCGATGGTCGCGTGGCATCGCCTCCGCACCTGCGCGAGCGTCGACCTGGCGGTGGCGTTCGACTTCACGTCGCAGTACAGCTTCCCGACCACCGCGGACCGCGAGTACGCGGGTGAGGCGCCCGAGCCGGGAGCCGCGATCTGATGCCGAAGAAGAAGAAGCGGCCCCGGCAGCGCCCGCCGGCGTCGACCCCTCCCCCGCCCCGGGGCGGCGCCAACCTGGAGCGCCGCGATCGTAAGGAGGAGGCGCGCCGGGCCCGGGAGACGGAGCAACGGCGCGCGCGCCGTCGGTCCGCGTTCCGTCGCACCTTCACCTCGATCGGGATCGCCGCGGCGGTCGTGGCGGCGATCGCCGTGTTCCAGAGCCTGCAGGGCCCGAACGACATCCCTCCCGAGGCGATCCGCGCCGCGGAACGCGCGAACTGCACCGCGGTCGACCAGCCCGCCTCCAGCGCGCCCGGGAACCAACATCTCCAGGAGGGTCAGCTCCCGTACCGGTACGCGGACCCGCCGGCGACCTCGGGGTTCCACGAGACGACATGGATCAGCGAGCCGAAGGTGTTCGACACGCAGCCGCCGGAAACCCGCGCGGTGCATTCCCTCGAGCACGGCGCGGTCTTCGTCTATTACCTCCCGGAGGCTGAGGGCGGGGTCGCCCAGGCGATCGTCGACCGTTTGGCGGAGCTCGCCGAGGGGGATCGAGCGACGTTCCTGGCCCCGCATCCGGCGCTCACGCCGGAGACAGCGCTGACGCTCACCGCGTGGAACCGGCGCCAGGCCTGTCCCACCGGCGGAGCGCTCACGCCGGCGTCGGCCGCCACGATCGTGAACGGCTTCGTGACGGCGTTCGAGTGCACGAGCAACGCGCCCGAAGGCGGCAATCCGCCCTGTTGACGCTCAGCTCACGTTGACGGTGCAGTTCCCGTTCGAGCACGCGATCGTCCCGCGCTCGAACGAGGCTCGTGCCACGCCGCCGGCGACACGCACCCGGCTCCTCGGGTACCCCAGCGCTCCCTGCGCGCCCCCGCGATCCAGATAGGCCGACAGCACCCGCCCCCACAGGGCATGCGCGCCGATCCCGGCCTTGAAGTAGATGCGGCCGCCCTCCAGCACGATCCGGCGGCACGAGGAGCAGGCCTGCGCGGCGGAGGTTCGGAACAGCGGCACGGTGTTGGACACCGGAAGGCCGAGGCGCCCCTTGGCCCCGCCCACCTTCGCGTACTCGCCGTGGACCGCGCCCTTCAGCCACACGGTGAGATCGATCCGGGCGTTGCGGTAGATCCCTCCGCGCTGGAAGAGCTGACGCGATCCGTGGCCGAGCACGAGCGTGCTCGACGTCGGCAGGCCCGGACGGCACATGAGGGCGTCGTACTTCGAGCGCACGGCGCCCACGATGTTCCGATCGGCATTGATCCACACCCGGCCGTCGGGGAGGCCGAGCGCGCTCCGCAGCTCGGTGCCGGCGACGGACGCGAACCCCTTGGTCCCCCGAGCGATCGCGCTCACGATCCGGCCCGAGATCCCGCGCCGCACGTTCGTGAACCGGGTGATCGTGCCGATGCCGCCCGTGTACGGCGCGAGCCGGGACGACAGGCTCGGCGCCGAGAAGCTCCGCGTCCAGTCCGTCCACGGATTCGCGGACGTGTACTCGCCGGGGTCGCAGACGCCACGGAGGTACGGGATCGCGTACGCCGTGTTCCCTCCGTGCCAGACGTCTTCGACGTCCTCGGAGTACCCGCCGTCGGACGCGGCGTAGAAGGCCTGGATCACGGATCCTCCGTACGTCACGACCTGCCCCGCCGTGAACACGACGGCCCCGACCCACCGGTCGCCGCCGGGACCGGCCTCCTTGTTCCAGCCGACGTAGACCTGGTCGCTCGCACCGTCGAGGAGATGACAGTCGCAGTCGTTCCGGAGACCGTACCGGCGGATCTTGTACGTCGCGAACGTCCGGGCGGCGACGGCCTGCGACCGGAGCGCCGCGGCCGGCCAGCTGCTCGGCATCTCTCCCATGCCGCGGAGGTACCTCTCGAACGGGAGTTCGACCGTGAGCCGCTCCACGCATCGATTGGCACAGCCCACGAGATCGAACTCCAGGAACCCGTAGGCGTAGCTGTAGCCATCGTGCCAGACCTCGTCGGCCTCGGGCACGAACACCCGAGAGCCGGCGCCCGCGTAGGTGGCGAACAGCGGCCGCGCCGGCCCGCCCCACCGGACACCGCCGACGAGCGCCCCGGCCCCGTTGCGGATCGCGTACTTGCGGAGGGCGGGCGCCGCGGACACCGTCCAGGTCTTCCCTTCCGGGATCTTCGCCACGAGGGAGCCGCCCGGGGCGTCGAGCCACAGCCGCACCGGACCGTGCCTCGCACCGAGATGGATCGTCGAGCGGCCGCTCGTGAGGCCCACGCGGACCTTCTTCGGCAGCGTGGAGGAGGCGACGACTCGCGTCCGTGAGTAGAAGTGGGTGAGGATCTGCCGATGCGACCAGCCCTTGTTGGCGAGCCCGTAGGCGCCCCACTGCGACATCCCGATGCCGTGGCCGTAGCCGGAACCGTGGAAGCGGAAGCTGTCGGCGGCCTGTGCTGTTGCGCCGCCCACCAGTGCAAGGACGACCACCGACGCCGTCACGAGCACGCGAGCACGTCGAACCATCAGGGTTCCCACGGTCGAGTCGAACACCCTACACAATCGGCTCGGACCCTCCGGGGGTTGAGCCGGCGCCGTGGAGGTCAGCGATCGGGGCCGCCGGAGCCCAACCGGACGCCCTCGAGGCGCTCGCCGGCGGGCACCCCCACGCCAGCCCCGAGCACGGAATCGGCAAGCGCGGCGCCTGCCCCGACCCGTCCCCCGACGCCGACGATCGAGCGCAGGACGCTGGCGTCCTTCTCGACCACGGCTCCCGTCATCAGGACGGCCTCGTCGAGGTCGGCGCCGGCCTCGACCCGGGCATGGGCGCCGATCGCGACCGAACGGCCGACTCGCGCCGTCGGCGCCACCGAGGCCCCGGTCGCGATCCACGGCGCCGGGTACGAGACCCCCTCCACCTCGCCGGCCAGCAGGTCGGCGTGGGCACGCAGGTACTGCTCCGGCGTGCCGAGGTCGAGCCAGTAGGCGTCCGAAGCGAACCCGATCATCGGTAGCCTCTCCGCGATCATCCTCGGGAAGACCTCGCCCTCGATCCAGAGATAGGTGTCCGGGGTCCATGCCCGGAGCGCCGACGGCTCCAGGACGTAGGTTCCCGCGTTGATCTCGCCGGGGACGGGATCCGGCGGCTTTTCCCGGAACGCGGTGATGCGCCCGGTCGGGTCCGTCGCGACGAGCCCGAACGACCGCGCGTCCTCGACACGGTGCAGCGCGATCGTCGCGGCGGCCCCGTGGGATCGGTGACTCGCGACCATCCGCGTGAGATCGAGGTCCGTGAGGATGTCGCCGTTCAGCGCGAAGAACGGCTCCTCGCCGAGACGATCGAGGACGCTCACGACGGCGCCGCCCGTGCCGAGCGGCTGCTGCTCCGTCACCCACGTGATCGCGGGCACCCCGCCCCTCGTCTCGATGAAGGGACGGAAGGTGTCCTCGAGGTACGGCGAGGACATCAGCACCTCATCGACACCGTGGGCGACGAGACGATCGAGCACGTGATCGAGGATCGGCCGGTCGACGAGCGGGAGCAGCGGCTTCGGCACGGTCTCGGTGAGGGGGCGGAGCCGAGTTCCCTCTCCCCCGACGAGGACGACCGCCTTCACGGTCCTCCCCGGCGCCGTGAGAACCGTGGCGCCGCACCGGATCCCGCGGGATTCATGCGTGCCGGGTCTGCGCCACCAGGACGATCCCCACGACGATGCAGGCGACGCCGAGGTATCGCAGGCCGGGCACCTCCTGGTCGAGGAGGAACCGGTCCGCGAGCAGGATCAGGACGTACGTGAGCGATGCGAAGGGATACGCGAAGGACAGCGAGGCGCGTGACAGCACCGCGAGCCAGACCGCTGCGGACACACCGAACAGCACGAGCCCGGCCCACACGGCGGGCGTCGTCGCGACGTCACGCAGCGACTCCGCGCCGAACCGCAGCACGCCGGAGCCGGCGGCCACCTGGTCCATCCCGTGCTTCAGCGTGAGCTGGGCGACGGCGGCGAGCGCGACGGACGAGAGGATCAGGGCGATCAGCATGAGATGACTCGTCTCCCCAGGATCGTGATGGACAGGATCGTGATGGACAGGATCGTGATGGACGGGATCGTGTTGGACGGGGTGGCGTGCGCCGGCATCGCCGGTGGCGTCCGCCGGACCTGCGGTCACAGGTCCTCGACCTCTACGGTCGGCCGGACCGACAGCGTGTGCGCGACGTGGTCCGCCTCCGGGACCGTCAACGGGTAGTGCTGCGTCTGGACGTGGAACAGGCGGCCGTCGGGAGACTCGAGCCCCACGGTGACGAAGTAGGCCCCGCTCGCCCACGACGCCGGCGGGATCCGGAATCGAACCCGCTTCTTGCGGTCCACCGGGCCTAGGCTGACCCCGAGCTGTGACGTCTTCCCCTCGAGCACCGCGTGGTTCGTCGAGGCGGACACGACCGCGAACGATACCGCCGCGTCGGCGACCGCGACGTCCGCGCGGAGCTCCACCGTGATGGTGAGCGCCTCGCCCGGACGGACCGTGTCGCGCGCACCCCCGTCCGACTCGATCGACACGCCGGTGATCTCGACCTCGCGACTCCCCTCTTCGGGAACGAACGCCGGGTCGTCGCTGAGCAGGCGGTGACGGAGCGTGCGGACCACCTCGTCCGGCGAGCCGATCGCGTGCACCCGTCCGTGCTCGAGCATCACGGCCTCGTCGCAGACCTCGCGCACGATGTCGAGCGCGTGCGTGACCAGCACGATCGTGCGGCCGTCCGCCTGGAACCGGCGGATGCGGTCGAGGCAGCGTCGCTGGAAGGACTCGTCGCCCACCGCCAGGACCTCGTCGATCAGGAGCACCTCCGGATCCACGTGGACGGCGACGGCGAACCCCAGCCGCACGAGCATCCCCGAGGAGTAGAACTTCACCTGGTTGTCCATGAAGTCCTCCAGCTCGGCGAACGCGACGACCTCGTCGAAGATCCGGTCGGTGTCTCGCCGAGAAAGGCCGAGGAACGACGCGTTCAGGTAGACGTTCTCCCGGCCGGTGAGATCGGGGTGGAAGCCGGCGCCGAGCTCCAGGAGCGCCGCCAAGCGGCCCTGGTAGCGGATCGTGCCGGCCGTGGGACGGAGGATCCCCGCGATGCACTTGAGCAGCGTCGTCTTCCCCGAGCCGTTGTGACCGATCAGGCCCACTGAGGACCCGTCCGCGATGTCGAACGACACGTCGCGGAGTGCCCAGAACTCCTCCGAGCGTGATCGCGAGACGAGGATCCGCTGCTTGAGCGACGTCGGGCGTTCGCGGAAAAGCTTGAACATCTTCGAGATGCCGTCGATCCGGATCGCGGTCGTCACAGCTCCTCCGCGAAATCGCCTGAGCGGCGGAAGAAGGTACCCCACGCCAGGTAGAGCAACAGGGTCGAGACGGCGAGGACCGCCAGCAGCATGCCCGCCAACCCTCCGAGGCTCATGATCGGGAGGATCGGATCCCCGCCGTCGAGGGGTCGCACGATCGAGTAGAGCGCACGCTGGAACCCGAGCACGATCACGGCGACTGGATTCAGCAGATAGAGGGTCCAGACGTCGAGACCGAGGAACCGGATCGTCTCGAGCTTCTGCTGGACGAGCCACCCTTGGTACACGATCGGCGTCGCCCAGAACCAGACGAGCAGCGCGAGGCTCAGGAGGTGACCCACGTCGCGGTAGCGCACGTTGAGCGCGGCGATCCAGAACGTGAGCGATGCCGTGAACACGAGCAGCACCACGATCGCGAGCGGATACAGCGCCAGCTCCGGCAGGTGGAAGCCGGGCCCCGGCCCCGCGGCCCACCACACCCCGATGATCAGCAGCAAGACCGCGGACTGGAGCAGGAAGTCGAACAGCGCCACACCGATCGACGAGAGGGGAAGGAGCTCGCGCGGGAACGCCATCTTCTTCACGAGGTTGGCGTTGTCGATCACGGATCGCGAGCCTGCCTGCAGCGCGTTCGCGACGAAGTTCCAGGCGAGGAGCCCCGACAGCAGGAACACGGGGAAGTCGGGGACCGGGTTGCTGAAGACCTCGACGACGAAGGAGAAGACCGCGAGGAAGACGAGCGGGTTCAGGAGCGACCACACCGCGCCCAGCACCGACGCCGTGTACTTCACCTTCAGCTCCTTGCGGATCAGGTTCACGAGCACCTCGCGATGCGCGAGCAGCTCGCGGAGCCGCGATCCCACCCGGAGGTGGGGCGACTCGGACGTGCGGACGACGGCGGGCGTCGATGCGATGGCAAAGCTCCTGTTCGCGGCGAACGCCCAGGTCAGGGCGACGGTCGCGAGTCTAGCAACGGCCCTTCACCGCACCGCGGAACGATCATGGCGTTCGTTCGAAGCTTTCGAGCGCCCGCACGTAGGAGACGCCGTAGCCCTCCTCCACGAGGGTGTCGTCGATACCCACCGCGGCCAGGCTCGCCGCCCATCTCGTCCGCAGCGGCCTGGTGGGGTCGGCGACGATCGCGCGTGTCGCGACGATCGCCTCCTCGTAGCCGCGGGCGGTCGCATCCGTGTCGCGGAGCGCGGCCACGTGGGCACGCGCGGCCGCACCGACCCGCGCGCGTCGCTCCGCGTCTTCCTGGAGCTCGAGGATCCGGCGCGCGAGCTCCTCGGGATCGGCCGGACCCGGAGCGACGCGCACCACGAGCTCCTCCGGGATGTCGAGGTACGTGCCGGTGGCCGACACGATCGTGGGTGTGCCGGCCACCATCGCCATCGAGAGCGACCCGCTCACCTCGCCCCGATGCGGGAACCGGAGGTCCACCGCGATATCGGCGGCCACGAGCCAGGCTCGGAAGTCGTCGTCGGAGACGTCATGGTGCACGGTGACCCGATCCCCGATGCCGTGAGACTCGATCGCTGCGCTGATGTCGGTCCCCGGGATCCGACGTCCCACGACCGCGGCGTGCACGTCGCCGGGCAGGGTGGCGATCGCCTCCACGAGCGCAGGGAGGCACTTCGCCTCGTTCACGTCGCCGGGGGCGACGACGATCGTGCGCGCACCCCGCGCCTCGAGCATCGCGCGCAACTCGTTCGCGCGCGGCTCGGCGTGCCGCATCGTGGTCTCGTCCTCGACGACCGGATGAGGCACCGTGAAGATCGGGGTGCGCACACCCACGGACTCGAGGTAGCGCTTGCCGAACGGGGAGTGGACCACGATGCCGCGGGACGCTCTGGCGACGGCCGCGCACCACACCGATCGCAACGGCTCGTGCATGGCCATGTCGGGGTCGGTGACCCGCGAGCGGAGTGCGGCGGCCTCGCGCGAGGCCGCGATCGCGGCCGGGTCACCCTCCGCCGCGAGACCGAGCACGAGCCCGTCGAGAGCGAGGTCGTGCAGGACGACCAGTCCGGGCGACGCGATCGCCAGCCGGTAGATCTGCCCGTGGAACCTCGCGTTGTTCCCGAGCTGGAAGATCCCGAGGTCGTAGGCGGCGATCCTGCGGTCCTGCGAGGATCGCACCGGCCAGATCACGTCCGTTCGATGCCGCTGCAAGAACCCGGTGCGCCGGAGTCCGTCCATCACCGCCCGGTCGTACGACGCGATCCCGGTGGATGCCGGCGGCATCGGCCCGACGAACGCCAGCCGGCCGTTCGTCCGGCGGGCGGTCTTCCGGCGGCCCGACCCAGGCGGGCGTCGCAACCCGACGCGCCGAGCCGCCCGCCCCACGAGCCTGCGAATCGCTGGCTTCATCCGAGCAGCCGCGCGACGACCGCGGGCCACTCCGGCACCGTCGCGCGCACGAAGCGGTGTCCCTCGAGGCCCCAGGCGCGCGCCGAATCTCGATCGGACCAGAGCCGGTCGAACGCCGCGGCGATCGCCTTCGGCTCGGGCGTCGCGACGAGCCCCGACTCCCCGTCGCGGACGAACTCGAGCGGCCCCCCGCTGTCCGTGAGCGTCACGACCGGCCGTGCGGCGGCGAACCCCTCGGTCGTGACGTACCCGAAGTCCTCGTCGAACGGCCCGAAGTAGACGCCCAGCGCCCCTCGGTACAGCTCGTGGAGCCGTTCATCGGAGACGCCCACCTCGAGCCGAACCCGATCCTGCAGACCGTGCGCGGCGATCCGCTCCCGGAGCGAGCGCTCGTCGGGACCTCGTCCGACGAGGACGAGCTTCACCGGCGTCGTCACGTGCCGCATCGCATCGATCGCGAGCGACTGCCGCTTCAGGATCTCCAGCCGGCTGGGATAGAACAGGTAGTCGCCCAACTCCTCGGGATCGCGCGCGAGCAATGCCTCCGTCGCCGGGGACCGATGGTACAGCACGTCGCCCCTCAGCCCGAGCGACGTCCGCAGGCGCTCCGCGACGTTCGTCGAATTCGTGAAGACGTGCTTGGCCTCGCCGAGCCCGAGCCGGTCCGAGTTCCACACCAGCCTGCGGATCATGGGGCCCTCCTCCTGCCGGGAGAGGTCGGCGAAGTCCGGATGGTCCCAGAGCTCGTAAGCCGAGCGGTGCTGATGGATCAGCCACACGATCTTCCGCTCGTGGGCCGCGAGATAGGCGGGGAACTTCAGGGCGATCACGGCGTCCACCTTCAGGCCGTTCGATTCGGAGATGTCGAAGCTCCGCCACACGGCCATCTGATGTGCGAGCTCGGTCGCGGGATACCACTTCCCCGCGATCGTCACCTCCTCGGCCTCGTGCCCCGACTCCCGGAGGGCGCGCACGAGCGCCTCGGTGTGCAGTTCGGCCCCACCCCGCGTGAACGCCGTCTGGGGATGGAGGACGGCGACCCTCACGGCCGATCTCCGTCGCGATCCTCGAGCTCGCGGCGAAGACGAGCGAGCTCCTCCTCCATCGCCACCAGGCGGCGCGCCAGCTCGCCGTTCATCTCGGCGAGCTCCGCGAGGAGCCGGTCGTAGCGCATCGTCGAGAACCGGGTGAGGCGCCAGACGACCTGCTTGAGTCCCC
Organism: Actinomycetota bacterium; assembly: GCA_050696355.1. GTDB lineage: Bacteria > Actinomycetota > UBA4738 > UBA4738 > HRBIN12 > JAJNBA01. The sequence goes on from JBOGVD010000023.1 coordinate 11,355, forward strand.
GCTTCCAGCCCGCGGTGGAGCCGAGGAACGTCTCGCCGACGGGAACCGCCTGCTGCTGGTCGGCTCGCATCTGGTACGTGAACGCGTCCATCCGTTCGCGGAGGGAGCGCGCGTCGCCGGGTCGCGACGAAACGCCGTCGCCCGCCCAGTAGACCTCCCGGGCGAGGGAGACCGTGACGTCGTCCGTCCCGTCCGGCGAGGCCCCGGACTGGTCGCCGCCGTCGGGACTCCGGCTCACGTCTCCACCCTCGGTCCGCGTCACGGCGCTGCCTTGACCGCCCAGATCGCCACGTCCTGCGCCCTCCCCCGGTGGTCTTCGTGGAGGAAGCGCACATCGACCCGCGGGAAGCCCGCGTGCTCGGCCATGAGCCGCAACGTCTCCGGGTGACCCGGCCACGTGTGGGTCACGTCCGCGACGAAGTAGTCCGCGATCGCATCGGGATTCTGGCCGTTGATCGTCTCGAGGAGGAGCGCCCCGCCGGGGGCGAGCGCCCGATGGATCTCCTCGAACAGGTGGACCCACGCGCGTCTCGGGAGATGCTCGATCAGCTGGATCGCGCTGATGCCGCCGACGGGGTGATCGGGCCGCGTCTCGAGGTAGGCGAGGACGTCGGCGAGCGTCACGTCGATCCCGCGCGCCCGGCATGCCTCGACCGCGTCCGGTGACGCGTCCACGCCCTCCACGTCCCATCCCCACTCCCGAAGGAGGGTGCAGAACTCCCCCTGGCCGCATCCGAGGTCGACCCAGCGGGGGCGACCGTCCTCCGGCGTCGCAACGGCCTCGCGGAGCGGCACGACGAGGTCCTCGTAGCTGCGCAGGCGATCCTCGATCGATCCCGCAGCCCCGCGCATCCGCTGCTCGAACGCCCAGTAGTACTCGTCCGGGATCTCTGTCCAGGCGGCGCTGCCGCTGGTCGCGGTCCCGGAAGGCGAGAGGGCACCGAGAGCCACCTCCAACCGCTCGTAGTCGCCACGTGCCTTCCGGATGACCTCCTCGGCCTCGGCGAGCCGTGAGGCGAGGTCGCTCGCGACGGTGGCGAGGTCGGCGACCAGCCGGTCGTAGCGGCGCGTCGCGGGTCGCGTGGTGCGGAACACAAGCGTCTTGAGGCGACGTCGCACGGAGGAGGGTGACTGGAGGAACGCCTCGCCCTTCGGGAGCGGCTGACCCTGCTCCTCACGGAGGTGCGCGACGAGTTCGCGGAGCGCCGCAGCGAGCTCCCGGGTCGTCCCCTCCCAGGGTTCCGTGCCTGGCACGGTCGCGGCCGGGCGATCGTCCTCCATCGCGCGACAGGCTACAACGGAGGGCGGTTGCGCTCGGGTCGTGCTAGTCCTCGGGGAACTTCGGACCCTTGCAGTCGTCGCGCTCCGGCATTGGCACGGGTGGTCGCGGCGGTTGGGAGAAGTCGAACGCGGAGAGCATCGGCGTCGCCTCCCGGTCACGTCGGGTGAGCTGCGTCAGTCCCCAGTTGTCCTCGATGAACCGCAGGACGCTCGAGAACTCCCCGAGCTCGTGACTCACGGCACTCTCCCGGGCATACGGGCTCAGCACGATCATGGGCACGCGGATCCCGAACCCGAACCCGTCGACCTGAGGAGGCGGGACGTGGTCGTAGAACCCGCCGTAGTCGTCCCAGGTCAGGAAGATCGCCGTGTCCTTCCACATCGGGCTCTCCATGATCGCGTTGATCACCTCGGTGGACCAGTTCTCCCCGTGGCAGAAGCTGTACTCGGGGTGTTCGGAGAGCTCGAACCGCGGCGTGATCCAGGTGACCGCGGGCAGGCGCCCGGCCGCGATGTCCCGCACGACCCGATCGACGGGGAACATGTGCCGCTGCCATCGCGCCGGGTTCTCGCGGTAGCGGCGGATCGAGGAGTACGCCGACCAGATGTAGCCACGCTGGTCCTCCTCGGCGGCGTAGTACGCCCACGGGACCCCCGCCCGGTTGAGCAGGTCGCCCTCGGTCAGGAAGTCGAAGCACGGGGGGACGAACTCGACGTCGCCCTCCGAGTCGATCACCTGCACCACTGCTTTCTCGGGCAGGTCACATCCCCAGCTGAACGACGAGACGCCGTTGCGGAGCGGATTGTCGACCGCTCCTCCCGACTGGGCGGCGATCGTGTACAGGTGGTTCGGGAACGACGGTCCGTGCGCGCTCGCGAAGAACCGGTCGAACAGGACGTACTCCCTCGCCCACCGCCAGTAGTTGGGGAGCTGATCGCGGCGGAGCTGGCTGTAGGCCCACTCGCCGTGCAGGCCCTGTTCGAAGTCGTCCATCGCCCCCTCGTTCCAGGCGGCGATCGCGCAGGTGTAGCAGTGCGGCAGGTCCCCCGGGAGCCGGTCGATCCCCCGGACGAGCGGACGGCGAGCGCCGTGATGCATCCCGACCGTCGCCCCGTTCGCTCCGGGGAACCGTCCGAACATGTTGTCGAACGTGCGGTTCTCCTTGATCAGGAACACCACGTGCTTGATCGGGAATCTCGTGGGGACGGGCGGTGGCCCGGTGCTCGGATCGTCCGCCTGATCCGTGGGGCTCGGCGTTCGCTCCTCGTCCTCGGTCGTCGGGGCGGCAGCCGTGCACGCGAACGCGAACGCCAGCACCGCGAACACGAGCCGGGCCGGGCGTCTCACGCGTCCCGATCCCGGCCGCGACCGCGGGGGCGCGCGCGCTCGTCGGAACGAGCGGAACGGGCACGGCCGATGCGGGACGGGATTCGTCGGGTCACCGGCCACAGAGTACGGTGAGCGCCGGATGGATCGCCAGGAGTACTGGAGGCAGCGGTACGCCGAGATCCGAACCGATTGGACACCGACGACGACGATCTACGCGTGCCTCGTAGACGATCTCGTGACGCACGAGACCCGCGTGCTCGATGTCGGATGCGGTCACGCGGACCTCGTGGGATCGTCACTGGCCCTGAGCCGGCGAGCCGTCGGCATCCATACGGACGAGCGTGCGCTCGCGACGAACGAGGTGATCCACTACCGGGTCGGAGCGGACGCCGAGCACCTCCCGTTCCGGCCCGGATCCTTCGATCTCGTCCTGTTGGCGTGGGTCCTCGAGCACCTCCCCCACCCGGTCTCCTCGTTCCTCGAGATCAGGCGGGTGCTGCGTCCCGGTGGGAGGGTCGTGTTCGTGACGCCGAACACGTGGAACTACAACGCCTGGCTGATCCGGATGGTGCCGAACGCGCTCCACGCCTTCTTCACCTCCAAGTTGTACGGACGGGCCGCGGAGGACACGTACCCGACTCGCCATCGACTCAACTCGCTCCGGAGGCTGCGAGCGACGTTGCCGGGTCTGGGATTCGAGCAGGAGCGCCTCGTTCTGAACGGGGATCCCACCTACGTCGCGCTCAACGAGCCGCTCTTCCGACTAGCGGTGCAGCTCGAACGCCTCTACGACCTGGGACCCTTCCGTCGAGCGCGGGTGCATCTCATCGGCGTATACCGCACGACCGCTTCCGGCGGCCCGTGATGTCGCGGATCTTCGGGGTCAGACTCCATCACGTCGCGTCGGAACCACAGCTGCGCGCGTTGTGCGCTCGCTACCTCGGAGGCGATCGCACCGTTCGGATCTTCACCCCGAACCCGGAGATCCTCCTGCTCGCGCGTGACGATCCGGCCTACGCCGAGGTCTTGCGGTCCGCTGATCTCGCTCTCCCCGACGGGACGGGCGTCGCGCTGGTCGAGACGCTCCGCGCCGGCCGCCGCGTGCGGCGATGGCCGGGGGTGGAGATCGGTGAGCTCCTGGTCCGGCTCGGGGCCGAACGCGACGCGACGATCGCCTTCGTCGGCGGCGGCGAGGACGTGGCCGAGCGAGCGGCCGGCCGGTGGCGGCAGCAGCTGCCCGGCGTACGGATCGAGGTCGTCGGTGGGGACGCCTCGGTCACGGGCGAGGGGATCGTCCACCCAGCCGAGAGCGATGTGGCACTCACCCGCGCCGTCGCCGCCGCTTCGCCGGCGATCGTGCTGGTCGGCTTCGGCGCTCCGAAGCAGGAGCGGTGGATCGCGCGGCATGCCGACGACGTCCCGCCCGCCAGGATCATGATCGGGGTCGGCGGGTCTTTCGACATGTGGGCGAACGACCTGCGTCGATCACCGAGGATCCTCCGATCCATCGGGCTGGAGTGGGCGTGGCGATTGGCCCTGGAACCACGCCGCTTCCCGAGGATGATCCGGGCGACGATCCTGTTCCCGCTCCGGGTGTTGATGGATCGAGCGGAGTGACCAGTCGGTCGGGACCTTCCTCCAGACGTCACGACCCCGAGGGGTAGGCTTTCGATTCGCATGCGGATCGCCATCGTTTCCTCCTACCCCCCACGGCATTGCGGGATCGGTTCCTACGCACACGCGCAGGCCGAGCGCCTCCGAGCCGAGGGTCACGCCGTCACGGTGATCTCGCCTCCCGACGGCGACGGCGACGCCCGCGTCGCGTTCTCGGACGGACGGGTCTTCCGCGAGGCCGAGCGCACCGGGGCGTCGTACGACCGCATCATCGTCCACTTCCAGCCCGGCTTGTATTACCGGCCGGGAGCGACGGCGGCCGTGTCGAAGATCCGGACGTCGCTCGCCCTGGACTCTCTCGTCCGCCGTCGGCCCCAGACGGAGATCCTGGTGCACGAAGCGCATCGGCCCACACGGTGGCGCCCGGATCACGTGGTCCTGCGCCGAGCCTTCGGGCACGCCAACTTGAGGTTCCACACGAACACCGAGCGCCGTGCGTTCGAACGCCAGTACCGGATGCACACACGAGCCGAGATCGTCGATCACCGGGACGGGATCCGCGTCCACGGCCCCCGCGACCGGCGGGGGTCACGGAAGCACCTCGGCCTCGACCGGTCTGAGCCGCTCCTCCTCTGCGCCGGCTTCCTCCACCCGTGGAAGGGGTTCGATCGCGCGGTGCGAGCCTTCGCCCGGTCGGAAGGTCCCGGCCGGCTCGTGATCGTGGGATCGGTCCGAGACGCCACGTCGACGAATCTCGCCTACGCGGAAGAGCTGCGCGAGCTCGCGGAACGGACGAGCGGCGTGACACTCATCGAACGGTTCCAGAGCGACGAAGACTTCGACGCGTGGGTGAGCGCCGCGGACCGCCTCGTCCTCCCGTACACCCGCGCTTGGTCGTCCGGAGCGCTGGCCCGGGCCCGGCTCCTCGGGACACCTTCGATCGTGTCCGCGGTGGGGGGTCTCGAGGAGCAGGTCGGTCCCGAGGACGAGGTCGTCCGATCCGACGACGAACTCCGTGCTGCGTTCCAACGGATCCGTGGTTCGGGGCGGCGCGACGTCGCGACTAGCCGTTCCCCCGGCGTAACACCTCCGCGGTCAAGCGGGCCGTCTCGTCCCAGCTGAACCCGGCCGCCCGGGCGACCCCTGCCGCACGCAACCGCTCCCGCAGAGTCGTATCCGTGAGGAGGCGCTCCATCCCGGCGGCGATGTCGTCGGTGGCGTGCGGGTCCACCAGCAATGCCGCGTCCCCCGCCGTCTCCGGCAGCGCCGAGACGTCGGATGTCAGGACGGGCGTGCCGCACGCCATCGCCTCGATCACGGGGAGCCCGAACCCTTCGTAGAGCGAGGGATAGACGAGCGCCTCGGCACCGCTCAGGAGGGCCACCTTGTCGTCCTCCGAGACGTACCCGGTCACCACGATCCGCGCACGGACGCGATGCGGGAGGGCCTCGAGCGTCGGCCGGACGAGGTTCCATCCCTCCGGGTTCCAGGGAGCCACGGGGCCCGCGAGGACGAGGCTCGGCCGCACGCCCTCGGGGAGCGAGGCGTAGGCACGGATCAGGGCGGGGAGGTTCTTCCGAGGCTCGATCCCGCCGAGCGAGAGCAAGAACGGGCCGTCGATCGCGAAGCGCCGGCGCACGGTCTCGACCGCCTCCGCCGGACGGGGCCGGAAAACGGAAGGATCCACACCGAGCGGCACGACGGTCAGCCGGTCGGCGAGACGGGCGGTGGCGCGAGGATACGACTCGATCAGGTCGGACCGGGTCCGCTCGGAGACCACGATGACCTGCGACGCGGTCCGCAGAGAGGCCTCCAATCGGGCGAGCCAGCGGTGGGTCGCCATCGGCGCGGTCTCCGGGAACCGCCTGAAGGCCAGGTCGTGGATCGTGAGGACGACCCCGCGGCTGCGTGTGGGCGGGGGCACGAAGTTCGGCGCGAACAGCACGTCGAAGCGCACCATCCGTTCGAGTCTCGGAGCGTCCAGTCGCAACGCGACACGGTCGAACCAGCGCGACGGGATCGGCATGCGGCGATCGACGAGGTTCGGAGCCCGCACATCCTCGAACAGCCGGCCCCTCCGGTCGATGCCGAGCGCAGCCCGCAGGTCCAGGTACCACGCCACGAACGTCGTATCGGGTGCGGTGGCCGGGAGCCGCGTGATCAGATTCCAGGTGTAGGAACCGACCCCGGTCCGCGCACCCGGCATCGCCGACCTCGCATCGACGACTACGCGCACGGCGAGGTGGAGGGCGATGGGGATGACCAGCTCACGCGGGCGAGTCTACGTGTGGGTCTCCGCGCCGGAGACGGAGCAGGAGCCGGCGCCGGGCGCGAGGAGCGGCTCCCGTATCCTCCTCCTAACGAGCAGCCACGGCGACGTGGCGGCACAGCGGTGCGACAGACAGGATCATCTCGACCGATGTCACCTCCGGGTCCCGACGACGCTTCCTTCTGCATCGACCTGTCGGCGGCCACCCACGAACGGGCCGGGCTCGGACGGTACGCAACAGCCCTGGCGGAGGCGATACTCGCGCGCGGCGTCCAGCTCACCACGTTCGTGAACGACCCTCGTGAGTCCCACTTGCGTCCTCCGCTCAGCGACCTCCCGATCCACACCGCCGGGCTCCCACGGAAGCGATGGCGGATCCGAGCGGCGGCCTCCTACTTCGGCGGCCCCTCGCTCGACCGAGCCTTCCCCGGCGTCGGTCTCTTCCATGCGACGGAGCATCTGCTGCCGAAGCTCACGCGAGCGCGGAGCGTGTTCACTCTCCACGACACCGCCTACCTCCTGTTCCCCGAGTACCACCTGCCGCGCAATCGGATCTACCTCCGCACGATGATGCCGCGGTTCCTCCGCCGAGCCGACCGGATCATCGCCGTGTCCGAGAACACGCGTCGTGACGCGTTACGCCTGTACCCTCTCGACCCGGACAAGATCCAGGTGATCCCGGAGGGCGTGGAGCCGAGCTTCCGCCCCGACGTGGAACCGGGCGTCGTCGCTGGGGTTCGCGACCGGTACGGACTGCCCGCGCGCTTCATCCTGACCGTCGGCACGATCGAGCCGCGCAAGAACTACCCGACCCTCGTGGAGGCGTATGCATCGCTCCGCGCGCGGCACTCCGAGGTCGGTCTGGTGATCGCGGGTGGACGGGGCTGGCTCTTCGAGCGCTTCTTCGAACAGGTGCGCTCGCTCGGTCTCGACGATCACGTCGTCTTCACCGGACACGTTCCGGACGACGACATGCCCGCCCTCTTGAACGCGGCCGAGGTGTTCGCGTTCCCGTCGGAGTTCGAGGGATTCGGCCTGCCGCCGCTCGAGGCGATGGCATGCGGGATCCCCGTAGTCTGCTCGAACGCCGCCAGCCTCCCCGAGGTCGTGGGGGAGGCCGGTGTCCTCCTCCCGCCCCGCGACGTCGGCGGGTGGGTCGGCGCGCTCGACCGATTGCTGGCGGACGCTCCCCTCCGCGCCGGATTCGGGGCCCGAGGACTGGCACGTGCCCGGCGCTTCAGCTGGGACGCGGCCGCGGAGCGAACGATCGAGGTCTACCGGTCGGTGCTCTCGTCACCTCGCCGCTGACCGCCGCGTCGTCGAATCGACAAGAGCCTGGGCTCATCGATCGGTGTCAGTCCGGCTCGATGCACTCCGGTTCCGAGCCGCCGCCCACCGCGCCCGGCCGATATCCTGGCGTCGCGATCACGGCGACCTCCCACGACTCGGAGGATCGCGCCACTTCCGACAGCTCCGCGCCGGGCAGGTACTGGGCGACGACCTGCGCCTCCTCCGCGTGTCCGCGCGTGTAGACGACCGCGGGCCCGTCCTCCCGGATCCCGGCGTCTCCGAACGGGATGATGCCGGGCGACACGTCGAAGCCGGACGTCGACAGGATGTCTTCGACCTCGCGGGCGACATCCCCCGAGCCGTCGTCGAGGACCGCCACGGGGATGTTCGCCGGCGAGGTCGGCGTGTTGATCAGCTCGGTCCCGGCGTCCGGTAGCGACGAGCCGTTCCGGAGCGCCCGGAAGATGGCCTGGGCCGAGGGGTCGGCGCGGAGGATGGAGATCTCGCTGGTGAAGCCGGGAGGCAGGACCGTGTCCGGCGTGGCCGGAACCGCTCGGAACTCGACCGCGCCGGTGGACAGCCCGCGCAGGCGACCGACCACGTGGGCGAGGTCGGCGATCGTCAGACCGTCATCGCGTTGCAGGCTTGCGAGCACCGGCTTCACGAGCCCGGGCGCCCCGACGATCTCCTCGGGCGCCAGTAGCTGATTGATCACCGCGCGCAGGAACTGCTGCTGTCGCCCGATCCGGCGAAGGTCGGGCGCCGACTCGTCGCACGGCAGGTGCCGCGTGCGCACGTACCCGAGCGCCTGCCGCCCGTCCAGCGTCTGGCAGCCGGCCTCCAGGTCCAGCGCCGAGAGCGGATCCTGCACCGCGACGGGGATGCACATCTCGACCCCGCCCAGGGTGTCCACCACCTGCTGGAAACCGAGGAGATCGACGTAGAGGAAGTGGTTGATCTTGAGTCCCGTGAGGCGATGGACGGTCCGCGCGACCCGGAGCGGGCCGCCTCCGCTCACGCCGCCTTCGAACGAGGTGTTGATCTTGTCCCAGCCCCGGCCCGGGATCTGCACCCAGAGGTCCCGCGGGAACGACAAGACGACGGCTTGCTCCCGCCGAGGATCGAGCTGGACCAGCATGATCGTGTCGGACCGGAAGGTGCCCCCGTTGTTCTCGTCGGTCCCGAACACGGCCTGCTCCTCGGGCGTCAGGCCCTTGCGTGAGTCGCTCCCGAGCAGCAGATAGTTGCAGACGTCCTCGACACAGGGACCGACGGCGATAGGTTCGGATCCGTGGTTGCCCTCGTCGTCGAAGGGTTGGGTGCCCTCGCCGCGGGCACCGAGGTACGAGACCATCGCGTAGGCGGAGAAGGCTCCCACCACCAGGGCGAGCGTCGCCGTGGTCCCGACGAACAGGCGCGCCAGCGGCCCCAACGCGTGGGTCTCGTCGCTCATACGCCTTCCAGCGTACCGGCAGGGAACGATCGGTCCCGTCCGGCGACGTGGCGTTCCTGTGGAGGATCGAGGCCGGGATAGGATAGGCCGACCGCGGAGGGGGGACATGGACGGCGACGCGATCCGCGTCCTGGTCGTCGGAGCCGGCGAGGACTTCGGCGCCGAGTTGGAGCGCGAGGGCTTCGAGGTTTCCCGGATCCCGGACCTCGCCTCGCTCGGCCCCGGCTCCGACCAGGACGCGGTGCTCGTCTCACTCGACGGCCCCGGTCCGCTCGAGGCGCTCGACACGCTCCGCCTGAAGACGCCCGCCGCCGCGGTGATCGTCCTGACCCGCGCGGGACACGAGGCCGACGGCGCGGTGGCGCTGCACGCCGGCGCCGAGGATCACCTCGTCCGGGATTCCATCCCCGACGGTCTGCTTCCGAGAGCCGTCCGCTACGCGGTCGAACGGCGCCGACTGCGCCGGGAGCTCGCGACGATCGACGATCTCACGCGTCTTCCCAACCTCCGAGGGTTCGTGGCGATCGCCGAGCATCAGCTCCGCATGGCCGAGCGCGCCGGGACCACGGTGGTCCTGCTGTTCATGCGCTTCCTCGATCACGGCGCGGCGATCGCGGCGGGACGGCCGACCGAGGCGGACGAGCTCGCGGCGGAGGCCGCCGAGGTGCTCCTCGGCGCGATCCGCGACGCCGACCTCCCCGCCCGCATCGCCGAGGACACCTTCTGCGTGCTCCTGTCCGGGGACGCGGCGGGCTCGGAGGTCGCGGTCCTCTCGCGGCTCGTGGAGGCGATCGCGGTCCACGACGCGGAGAGGACGCGGCCGGAGCCGCTGGCGCTCTCGGTGGGCAGCGCGATCTTCGATCCCGCCCATCCCGTGGCGCTCGCCGACCTGCTCGAGGTGGCTGAGGCAGGGATGCGACCGCACGCTCCCGAGACGGGATGACGACGGGCCCGCGCGTGACCGACCCGTCGATGTCGGTGATCGGCGGTGCCGGTGAACGGGCCGCACGACCGTCTCTAGTCCCCCGAGAGCGCCTCCCGCAGCACCATGGGGAGGATCCCGCCGTGGCCGAAGATCGCCACCTCCGCCGCCTGGTCGATCCGGACCGTCACCGGGAAGGTCTCGGACGTCCCGTCCTCCCGCTCGACCTGGATCGTGGCGTCTTGCCCCGGAGCGATCCCGATCTCCAATCCGAGGACCGAGAAGGTCTCCCGGCCGGTGAGGGCGTGGCTCTCGGCGGTTTCCCCAGCCTTGAACTGCAGCGGCAGGACGCCCATCCCGACCAGGTTCTGCCGGTGGATCCGCTCGAAGGACTCCGCCAGCACGAACCTCACCCCGAGCAACGCGGGACCCTTGGCGGCCCAGTCGCGCGAGGACCCGCTCCCGTACTCCTTGCCGGCGAGGACGCCGAGCGGCGTGCCCGCCTCCGCGTACCGCATCGCGGCCTCGTAGACGCTGGTGACCTCCCCGCTCGGGAGGTGGGTCGTCCACCAGCCCTCGGTGTCCGGCGCGAGCTCGTTGCGGAGCCGGACGTTCGCGAACGTGCCGCGCATCATCACCTCGTGGTTGCCGCGCCTCGCTCCGTACGAGTTGAACTCACGCGCCTCGACCCCTCGCTCCACCAGGTAGCGACCGGCGGGCGAGTCGTGGCGGATCGCGCCGGCCGGTGAGATGTGATCCGTCGTGATCGAGTCCGCGACCTTCACGAGGATACGCGCTCGCTCGATCCGCGCGCCCTCCGCCTCGGCGTCGCCGATCGGGCCGCCGGCCTCGTCCGAGAAGAACGGCGGCTCCCGGACGTAGGTGGAATCGGGATCCCACTCGTACGTCGGCCCGGTCGGCGTGGGGAGCGCGGCCCACCGCTCGTCGCCTTCCCAGATCCGCCCGTACTGCTCGAGGAACTGCTCCTCCGTCACCGCGCTCGCGATCACGTCGGCCACCTCCGACGGGCTCGGCCAGAGGTCGTGGAGGTACACCGGCCCGTCCGTCCCCTCACCGAGCGGCTCTGTCGTGGGATCGAAGTCGATCCGTCCCGCAAGCGCGTACGCGACGACGAGCGGCGGGGAGGCCAGGTAACTCGCGCGCACCTGCGGATGGATGCGGCCCTCGAAGTTGCGGTTGCCCGACAGGACGGCGACAACGTTCAGGTGCCTCTCGTCGACCTGCGCGGCCACCTCGTCCGGGAGCGGGCCCGAGTTACCGATGCACGTCGTGCACCCGAACCCGACGAGGCCGAAACCGAGCTTCTCGAGGTACGGCGTGAGCCCCGCTCGATCGAGGTAGTCCGTGACCACGCGCGAGCCCGGCGCGAGCGAGGTCTTCACCCAGGGCCGGGACACAAGCCCGGCCTCGATCGCGCGCTTCGCGAGCAGTCCCGCACCCACCATCACGGACGGGTTGGACGTGTTCGTGCAGGAGGTGATGGCGGCGATCACGACCGAACCGTGCCGGACGTCGTCGCCGTCGGGCGTCACGTCCTCGGTCCACCCTCGGCGCTCGCCGTTCTCGTCCATCCTTCCCCCCTCGGCGACGAACCGTCCGAGCTCCGTCGGCTTCGGGTCGGGCTCGAGGTTCCGCACGAACGCGTCGACGAACGAACCCCAGACCCCCGGGAGCGCCACCCGGTCCTGCGGCCGGCGAGGACCGGCCATCGACGGCTCGATCGCCGCGAGATCCAGGTCCAGGGTCTCGCTGAAGGTGGGATCGTCGTCCGCATCCGTGCGGAACAGGCCCTGCGCCTTCGCGTAGCGCTCCACCCGATCCGTCAGGTGCCCCCGCCCGGTGAACCGCAGGTACTCGAGCGTCCGTTCGTCCACCGGGAAGAGCGCGGACGTGGCTCCGTACTCGGGGCACATGTTGGACAGCGTCGCCCGGTCGGCGATCGCGAGGGACGACAGGCCCGACCCGTAGAACTCGACGAAACGCCCGACGACACCGTGGGCGCGGAGCATCTGGGTCAGGGTGAGCACCAGGTCGGTGGCGGTCGTCCCGACGGGAAGCTCACCGGTCACGCGCACGCCGACGACGTCCGGCTGCGGGAGGAACGTCGGTTGGCCGAGCATCGCGGCCTCGGCCTCGATGCCCCCGACGCCCCAGCCGAGCACGCCGAGCCCGTTGATCATCGTCGTGTGGGAATCGGTCCCGATCAGGGTGTCGGGGAACGCGACGCCGTCGCGCACGCTCACGACCTCGCCCAGGTGCTCCAGGTTCACCTGGTGGCAGATGCCGGCGCCCGGTGGGACCACCCGGAGGCCGTCGAAAGCCTGCTGAGCCCACCGCAGCAGGGCGTACCGTTCGCCGTTCCGTCGGTACTCCCAGTCGATGTTGGCCTCGTACGCATCCGGTGTCCGGAAGCGGTCCACCTGCACCGAGTGGTCGATGATCAGATCGACCGGCACGAGCGGGTTCACCGACGCCGGGTCGCCGCCGGCCCGGGCGACGGCGCTGCGCATCGCGGCCAGGTCGACGACCGCGGGGACGCCGGTGAAGTCCTGCATCAGGACGCGTCCCGGCATGAAGGCGATGTCCGCGGCGGGCTCGGGCCACCTCGCCAGCGCGCGGACGTCCTCATCCGCGACGTCGCGGGAGCCGGCCCTCCGGAGGAGATCCTCGAGCAGGATCCGAACGGTATGGGGCAGGCGGCTCAGGTCGGCGATCCCCGCCTCGGAGAGCCACGGGAGCGAATACAGATCGAAGGCGCCATCCGCGGTCTCGAGCCGCGTCCGTGCGCCGGCGAGTTCCGACGTCATGCGCACCGGTCCTTCCCTGGGTCGTCTCTCCATCCTCCCAGGCGCGGGCCCAGTCCCCAGTCTCTCAGGCTCCCTCGAGGTCGCCCTTCGCGGCTCGCGCCTCCTCGATCGCCTCCTTGTGCGCGATGCGGCGCTCGCGGCGGAGCTTCGCTTCGCGCTGGCGGCGTTGCTGGATCTCGGACTCGACGACCAGCGGGGGGACGGGACGGGGTCGTCCCTCGCCGTCGACCGCGACGAACACGAGGTAGGCGCTGTTCACGTGCCGGACCGTTCCTGTCAGGGGGTCCTGTGCCTCCACCCGCACCCCGCATTCCATCGAGGTGCGCCCGACGTCGTTCACCGAGGCACGCAGGACGACCACCTCGCCGATCTGGATCGGCTCCAGGAACGTCATCTCGTCGATCCCGACCGTGAGGGCGATGCCCCCGGAGTGCTTGATCGCGGCCAGGGCCGCGGCCGTGTCGACGAGACGCATGACCACGCCACCGTGGACGTTGCCGGCGACGTTCGCGTCCGTCACCTCCATCATCTGGGTGAGCGTGACCTCCGAGTGGGACACGCTTCGAGGAGCGAAGTCGGTCACGCGCAGCATCCTACGCATGCTCCCGGATCGCCGACGGCGTCCCGGTAGCATCGGTCCGTGCCGGGACGGTTCGTGGTCATCGCGCTCGCCCTCGCGATCGGGGCGTGCGGCTCGGAGCCCCCGTCGAACCCGCCGTCGCCGAGCCCGCCGTCGCCGCCACCGACTCGGTCGATGCCGCCCTCCCCCAGCGCGTCCCTGGCACCGGGCGAGATGCCCATGACGTTCGCGGCCGACATCTCGCCACCAGCGCTTCCTCCCGACGCGCTGGTGCCGCGGGGCGCCGACGTGACCGGCGTGTGGTTCGCCCGCACCGAGCCGGGCGTGAAGGTGCTGGTCGCATGGGTGGAACCGGGAGCTGACTTCTCCCGCCTCCCGCGCGGCTTCGCGGTCTGGCGCCGAGATGCCGCGGCGCCCCACTGGCGCGTGGGCCTGCTGGGACGACACGACGCCGGGGACGGCGTCCAGGAGATCCAGATCGTCACCGCCGACATGACGGGCGACCGCTCGGACGATGCGCTGGTGTTCGAGGGGGCCGGTGGATCGGGCGCGTGCGGCCGTTGGCTCGTCATCGACCTCGTCCGGCTGGACGAGACGTACCGGCGCGATCTCTGCGACGGCCGGATCGAACCCGGGCCCCGGGGAGCCCGCGGCTTGATCCTCACCGAATCCGTCTATCGGGAGGGCGACGCGCATTGCTGCCCGAGCGCCGTGCGGAAGACCGCGCTCACCTGGAACGGCGCCCGCTGGGGGGTCACGGACCGGACGTTGATCGATCGATGACCCTGGGAACCGGTCCGAGGGCGTCCGCATGACCTAGGCCCTTCGCCCCCCTGCGGATGACCCGGAGGGAATCCCCCGCTCCGCACTGAACCCGCTCGGGCACCGTGCCGATAACGAGGCCGGGAGACACACAGGGGGCTGCTGGGCGGATGCTGACTGGGAACGGCTTGGCACGAAGGGTCCATATCGCGCTGATCGCGCTGCTCGTCCTCGGCGTGGCGGGTTCGTTCTGGATGAGCGTGCGGGCCCGCTCGGCCGCCCGGAACGACGCGATCGAACAGGCGAAGGACCTCGTCGACAGCTCCCTCACGCTCGTCTTCCGACCCGACGACGTGCAGCCGGACCCAGCGTCGGAACGTATCCGGGAGCTCGCTCGGGCGATCGACGACGTCGTGTTCGATCCGAGCGACTTCGAAACCGTCACCCTGTTCGGCGCCACGGGAGAGATCCTCTTCTCCACCGAGGACGGCAACATCGGACAACGGCTGACCGGGGAACGCGCCCGGGTCCGAGCCGCGTTTCGGGGCGAACCCCAGGCCAGGTTGGTCGACGACACCTTGTTCGTGATGGTCGGCTTGCGATTCCCGTCCGGCGCCGGGAGCACGGCCGCCGTCGAGCTCTCGCGCCCGGCGAGCGATATCGCCGGCGCCGCGGCGCCATGGCGAACCAACATGTTCTTCCTCGCGGGCGCCCTGCTCCTCGTGGTGCTCGCCGCAGGGGCCCCCGTCCTGCGAGGAGACGCCAACGACGGGCGCGATCGGCGCACCCGCGTCCCCGTGATCCCCGCTCGGCAGCCCGGCGTCCTCACGAGGCGCATGATCGAAGCGCCGCAGCCGGGGATGAAGGAGGAGGCCGAGGCTCGCCGCCGCGCCGAGACCCGGGCGCAGGAGGCCGAGCAACGCGTGACGCTCCTGCAGGACCAGTACCGAGCCACGCTGGAGGAGCTGCAGAAGGCGCAGCGGATGCTCCGCGACCAGCCGATCGGAAGCGATCGCGAGACCGAGGAGCGAGCGGTGAAGGCGGAGGCTGCCGCCAGGTCGCTCGAGCAACGGCTCCACAGCGTCACCGCAGAACGCGACAGGATCGCCGGCGAGCTCCTGGCTCGGCGGAACGTGAACGCCGGTTCCAGCCCGAAGGAGCTGAAGCAGGCGGAGGCCGAAGCGATGGGCCTGCGGGCGGAGCTGGAGGGCGCGCAGACGCAACTCACGCTGACCATCCAGCAGGTCGATGCCCTGCAGCGACAGGCGGAGCGCTCGCGGGAGCTCCAGGAAGAGCTCGACGCCGCTCAGCTGGAGGCGCTCCACGCGCGAGACGCGATGGACGCCATGCACGCGGAGCTGCGCGGTGCGCGCACGGAGCTGGATGACGCGCGGAACGAGATGCGGGCGTTGCGGACCGAGGAGCAGCGGGCGGCGGAGCTGACGGACGAGCTCCGGACCGTGAAGGCCGAGATCGAGAGCCTGCGAGCGTCGCACCGAGCCGAGCTCGTCGAGCGCGAGGCCGAGCTGGAGGAGCAGGTCCGCTCGGTGCGCGAGGAGTTCCAGGCACAGGTCGCCGAGGCCGAGGCCCGCCACGCCGCCGAGCTCGAGGAGACCGAGAAGGCGTTCACGGATCGCGTGACCGCCGCTGCCAGGGGCGCGGAGGAGGCGAGCGAGCGGGTCGCCTCGGCCGGCGCCGACCTCGAGGCCGCTCGGTCGGAATCCGAAGACCGGGCGGTCGACCTCGAGAGCGCCCGCGCGGAGCTGCAGGCCGCACACGACCGGATCCAAGTCTTGCAACAGGGATTGGCGGAACGACAGGGAGACTTCGACGGCGCGGCCGAGGAGGTGCGACGGGCGCAGGGCGATCGGAAGGCGCTCGCCGACGAGATCGCCGAGCTGCGCGTGGCGATCCAGGAGACGGAGACCAGCCTCACGTCGGAGCGCGCTACCCGGGAGTCACTGGAGAGCGCACAGGCGCGCGCGGTCGAGGAAGCGCAGCACGCCGCCGAACGGGGAGATCGGCTCGCGGTCGAGCTCGAGGCCGCGACCCTGGCGAACACGGAGATGAACCGACGCCTCCAAGAGATCGAGGCGAGGCGCGCGCTCGAGGTCGCGGAGGACGAAGGCCGGGCCCACATGGACCAACTGCTGACGGCGACGCAGGAACGGCTGGCCGGTCAGAGCGAGAAGCTGATGGCGGCCGAAGAGCGTCTGCGCGAGATGGAGCGCCAAGGTACCCTCGATGGGGAACGCCTCGAGCAGCTCGAGGCGGAGCTCCGGCAACATCAGATGGCGGACCAGATGCGTGAGCTCCAGCCGGCCAAGCACGAGCCTCGGGAGGCCGACGGGTCCGAGCCGGCCGATGACCGCCGCACGACGGCGCCGTTCGTGAAGGAGATGTCGATGGACGCGCAGAAGACCATCTCCCGCATGATCGGCATCGCCCAGCTGCTGAAGCACAAGCGCGGCGGCAAGGAGCAGGCGCAGCTCGTGCAACAGCTCACCGCGAACGCCCGGCGGCTCGACAACACGATCCGCGATCTGACCGACGTCGATTCCCTCGTCACGGGCACGATCGCCCTCGAGCTCCGGAACACCGACCTGGAGTCGTTGATCCGGCGCATCGTGGACGAGTCCGGCATCGAGGCGGAGCAGGACGTCCGCGTGGAGGCAGAGCCCGTCGCGATCTCCGTCGATCGCACGAGGACGGAGCAGATCTTGCAGGGGCTGCTGCGGAGCGCGGGCGACCGGTCGGCCGCGGGCAAGACCATCACGATCCGCCTCCTTCGCGAGCGAGGCGGGGCGATGATCGTCGTGGAAGACGCGGCAACCACCTCCGAGACGTCGCTCAGCCCGATGGTGCGGCGCCTCGCCGAGGTGCAGGGCGGGTGGGCGAAGATCGAGCCCCGCGACGGCGGCGGCTCCGAGTTCCAGGTCTTCTTGCCGGCGGCCGGGCAAGCGGGATCCGAAGAGCCCGCGACGGAGGACTTCGAGACCGACGCGGCCCCCCCGGGGGTCGAGGACGACCCCAACCACTGGGTCAACGCGGAACAGGCGCTCGTTCGCGAGCTCCGTCAGCTCTCGCAGGGCAAGGCGAAGTAGCCGTCAGCTCCGCCGCAGGACGAGGGCATCGCCCTGCCCGCCGCCGCCGCAGACCGCAGCCCCGCCGAACTCCACGTCGCGCCGCTGCATCTCCAGGAGCAGCGTCAGGATCACCCTCGTCCCGGACGCGCCGATGGGATGCCCGAGCGCGACCGCTCCCCCGTTCACGTTCACGATCTCCTCGTCGATGCCCAGCAGGCGAGCGGAGTGGATCGGCACCGCCGCGAAGGCCTCGTTGATCTCGCAGAGACCGAGGTCGGAGGCGGCCATGCCCGACCGCTTGAGGGCGCGTTCGAGCGCCATCGCCGGGACCGTGTGGAGCGATGGGTACCGGTCGGACGACATCCCGTAGGCGACGATCTCCGCGAGCGGGCGCACGGCCAGCTCTTCGGCCTTCTCAGCGCTCATCACGACGACCGCGCACGCACCGTCGGAGATCTGCGAGGCGTTGCCCGCGGTGATGGTCCCGTCCGCGCGGAACGCGGGCTTCAGCGACGCCAGCTGCTCGGGGGTCGTGTCGGGACGGATCCCTTCGTCCCGGTCGACCCTGACGGACGCGCCGCCGCGCTGCGGCACCTCGACCGCCACGACCTCCTCCGCCATGCGACCGGCGGTCCACGCCGCCTCCGCACGGTGGTGCGACCGGGCCGCCCACACGTCCTGCTCGTCCCGGCTGAGGCCCAGCTCCGCATTGACCTCGTCGGTCCCCTCCCCCATGTGCTGGTCCCGGAACGACGACCACAGGCCATCGTGCACCATCGAGTCGATCAGCTCGGCGTCGCCGAGACGAGCGCCGTCCCGGCCACGGGGCAGGACGTACGGCGCATCGGTCATCGACTCCATGCCCCCCGCGACGGCGACCTCGATCTCCCCGGCTCGGATCATCTGATCCGCCATCGCCACCGCGGACATGCCGGACAGGCAGACCTTGTTGACCGTGATCGCCGGGACGTCCTTGGGCAGACCGGCGCCGATCGACGCCTGGAGCGAGGTGATCTGGCCGGCGCCTGCCTGCAGGACGTGGCCGATGATCGCGTAGTCGATCTGCTCGCCGGCGATCCCGGCCCGTTCGACCGCTGCGCGGATCGCGTACGCGCCCAGGTCGACGGCCTTCAGGCCGGAGAACGCGCCGCGGAACCTCCCGATCGGCGTCCGCGCGCCTGCGACGATCACGGAACGGGTCGGCGGGCTCACGGATCGAGTCTACGGCGGCCGATCGGAAGCGCGGAGACGCGCCGAGGGATCAGCTCCTGGTCGCGAGCGCGGCCCGGATCACCTCGAGGATCTCGTCGCGGACGAGCTCGTCCCGATCCACGAGGGCCTGCGTGAGCGCAGCATGGACGTCGCGGTTCTCCGCGAGCACCTCGAGGACCCGTTCCTTCTGCGCCGCCAGGATGTCCTCCACGCTCTGCTTCCCTCGCCGGTCGGCGAGGACCTTGGCCACGAGGTTCGCCCCCCCGATAGGGCCGTGCGAAACGGCGTCGAAGGAGATGAGGGACCCCGCCATGCCGAAGGAGCCCACCATCTGCGCGGCGAGCTGGGTGGCCACCATGAGATCGCTCGCCGGCCCGGTGCCGGACTCGCCCAGGACGAGCTCCTCGGCGGCGAGACCGCCGAGGGAGATCGCGATCGCCGATTCGATCTCGGTCCGGCTGCGGGTGAACCGCTCCTCTTCGTCCCCGTGGGCCAGCAGTCCGAGCGACCCGCGCCGCTTGATGATCGACAGCACCTCGAGACGGCGGTTCTGCCCGAGGAAGTGGGCGACCGTCGCGTGCCCGGCCTCGTGGACCGCGACGGCGCGCCGGTCGTTCGTCGTGTAGGTGACGGCCTGCTTGAGGCCGATCTCCTCGGTGAACTTCGCCTCCATCACGTCGGCGAAGTTCATCTCCCGGCGACCGCCTCGCAGCGCGACCAGCAGGGCCTCGTCGAAGAGGTGCTCGATCATGACCGGCGTGTACCCGAAGCACTCGTGCGCGATCCGCACCCGCGTGGCCGGGTCGTTCAGCTGCTCGTGATGCTTCTTCCGGTCGAGGAAGTAGTCGACCAGATCCTCGCGCTCGCTCTGGGTCGGTACGTCGAAGTACAACCGCCGGTCGAACCGACCGGGCCGCATCAGGGCGGTGTCCAGCGACTCCGCGCGGTTCGTCGCGGCGATCAGCAGGATGTTGTGGTACTCGGGCCCCACCATCTTGAACTGCCAGTTCGCGGGGAGGTATCCGTTCAGCCACCCGAGGAGCTTGCCCCGCATCCTCGTCCGGAACCGCGGTTGGTCGAAGGACTGCATCTGGATCAGCAGCTCGTTGACCATCCCGCCCGTGTTGGACGACATGAAGCGACTCACCGAGCGCTCCATGCCGTCCGGGGTGGAGCTGCTCACACCGTCGCGCGACTGCGCGATCGCATCGATCTCCTCGATGAAGCCGATCGCGCCCCCTTCCCTGCGCGCGGTCTTGCGGAGCGCCTTGAAGAACGAGCGGATCCGGTACGCGGTCATGCCGAACCACATCGACTGGAGCGCCGTCGCCGAGATGAAGAGGAACGGGACGCCCGCCTGCTTCGCCATCGCCTTCGCGAGGTACGTCTTGCCGGTTCCGGGTGGTCCTTCGAACAGGATCCCGCGGCGCGGCGTCCCCCCGAGCTCGTCGCGGAACGTCCCGTAGCCGAGGAACACGTCGAGCGTGCGCACGACCTCGTCGACCTGCGTGTCGAGACCCTTGAGGTCCGTGAGACCCACCTCGACCTGCTCCGGGTAGACGGTGATGTGCGGAGACCGCCCGGAGAGCAGCGGCATCGCCACCATCAGCCCGATGGCGACGATGAGGAGCATCGCCGGCAGATAGACCTCCCAGGGGAACCCGTCCGGGATGCTCGGCAGGCGGAGCGGGCGGCCCGTGGAGTACCGCCACCAGAGGTATGCGTCGAGCGCCGTGATCAGGACGATCGCGCGCAGGAGGCGCCTGCGCTTCGTCCGTTCTCGCTGTCGGAACACGTCGGCCCGGCCTGCCCGCAGCGTGCTCGAGCCTGCGATCAAGGCCGCTGCCGCTGCGCTGTGGGTCTCCTCGGTCACCGTTCCTCCGACATCATGACGGCTCGTGCGTCCACCGACCTACCCGCACGACGGTATACCCCCCGCTCTCCCCCGTGAATCCGACCTTCGGCCCCATCTGGGGGATGAGCTACATCGGCCGAAAGTCTCGGGTCGGTCCGATATCGTGCGGCCGTGGCCCGCACGAAGCAGCCCCCTATCAGCGCGGAGGACCGGCGGGTCGTGGGGGCGCTCCTCCGTGAGCTTCGGCGAGCCGCGGGCTACCGGTCCGTCGACGCCGCCGCGGCCGTGAAGGACGCGCCCTCCTCTCGCCAGACGATCTACGCCTATGAGCGGGGCGGCCTCACCCCGTCGCTCGCCCAGTTCCTGGACCTGGTGGAGTTCTACGTGCTGCGAGCGCCGCACGTGGACGGGGCGAAGCCGGAGGACGACCTGCGGGCTCAGGGGGTGGCGGCGGTCGCGCGGGCCCTCACGTTGCGCCTGTACCACGTGGGGGCGGCGCAGGAGCTGATCGCGCGCATGCAGCCCGGCACGCGGAAGAAGCGATGATCCTCGACATCGACCACGTGGGGATCGCCGTGGAGGATCTCGACGACGCGGTCGGGCGGTACCGGCGGCACCTCGGCGTGGAGCCGACCCACCGAGAGCGGGTCGTCGACCAGGGGGTGGAGGAGGTCCTGTTCCCGGTCGGCACCTCGTTCATCCAGCTGCTCGGCGCGCTCGGCCCCGAGACGCCCGTCGGCACCTTCCTCGCGAAGCGTGGGCCCGGCGTGCATCACGTCGCCTATCGGGTGGATGACGTGGCGGCGGCGCTGGCCCGTCTCCGCGAGGACGGCGTCCGCATGATCGACGAATCGCCGCGGCGCGGCTCCCGCGGCACCCTGATCGCGTTCGTCCACCCCACGGACATGGAGGGCGTGCTCGTCGAGCTCGTCCAGGTTCCCTGACGGGCCAGCCGGTCGACGAACGCTCGGAGGCAGACGCTACGACGCCGCGTTCGGCGAACCGGACCGCCGGGCGTTGACCAGCACGGCCACGTTCCCTTCGGGGAGCTCCCCGTCCGCCATCAGCTGGTGCACCAGGGCGGCCTCCTCGTAGTCGTAGGTGTGGCCGAGCGTCGGGCGGATCTTCCCCTCCCGCACGAGGTCGTTGAACGCCGCGGCCTGATCGTCGTTGAACAGGTGGGAGCCCTGGTACCGCTTCTGCAGGTACCAGAGGTAGCGAACGTCGACCATCGTGTCGTAGCCCGTCGTGCCCGCGCAGATGACGATCATCCCGCCCCGATCGCACACGAAGGTGGAGGTGGGGATCGTCTCCTGGCCGGGGTGCTCGAACACGATCTTCGGGCTGACCTTGTCCCCCACCGCGTCCCAGATCGCCTTGCCGAACGCCTTGGCGCCGTCGAACCACGCCTTCCACTCCGGGGAGTCCCACGCGGGAGGCACGCCCCAATGCGAGAAGTCCTTCCGGTTCACGACGCCGACCGCGCCCAGCGCCCGGCAGTACGCCGCCTTCTCCTCGGAAGAAACGACCGCCACCGCTCGCCCTCCCGCGAGCGCGACCAGCTGGATCGCGAGCGACCCGAGGCCGCCGGCGCCGCCCCACACGAGCACGACGTCGCCCGGCTGCACGGTGTGGGGCGGCCAGCCGTGGAGCATGCGGTAGGCGGTCGAGCCGGTCAGGGTCGGGGCCGCCGCCGCCTCCCACGTGAGCCCCTCGGCCTTCGGGAGGCACTGGTGCGCCTGCACCTTCGTGAACTGGGCCATCGAGCCCCAGCACGTGTCATAGCCCCACACGCGGAAGCTCGGGGCCAGTCCGGGATCCTGCCCGCCGGTCACGTGCGGGTCCTCCGGGTCCCACTGAGCGGCGTGGACGACGACCTCGTCGCCCACCGCGAGGCCGGTCACGTCCGATCCGACGGCGAACACGATGCCCGACGCGTCGGATCCCACGATGTGGAAATCGGTCGGCTCTCCCCACCGCGCCTGGGTCTTCGTCACGTCGACGGGCACACCCCGGGCCGCCCAGACGTTGTTGAAGTTCACCCCCGCCGCCATGACGAGGACGAGTGCATCCGAGGGTCCGAGCTCGGGGACCTCGATCACCTCGTCGTGGATCGCGTCCCGTGGCTCGCCGTACGCGTCCGGACGGACGAGCTGAGCGTGCATCCGAGCCGGCACCTCGCCGAGAGGTGGGCGGTCTCCGATGTCGTACAGGTCCTTCGCCATGGGTCCTTCCGTGGGGCCTGCCGAACCCTAGCAACGGGGAAGCGGTCCGTTGCCCACCCTGGGACGATGTCTCCATGGACAGTCTGCGGGGGCACCTGCTGGTGGCGGGCTCCGGCCTGTGGGATCCGAACTTCCGGCGCACGGTCGTGCTGATCGGCCACCACGACGACGAGGGCGCGGTGGGGGTCGTGTTGAACCAACCGCTCGCGACCACGGTCGAGGAAGCCGCGCCGCCACTCTCCCCCCTGGTCCGGCCGGGCGAGCCGCTCTTCCGCGGCGGGCCGGTGCAACCGGAAGCGGCCGTCGTGCTCGCCGACTTCGAGGAGCCGGATCGCGCCGGTGTCCTCGCGCTCGACACGATCGGCTTCCTGCCCGAAGAGAGCGACACCGAGTCGCTGGGCGGGCTCCGTCGAGCTCGTGTCTTCGCCGGCTACGCGGGCTGGAGCGCCAGGCAGCTCGAGGCGGAGATGGCGGAGGACTCCTGGCACCCGACACCGGCGGTGCCGAACGACGTGTTCACGGACGATCCCGAGAACCTGTGGTCCACGGCCGTGGAACGCCTGGGTCCCGACTACCGGCTCCTCGCGACGATGCCGGTGGACCCGACCCTCAACTAGGCGGGACGCGGCTCCGCGCTGGGGCAGACGAACGCTCGCGGGCACCAGCCGCACCACGTCCCCGGCGAGAGGGTCGGCTCGCGCCCTCCGAGGAGCGAGCCGGCGGTCCTGGCCGCCGCGACGACCCGGTCCGCCGCGTGGAAGAGGGTCTCCTCATCGACCTCCTCGGCCTGCCACTCTCCCGAATCGAGGAACAACGACGCGACGCGGTAGGGCGGGACGCCGAACCGGAACGTCATCAGCAGCGCGTAGAAGCGCATGTCCTCCGCGTACTCGGGCCAGGCGCCGCCGGTCTTCAGGTCGACCGCGAGCCGGGTGGCCCGGCTCGGCTCCAACCGATCCGGGACGCCGAGCACCAGGTCGATCTTGCCCGACAGGGTCAGGTCGCCGCCCAGCAGATGCGCCTTGACCGGGAGCTCCGTCACCGGTGCCATCTCACGACGGAGCTCTCGCAGCGGGGGGAAGGAGCCCTGGAACAGGGTCACCTTCCGGACGACCTCCATCAGGAGCTCGTCCTGTTCCGGACCCGTTCGCCCGCGCCAGTACTCGGCGAACCGCTCCTCGCGCTCGGCGAGCCGGTCCGCGGCCGTGACGGCGACGGCGTGGGCGCCGAACCCGTCGCGGGCGCCGATGTCGACCTCGATCGCCTTGTGCACGAGAACGCCGGCGGCCGTGTTGACGGAATGCTCGAAGGGCGGATCCTCCCCGCCGAGCCGTGCCGCGAAGCGGCCCTCGCACCGCTCGAGCTGGTTCAGGGCTTCCTTCCCGAGCCACAACGGCTCCCCCAGCTCGAGCTCGCGCGCCGCTCCCTCGATCCGATCGACGAGCCGCTGGCGGAGGTCCGGAGCGAAGACCGGCCGGTCCCCGACGCCGATCAGCCGGTCGAGCGTCCGGCGCTGCGGGTCCGTGAGGAGCATCGCATCATGGTAGGGAAGAGGACCGACATGACCGAGCATCCGAACGACATCCTTCGAGCGCTGGCCGATCCCGAGCGACTCCGGATCGCCGGCGTCCTGGCGGCGGGCGACGCCGACGCCGCGACGCGCGCCGGGTCGCTCGAGCTGCCGCTCCCCCCGGTGCGCCGGCACCTCGCC
>JBOGVD010000024.1:0-7592 GCA_050696355.1 Actinomycetota bacterium
CCGGATGTCTGGGCGATCACGGTGAGCACGGCACTGAGCGCCGCCTGCGCGTTGGGAGCATCGATCCTGGCCGTGAAGCGAGGGTCCCCGCTCTCGGCATCACGCGTGGCCTGCACCTCGTCGACGATCGCGTAGGTGTTGGCGAGGAGCGGGATCTCGTGCAAGGCCTCGTCGTCCACATCCGCCCGAACGCGAAGGTCGAGTCGATACCACATCGATGCGCGCACCGTAGCGCGAAGTGGCGATCCCGTACAGGCGCGTGACCCGCCCCGGGCCATCACACCGCTCGTCGCTCACGGGGCCCTTCGCGAGGACGAACGGCTCGGATAGGCTCCCTCACGGGGAAGGCGAGGCGAAGATGGATCGCGACGATCCTTCATACAAGGGGCAATCCGGCTACAACCGTTTCCTCCTCGCGATCTACGACCCGTTCGTGCTCGGCTTCATGGCTCGTGCGGTCTGGCGAACTCCGATCCCGCCGGTCGTCGAACGCTATCGCCGGCACCTCGGTCGCAGGCACCTCGACGTCGGCCCCGGCACAGGGTACTTCCTCGAGAAGGCCGCGCCGCCGGCCGGGACCGAGATCACCCTGCTGGATCCGAACCCGAACGTGCTCGCCCGCTCGTCCCGCAGGCTGGCGGCCATGCACCCCGAAACCGTCGAGGCAGACGTGATGAAGCCCTTGCCCGTCGATGGCCGGTTCGACTCGGCGGCACTCAGCTTCGTGCTCCACTGCCTGCGCGGACCCCAGTCGAACAAGGCCGTGGCGATCCGGAACATCGCCGATGTCCTGGGCCCCGAGGGCGTCCTGTTCGGCGGCACCGTCCTCGGCCTCGCCGAACGACATACGCCGCAGGCTCGGGCGGTCCTGCGCGCCTTCAACCGGGAAGGCTCCTTCGACAACCTAGAGGACACCGCCGAGGGCCTCCGCCAGATCCTGGAGGAGTCCTTCGAGAAGGTCGAGGTCGACGTGGTCGGATCGAGCGCGAACTTCACGGCCGCCGGCCCTCGCCGGCACGACTTCATACCCGCACCGTCCTAGGCTTCCCATGATGGTCCACGAGGTCCGAAAGACCGTCACCGTCGTGTTCTGCGACGTCTCCGGGTCGACCTCGATGGGCGAGCAGCTCGATCCGGAGACGCTTCGCCGGGTGATGACGCGCTACTTCGAGGAGATGCGCTCGATCCTCGAGAAGCACGGTGGGACCGTGGAGAAGTTCATCGGCGACGCCGTGATGGCGGTGTTCGGCGTCCCCTCGGTGCACGAGGACGACGCGCTGCGCGCCGTCCGTGCCGCCGCGGAGATGCGGGAGGCCCTTCGCGGGCTCAACGAAGAGCTCGAACGCGATCATGGCGTCTCGATCGCATCGAGGATCGGCGTCAACACCGGCGAGGTCGTCGCCGGTGCAGGCGACGCGCCCGGCGGGACCACGCTCATCACTGGTGACGCGGTGAACGTCGCGGCCCGGCTCGAGGAAGCGGCGGCGGCGGGGCAGATCCTGATCGGCGACGCGACCTACGTGCTCGTTCGCGACGCGGTGACCGTCGACAGCGTGGAGCCGTTGGCGGTGAAGGGCAAGGCCGAACCCATCGTGGCGTACGACCTGCGCGGGGTGGCGCCGGGTGCGGCCGGAGTCGCCCGGCACCTGGACGCTCCGCTCGTCGGTCGGAAGGTGGAGCTGGTGGCGCTCGACGACGCCCTGGACCGGGCGGTCCTGGACCGGGCGCCGGTGCTCGCCACGGTGATCGGCACGCCCGGCGTGGGGAAATCGCGGCTCGTCGACGAGTTCGCTCGGCTGCACGCAGACAACGCGACCGTGGTCCACGGCCGCTGCCTCTCCTACGGAGACGGGATCACGTACTGGCCGGTCGTCGAGATCCTCACGACCGTGGCCGGGGTCCGCGAGACGGACACGTCGGACGAGGTGCGCTCGAAGATCGCGCGGCTGCTCGAGGACTCCCTCGACGCGCCGATCGTGGTGGAGCGGCTCGCGGAGTTCCTCGGGCTCGCCGGAGCGAGCGCGGCGCCCGAGGAGACCCACTGGGCGGTCCGGAGGCTGTTCGAGGCGCTCGCGGCGTCGCGCCCGCTCGTCTCGGTCTTCGAGGACATCCACTGGGCGGAGCCGGCCCTGCGGGACCTGATCGAGCACGTGGCGGCGTGGTCGAGCGGCTCACCGATCATCCTGCTCTGCACGGCCCGGCCGGATCTCCTCGAGGACCGGGCGGATTGGGGAACGGTGACGCGACGTGCGGTTTCGCTGGAGCTCGCTCCGCTCTCGGAGGACGAATCCGACCAGCTGACCGCGAACCTGATCGGTTCGTCCACGCTTCCGGCGGAGGCGAAGGAGATCGTCGAGGCGGCGGAGGGGAACCCGCTGTTCCTCGAGCAGCTCGTGGGGATGCTGATGGACGAGGGACACCTGCGGCGCGCCGGCGATGCATGGGTGGCGGCGGACGATCTGTCGAGCCTGTCGGTCCCGCCCACGATCACCGGCATCCTGGATGCGAGGATCGAGCGCATCGCGCCGAGCGAGCGCGACGTCCTCGAGCGCGGATCCGTCGAGGGCCGCGTCTTCCATTGGAGCAGCGTGACCGCGCTCTCCGACGGTGTGCCGCCGGCGCAGGTCGGCCACGACCTGCTGTCGCTGGTACGACGCGGTCTGATCGACCCCGTGCCCGCGCAGTTCGGAGGGGGCGAGGCCTTCAGCTTCCGACACGCGCTGGTCCGTGAAGCCGCCTACGGCCGGCTGTCGAAGGCACGGCGCAGCGACCTCCACGAACGCCACGCGCGGTGGGTCGAACGAGCGGCCGGTGACCGCGTCGCGGAGTTCGAGGACGTCCTCGCCTACCATCTGGAGCAGGCCGCGGGTCTCCGAGCGGAGCTGGGACCGGCCGACGACGCGTTGCGGGCGCTGGCCGCCGAGGCCGCGCGCAGGCTCGCCTCCGCCGGTCGGCGAGCCTCTGCCCGCGGGGACCTCCGCGCCGCCGTCAGCCTGCTCGAGCGGGCGATCACGCTCCTGCCCCCGGACGATCCGACCCGAGCCGATCTGTTGGTCCGGTTCGGAGAAGCGGTCGCCGGGGCGGGGGACTCTTCCCGTGCGGCACGCACCTTCGAGGAGGCTCGCGCGCTGGCCGTCCGTCTCGGTGACGATCGCATCGAGATGCACGCTCGGCTGCAGGGCGCGACGTTCAGGATCAGCTTCGACCCGGAAGGAGCGACGGACGAGCTCGATCGACTCGTCCGCGAGGCGATCCCGATCCTGGAGGGGCTCGATGACGACGAGGGACTCGCGATCGCCTGGACGGCGGCCGGCCACGTAGCGCTCATCCATGGCGACGGCGAGGGCATGTTCACCAGCTTCGAGCGGGCGGCCGAACACGCGGAGCGGGCAGCGGACCCGATCGGCACGTCGGAGGCCCTGAGCTGGCTGATCAGCGCGACGGTGCTCGGCCGGATCGGCCCCGAAAGAGCGATCGAGACGATCCACGGGATCATCGCGCGCAAGTCACGTGATCGGAAGCTCGAGGCGATCGCGGCGATCCACGAGGCGATGGCGCTCGCGATGCTGGGAAGATCCGACGACGGACGGCGCCTCTATCTACGCGGTTACGCGATCCTCGAAGACCTCGGGATGACGCTGTGGGCCGGCGGCACGAGATACGCCGCCGGCTACATCGAGATGCTCGCGGGCGACCTCACGGCCGCCGAACGTGAGTTCCGGCTGGGGATCGAGGCGCTCCGTTCGGTGGGCGACCTCGGGTTCCTCTCGTCGCAGGCTGCCGAGCTCGGTCAGGTCCTCTACGAACAGGGACGGCTGGAGGAAGCCGAGGAGATGGCCGGCTTCGCCCAACGATCCGGAGCCTCCGAAGACATCTCGACGCAGGTCCCCTGGCGAGGCGTCCGAGCGAAGCTGCTCGCCCGACGAGGTGAGTTCGAGCCGGCGATCGCGCTCGTCGAGGAGGCGGTCGCGATGATGGAGGGCTCCGATTTCGTGGAGAATCGCGCGGAGGCCCTGTCGGATCTCGCCGAGGTGCTCCAACTCTCCGGCAGGGCGGACGAGGCGGTTGCACCGCTCCGCGAGGCGCTCGGGGAGGTCGAGCGCAAGGGCGTCCTCCCGTTGGTCGAAAGGATCCGCTCGCGGCTCGCCGCCATCGAAGCGGACACCGACTTCACCCTGAGCTAGGTTCCCTCTGGCGACTGGGTCGTGGGACGTTGTGAACCCGTATCCGGGCCCGGTTCGATCGGCTATCGGCCGGCGGGCTGGAACAGCTCCACGACGTTGCCGGACGGATCCTCGAGCAGGATCTGCTTGCCGCCCGGACCCTCGACGACGTCGTTGCGGAACCTGGCGCCCTCATCGCGCAGATGGCCGACCTCTGCGTCGATGTCGTCGACGATGAAGTGGATCCGGTTCCACCCGCCCGGTCCCGGTTTCGTGCCATCGGGCATCGGACGTCCCGCCGAGCTGGTCGGCCCGGCCAGCAGCAAGCGCAGGTTCCCGCGCCGCACATCCGCGAAGGCAGGCGACGCGTTCGTCAGGAGCTCGAACCCGAGCAGCTCCGTGTAGAACGCGATCGCCTCATCGACGTCATCGACCATGTAGCGAACGTTGACCGTCCCGTCTTCCGGCATCCCTAGACCTCCTCATCGCAGCGGCCGATCACATCGAGCGTCCTCCCGGTCGGGCGCAACGGCAACCCGGACCGGCCGCCCTCCGACCGGACCGCGCCCGGCGAGGACTCATGCCCGCGTGCTGTCGAGGTGTTGCAGCAGATCGTGTGCGGCGAGCTCGACCTCCTTGTGTCGCCACTCCGCGGCGCGGTACTGGCAAGCGATCAAACCCGTCCGATGAACGCGACGGAAGTCGCCGTAGACGAAGCCGTACCTGGCCTTCGTGTCCTCGCTCGCACCGTCCGTCAGTCCCAGGTACCACTCGGCGTACTCCTCCCAGGAGTGCGACTCCAGGAAGGCGTTCTCGTCGGCGGCCTTCGGCTGAGCCTCCCCCCACTCGCTGTCGAGCACGTACTGGTGGGCATCGATCAGCCGCTTCGCGTGCGCGACAGCGCGCTTGTTGACGGAGTAGGTCGCCACGCCCCGAGTCTACGAACGGTAATAACAGACTTGACTCACCTAGGGCTAAGTAGTACACTCACCCTGTGAGCACGAAACAGAGCCCTCCGACCACCCTCATGCAGGCGATCCGCTACTTCGCGGACCCGGACGTGAGCAACGACTTCGTAGCTGCGCTCAGGTGGCCGGACGGGCCTGTGTGTCCTCGCTGCGAGGGCACCGAGCACTCCTATCTCACGACCCGACGACTCTGGAAGTGCAGGTCATGCAAACGCCAGTTCTCGGTCAAGGTCGGCTCGATCTTCGAGGACTCCCCGATTCCACTGGACAAGTGGCTCACGTCGATCTGGATGATCGCCAACGCCAAGAACGGCATCAGCTCCTACGAGCTGAGTCGAAGCATTGGACTCACTCAGAAGTCGGCGTGGTTCGTCCTTCACCGTATCCGGCTCGCCATGGAGACCAAGACCTTCGACAAGATGACCGGCGAGGTCGAAGTGGATGAGACCTTCGTGGGAGGCAAGGCCAAGTTCATGCACCGGGACGAGCGCCGTCGCAAGATCACCGGGACGGGTGGTTCCACTGCGAACAAGACCGCCGTCATGGGGATGCTGGTCCGGGATGGAGAGGTGCGCGCCACGGTTGTGCCGGACACCAAGAAAGCAACGCTCCAGGGTCTCGTCCGTGCGAACGTCGAAGCCGGGTCCGCGATCTACTCGGACGCGGCCTACGCCTACCAGGAGCTGAACGCCGAGTACGCGCATGAGTTCGTGGATCACGCTGTCCGGTACGTGGATGGTCGCGTTCACACGAACAGCCTGGAGAACTTCTGGAGTCTCCTCAAGAGGGGTCTCAAGGGCACCTACGTCAGCGTGGAGCCGTTCCACCTGTTCCGGTACTTGGATGAGCAGGTCTTCCGGTTCAACGCCCGAAAGGACAACGATCTCGGAAGGTTCGTGACAATGGTTGCTCGGGTAGCGGGGCGACGGCTGACCTACGATCAGCTCACCGGGCGGAGCTAGGCGGGCTTCTTGGCCTCGTCCCGCTTCTGGTCGATCTCCTTCTTGGGAACGGAGATGAGCCGCCTCGCTAGGGATTCGAACCGCTCAAGCTCGGGATTCTCACCCTTGCTGACCTGGCCATTCGCAGGGTCCTTCGACTTCTTCGCCATGCAGAGAAGCGTAGCACCCTTGACGAGGGAGCTTCACTCAGGCTACGTCGGAGTCGATGTATAGTCTGGCTGCGGTGTGGAGAGGCCGGGACCGCACTTGGTCCCGGCCTCCCGTGCATTCCGGCGAGTGCTAAGGCCCTGCCGGGTAGACAACCCGGGGACCTCAACCGGAATCCTCCTACCCGCTGGCGGCTCGCTTCTCCGCGTCAGCGGCGACGATTTGATCCATCTCGCGCAGTCCGAGCGGCGTCGGCCGATCCATCGGGAGATTCGCCTTGGGCTCGGTCTCCCTGGGCCTCCACCGACCATTCCCGGCGGACACGACGACCTTCCGAGTCTTGAGGTACGACAGCGCGGCGGACACGTAGTGCGCGTTGTCGTTCGGACGGCCACGCTCGTTGAGGGCTCGACTGATCTCCGAAGGACCCATCGGCTTCCCGGTCTCTCGAAGGAGCCGTTCGACCGCTCCTGTCCGCGAGAGCTTGCCCCATCCGTTCGATGCGGGCGAACCGGTGGAGGACCCGCCCTTCCGACGAGCAAGGGCCAGTTCAAGGCCGCGGACCTCCTCTTGAAGATTGCTGATCTCGTCCGCCAGCGCCTGCCGGCGACCCTCGGCTCGGGTCAGCTTGGTGCGGGCCTCTTGGAGCGCCGCTTCGAGTGCTGGCTTCAGGTCGTCCTCCATGGCACCGGAGTATACACCCCCACACCGACGAGTGTGTGGCCCCAAATCCGGTCGTTGTCATTCGTGAGGGGGCCAGTGTCTAGCGGGGTGAGTCAAATACGTTATTCCCCTACGAACGGTATCCAGCAGCAAGACCGAACCCGCTCAGTCGAGCAGTGCGTCCACGGCTCCGAGCGTGTCGGTCAGTCGCTCCGCCAGGGTCGTGGCGAGCCACCGGTGCAGCGCCGCGGCGAGCTCCGGCTCCTCTCGCTCGAGCCGCTCGATCGATCCCCGGCCGATGCGCAGGACCACGGAGGGGACCTCGGCCACCACGTCGGCCGTGCGCGGGACGTCGGTGTAGAGCGTGATCTCGCCCACGACGACGCCGGGGCGGAGCGTCCGCAGCCGCAGCCGCGTGCCCTCGGGTGTCGTGGTCTCGATGCCCAGGCGTCCGGACTCGAGCACGTAGATATCGCCCGGCGGATCGTCCTGGTGGAGCAGGACCGTGCCGGCGGGCACCGAGACGCGCTCGAGGTGGGCGGCGAGGCCCGGTGGCAGTGAATCGGGGCCGGCGGCGGCGGGGTGCTCCCGGCGCGCCTCGTCCAGGCTGGGGGCGGAGAGCAACGCGTCCTCGCACCGCTGCAGCCCCCGGTCCAGGTCGGGCTCGAAGACCACGAGCCCTTCGGTCT
>JBOGVD010000025.1:0-5429 GCA_050696355.1 Actinomycetota bacterium
CCACAACCCGAAGGAGTACAACGGCTTGAAGTTCTGTCTGGCGGGAGCGAAGCCGGTGGGCGAGGAGTCGGGACTCCGGGAGATCCGTGCGTTGACGGAGCAAGGCGATGCGGTCCTCGGCACCGGACGAGGCTCCGTCCGGCAGCGTGACGTCCTGGACGCCTACGTCGACCACGTGCTCACGTTCACCGACGTCCCGGGGATGCGGCCGCTGACGGTGGCGGTCGACACCGCCAACGGCATGGGGGGACTCGTCGTGCCGGCCGTGATGGAACGGCTCCCGGTCACCCTGCATCACCTCTACGCCGAGCTCGACGGGACGTTCCCGAATCATCCGGCCGATCCGATCGATCCCGAGAACCAGCGAGAGCTGAAGCGGAGCGTCCTCGAGGACGGTGCGGACGTCGGCATGGCGTTCGACGGCGACGCGGATCGGGTCTTCCTGGTGGACGAGCGGGCCGAGGACGTGAGCGGCTCGATCCTCACGGCGCTCGTCGCCGCCTCGATGCTCGATCGCGAGCGGGGCGGGAAGGTCGTCCACAACGTGATCTGCTCCTGGACGGTCCCCGAGGTCATCCAGGAGCACGGGGGCGTCCCGATCCGCACCCGCGTGGGCCATTCGTTCATCAAACAGGTCATGGCCGAGACCGGGGCGGTGTTCGGCGGCGAGCACTCCGGCCACTACTACTTCCGGGACAACTACGGCGCCGACTCCGGTCTGATCGCCGCGGTGATCGCCCTGGGGGAGCTGTCGGCGTCCGCGGAGCCGCTGTCGCATCTCCTGGCGCCGTTCCGCCGCTATCGGGCGTCCGGCGAGATCAACTCCCGCGTCGACGATCCTCGAGCCCTCATCGAGGAGATCGCGGCGGTGATGAGCGACGGGCGCCAGGACCGGCTCGACGGCCTGACGGTAGAGTTCGACGATTGGTGGTGCAACGTCCGGCCGTCGAACACGGAGCCGCTGTTGCGGCTGAACGTGGAGGCGAAGACCGACGAGCTCCTGGTCGCGAAGACCGAGGAGCTCCTCGCGTTGATCAGGGGACCGGAAGAGAGGGAAGAGAGGAAGAGGTCGTGACCCTCGATGCAGAGCTGCTGGAGATCCTCGTGTGCCCGCACGATCGCGGGGACGTGGACTATCACGAGGACGAACAGGTGATCGTGTGTCGCACGTGCGGGTACCGGTATCCGGTCCGGGACGGGATCCCGGTGATGTTGATCGACGAGGCCGAGAAGCCGGGGGGTACCTCGGGATCCACGAAGGTATGACGCTCGACCTGGACGACCGCGGGGCCGTGCAGCGCACCGACCCCGGCGGCATGCTCGCCGTGATCGGTGAGCTCGGTGCCCACGGTCGCGAGGGATACGCCCACGGAGTCCGGGCGAACGGCCTCCCCGACCTCACGGACGTGCGCAGCGTCGTGTGCTGCGGGATGGGGGGATCCGCCGTCGCCGGAGACGTGGTGCGAGCGGTGTTCCGCGACCGGCTCGGCGTGCCCGTCGAGGTGAACCGCTCGCCGGAGCTCCCGGAGCACGCCGGGCCGCATGCCCTCGTGCTCGCGTCGTCCTACTCGGGGAACACGTCCGAGACACTGGCCGCGTTCCGCGAAGCGGTGAAGCGCGGCTGCCGTTCGGTCGTGGTCACCTCGGGCGGCACGATCGCACACGAGGCCGCCGAGGCCGGGATCCCGGTGGTCCGGGTGCCCGGCGGGTTCCAGCCGCGCGCCGCGCTCGGCTGGCTCGCGTTCACGGCGCTCGGCGCGCTGGAAGCCGCCGGGCTGCTGCCGCCCCTCGCCGACGACGTCGGGGAGGCGGCGGACGAGGTGGACGCGCGGGCCGCTGCCTGCGGCCCCGACGTGCCCACCCTCGACAACCCGGCGAAGCGCCTGGCGGAGGCGATCGGCGACCGTATCCCCGTGCTCTGGGGCGCGGAGGGGATCGGAGCCACGGCGGCGGCCCGCTGGAAGACGCAGATGAACGAGAACGGCAAGGTGCCCGCGTGGTGGTCCTCGATGTCCGAGCTGGACCACAACGAGGTTGTCGGATGGACCGAGCCGTTCGGCAGCGCACACGCGGTGATCGCGCTCCGCCACGAGGCCGAGGACCCGGAGATCGCCATGCGCTTCCCGCTCTCCCTCGAGATCGCGGCGGACGCGGGCGCCCAGGTGCACGAGGTGTGGGCGACGGGCCGGGCCGCGCTCGCCCGGTTGGCGTCGCTCGTCGCCCTCGGCGACTTCACGAGCGCGTACGTCGGCATCCGCAAGGGCGTCGATCCCACACCGGTGGACGTGCTCACGCGCCTGAAGGCCGCGCTCGCCACGTGACCGAACCCCGCGTCCCGTCCCCCGGCGACGGCGTCCCCGAGACGATCGTCCGGACGATCCGAGAGCGCACGGATCTCGAGCCGGTCGTGGGCGTCGTCCTGGGCTCCGGGCTCGGCGACGCGATCTCGGTCGCGTGGGAGCGCGCCGGCTCGGGCGAACCGCTCGAGCTCCGCTACACGGACCTCCCGGGCTTCCCCCCGCCGACCGTTCCCGGGCATGCGGGGAAGCTCTGGCTGGGGACGATCGGTGACCGCCCGGTCGCGATCTTCCAGGGCCGGATCCACCTCTACGAGGGCCACCCGATGCCGCTGGCGTCGATCACCTCTCGCGTGTCCCACGGCCTCGGCGCGCGGACGATGGTGCTGTCGGCCGCCGTGGGCGGTCTCGACCCGTCGCTCCCTGGCGCGTCGATGGTCGTGGTCCGAGACCATCTCAACCTGATGGGCACCAACCCGCTGGCCGGCTGGCGCTACCCGGACGGCTCCCCGGCCTTCGTCGACGTCTCGGGCGTGTACGACGCCGCTCTGTCCGAGGCCGCGCTCGCGATCCTGCGGGACCACGGGGGCGACGTCGCGGAAGGTGTGTACGCGGCGGTGGCGGGGCCGGCGTACGAGACCCCCGCGGAAACGGAGATGCTCCGCCGGATGGGGGCCACGGTGGTCGGCATGTCGACGGTGCCTGAAGCGGTGGCCGCCCGGGCGCTGGGCATGCGCGTCCTCGGACTAAGCTTCGTCACGAATGCCGCGGGCGGCGCCGTCTCGCACGAGGAGGTCCTGCGCGCGTCGAAGACGGCGGCGGAGGCGATCGGCCGGGTGGTGGCCGGGCTCGCCGACGCCTTCTGACCGAGAGGGAGCACGTGGGACACGACATCAGGAACAGCGAGCTCGCGGACGGCGGGCGCGGCAGGATCGACTGGGCCGCAGGGGAGATGCCGGTCATCGCCCAGATCCGGGACCGCTTCGAGAAGGAGAAGCCGCTCGAGGGCGTCCGGGTGGCGGCCTGCCTCCACGTCACCACGGAGACGGCGAACCTCATGGAGACGCTCGCCGCCGGCGGGGCCGAGGTCGCCCTGTGCGCGTCCAACCCGCTCTCCACACAGGACGACGTGGCTGCCTCGCTGGTCGAGCAGAGCGGGATCGATGTCTACGCGATCAAGGGCGAGGACACCGACATGTTCTTCAAGCACATCAACGCGTGCCTGGACATCCGCCCGCACGTGACGATGGACGACGGCGCGGACATGGTGAGCGTGTTGCACAAGGAGCGCGTGGACCAGATCGGCGAGATCATGGGCGGGACGGAGGAGACGACCACCGGGGTGATCCGTCTCCGCGCGATGGCCTCCGGGGGCGCGCTCCGATACCCCATCGTCAGCGTGAACGACGCCAACACCAAGCACCTGTTCGACAACCGGTTCGGCACGGGGCAGTCGACGATCGACGCGATCATGCGCGCGACGAACCGGCTCCTCGCCGGCCGCTCGATCGTGGTCTGCGGGTACGGGATGTGCGGGCGAGGGGTCGCCTCGCGCGCCCGCGGGATGGGCGCGCACGTGATCGTCGCCGAGGTGGATCCGACGGCCGCCCTCGAGGCCGTGATGGAGGGCTACCAGGTGATGCCGTTGCTCGAAGCGTCACGGGTCGGCGACGTGTTCGTCACCGTGACCGGCGACAAGGGCGTGATCCGCAGCGAGCACCTGGAGCGGATGAAGGACGGCGCGATCCTCGCGAACGCCGGGCACTTCGACGTGGAGATCGACAAGCCGGCGCTGGCGAGGCTCTCGGAGGGGCGGGTGCGACGGATCCGGGAGTTCGTGGACGAGCACACGCTCGCCGACGGCCGCCGACTCAACCTGCTCGGCGAAGGCAGGCTCGTGAACCTCGCCGCCGCCGAGGGCCATCCGGCCGCGGTGATGGACATGTCGTTCGCGAACCAGGCGCTCTGCGTCGAGTGGCTCGTGAAGCACCACGCGGATCTCGAGGCGAAGGTCTACCCGGTCCCGACGGACATCGACGAGGAGGTCGCCCGGCTCAAGCTGCGGGGCATGGGCGTGGACATCGACACCCTCACCCCCGAACAGGAGACATACCTGCGCAGCTGGGAGGAGGGCACGTAACCCTGGAGCAGGCGGTCAGCATCCGGGCGCACTTCGAACGCTTCCCGGCATCGCTCAAGGGCTCGCTCGTGATGCGAGGCGCCGACGGGGACCCGCATCAGGTCCGGCTCGACGACGCGCGGGCCGTCGAGCTCGCGGGCCATGGGTCCGTCCCGATGGGTATCACGGCGTCGACGCTCGAGGTCGCGCCGAATCGGGACCTGTTCGTGCCGTTCGAGTTCGCGATCGCCGAGCGCACGCCCGGCTGGTACGCGATCGAATGCGAGGTCGCGATCGACGGCGCACCGGAGACGGTGCGCCCGGGGGCGCGCTTCGCCGTCGCCTGGCCGAGGGGCGCGACGCGTCGGGAGACCGTGCGCGTGGGAGCGTCCGTCGTCACCGGCGACGGGAAGGTGCGGCTCGATGTGCTGGAGTGCCGAGGGGACTCCGTGGAGCTCCGGTACGAAGGACCCGAGACCACGATCGGCCTCGCCGCCGACGGCCGTCGCCTCCCCGTCCTCGACGCGACCTTCGACGAGGGCTCCGGGACCGGGACCGTGGTCGCGTACCCGGTGCTCAAGGCCCACGCCCTCGTGACGATCTCGGTCCGGGGCGCCGACGACCTGGTGGAGGTCCGATTGCCCTGATCCGTGTCGGCGGCACGCCGTAGCGTGCCGCCGTGCTGAGCCGAGCCGTCGACATCCTGTTCCCACGGCCATGCGCCGGGTGCGGCGCCGGCCCGTGGCCGTTCTGCGAGTCCTGCACGCGGGATCTCGTCCCCTTGACCCCGCCGTGGTGCCGTCGCTGCGGCCGACCGTCGGCCACCGACGTCGATCGGTGCCGGGACTGTCCTCCCGCGCCGATCGCCACCGCCCGCGCGGCGTTCGCCTACCGCGGTCCCGCCCGGGAGGCGGTCCATCGGTTGAAGTTCTCTGGCTGGCGCGGCGTGGGGGAGGCGCTGGCCGCCGCCCTGGCGGCGCTCGGCCCGCCGCCGGCCGACGCCGTGACGTGGG
>JBOGVD010000026.1:0-20931 GCA_050696355.1 Actinomycetota bacterium
TCGACGGTCGTGATCGCCGTCGGGCTCGCGCTCGCCATCAGCTACATGCTGATCGGGTTCGCCCTGCGGAACTCGCCCCGCGATTCCGAGGCGATCGACGCGCTCAGCATCGCGCGGCAGGCGGCCGTAGGCGGCCTGGACTCGGTGCCGGCCGGGACGATGGTCGTCATCCTCGATCCGGACGGGTCCACCGAGGTCCGCGGGACCGACCTCGGGGAGACGCCGCGGCTGCGCGTCGAGACGCCGCGGTGGGGCGTGGTGGGCGCCAACGTCTTCGCCACGGTCCCCACGGAGGCCGGGGGGTCCGTCACCGCGATGATCCGCTCGCCGTCGAGGGGATTCCTCGGCCGCCTCTCGGCCACCACCGGGTTCCTGCAGAGCGTGTGGTGGCAGTTCCTCATCGTGGGCGTCGTCGCAGCCACCATCTCGCTGATCGTGGCCCGCCTCATGGCGCGCGGCATGACCCAGCCGCTCCGGGACATGGCCGAAGCGGCCAAGCGGATGGAGACGGGCGACTATTCGGTGCGGGTGGAGACGCGGAGCCGGGACGAGGTCGGGAAGCTCGCCACCGCCTTCGATCGGATGCGCGGCGAGCTCGAGCATCTCGAGCAGAGTCGGCGCGACCTCGTGGGCAACGTCTCCCACGAGCTCAAGACGCCGATCACCGCGATCCGGGCGCACCTCGAG
The DNA here is from genome assembly GCA_050696355.1 of Actinomycetota bacterium. Classification (GTDB taxonomy): domain Bacteria; phylum Actinomycetota; class UBA4738; order UBA4738; family HRBIN12; genus JAJNBA01. Next base: position 688 of record JBOGVD010000026.1, read on the forward strand.
AACCTGCTCGACGGGGTGGAGCAGCCGGAGCCGGCCACGATCGGCGTGATGCTGGCGCAGGTCGAGCGACTCGGGCGCCTGGTCGACCAGCTCCTCGACCTGTCACGGCTCGAGTCCGGCGAGGTGCCACTGCGGATCGAGGAGCTCCCGCTGCAGCCGCTGGTGGACGACCTGATCTCCGAGATCGACGTCGCCCTGCCGCGCCGTGGGATCCGGCTCCGCAACGACGTGCCCGTGGACCTGCCCGCGCTGTCCGCGGACCGGGAGCGCGTGCACCAGGTCCTGTTCAACCTCGTCGACAACGCCGTCCGGTTCACGCCGGAGGGCGGCAGCGTGACCGTGTCGGCGCGCCGGCGCAACGGCGCCGTGGAGGTGGCGGTCTCGGACACGGGAACAGGCATCCCGCCCGAGCACCTGCCGAGGCTGTTCGAGCGCTTCTACCGGGCCGATCCGGCACGGGGCCGGGGCGAAGGCGGGACGGGGATCGGGCTGGCGATCGCCCGGTCCGTTATCGAGGCGCACGGCGGTCAGATCCGCGCGGAGAGCGAACCCGGTCGTGGGAGCGTCTTCACGTTCGACCTCCCCGCTGCCGGGGGGAGCCGCCCGTGAGGTCGAGCATCGCGACCCTCACCGTGACCCCGCCGGAGCGGTACGCGTTCCTGGATCTCACCGACGACCTCCGGCGGGCCGTGAAGGATGCCGGGATCACGGAGGGCCTCGTCGTCGCGTTCTGCGCCCACACGACCTGCGCGCTCCTGATCAACGAATGGGAGGACGGCGCGCTCGAGGACTTCCGGCGCCACCTCACCGATCTGGTCCCGCACGAAGGCGAGTACTACCGCCACGACGACTTCGAGATCCGGACGCAGAACCTGCATCCGGGCGAGCGGAAGAACGGCCACGCCCACGTGAAGGCGATGCTCCTGTCGGCCACGTCGCACGCGATCCCCGTCGCCGCCGGCGAGCCGTCGCTCGGGACGTGGCAGCGACTGCTGTTCTTCGAGATGGACGAGCCGAAGGACCGCACGGTCACGTTCCAGGTCTTCGGGAGCTGAGACACTCGTGGTGATGATCCGGCGCCGGGTGACGAGGCAGCTCCGCGTGGGTGGCGTGGCCGTCGGCGGCGACGCGCCGGTCTCGATCCAGTCGATGACGACGACGAAGACCGCGGACGTCAACGCGACGCTCCAGCAGATCGCCTCGCTCGTCGCGGCGGGCGTGGACATCGTTCGGGTCGCGGTGCCGCACTGGGAGGACGCGAAGGCCCTCGAGGCGATCGCGGCCAAGTCGACGGTGCCGGTCGTGGCCGACATCCACTTCCAGTGGAAGTACGCGATCGCGGCCCTCGAGGCGGGGATCCAGGGACTGCGCATCAACCCCGGGAACATCAAGTACCAGGACAAGGTGCGCGTGATCGCTCGGGAGGCGAAGGCTCGCGGGGTGCCGATCCGGATCGGCGTGAACGCGGGCTCGCTCGAGAAGGACCTGCTCGCCCGGTACGGCTCGCCGACGCCGGAGGCGTTGGTGGAATCCGCCCTGGGCGAGGCCCGGATCCTCGAGGACGAGGACTTCTTCGACATCAAGATCTCCGTGAAGCATTCGAACCCCCTCGTGATGATCGAGGCTTACCGGCAGCTCGCGGAGAAGTGCGACTACCCGCTGCATCTCGGCGTCACCGAGGCGGGGCCGATGCCCATGGGCGGTGTGAAGAGCGCGGTGGGGATCGGGACGCTGCTCTCCGAAGGGATCGGCGACACGATCCGCGTCTCGCTCACGGACGACCCGGTCGAGGAGGTCAAGGTCGGGACGGCGATCCTGCAGTCGCTCGGGCTCCGCACGCGCGGGTTGGACCTGGTCGCGTGCCCCTCCTGCGGCCGGGCCGAGGTCGACGTGCTCGGCCTCACGAAGGAGGTCAACGAGGCGCTCGAGCGCGAAGCCCTGGAGGCGCCGATCCGCGTCGCCGTGATGGGCTGCGTCGTGAACGGTCCCGGCGAGGCGCGCGAAGCTGACCTGGGCATCGCTGCCGGCAAGGGCCAGGGCTTCCTCGTCGTGAAGGGCGAGGTGGTCGACAAGATCCCCGAGTCCGAGTTCGTGACGCGGCTGGTCGCCGAGGCGAAGAAGCTGGCGGCCGCGGCCCCGCCCGACTGACCGCCCTCAACGGGAAAGGTCCGGCGGCCGATACATCGGCATGAAGAGGATCCTCGCCCGGTGCGCCACCGCGGTCGTGCTCGGCCTCCTGGTGATCCCCGTCGCGCCCGCGGTCGCCGCCAGGGTGCCCGGCACGTCGTGTTCCGTGTTCCCGGCGAACAACGTCTGGCGGATGGACATCCGGAAGCTTCCGGTGCACGGGAAGAGCGCCACCTGGAAGCGCGCGACCCATGCGGGCTCGACCCGTCTCCATCCGGACTTCGGGCCGCCCTCGTACGGGATCCCGTTCGACGTCGTGCCCTCGTCCCACGCGAAGGTCTCGATCGCCTTCCGGTACGACGACGAGAGCGATCGAGGCCCCTACCCCTTCGGCGGCGACGTGCGGATCGAAGGCGGGTCCGATCGGCACGCGATCATGATCGACGAGGGGACCTGCGTCCTCTACGAGCTCTTCGCCGTCCGGCGCCACGGTGGGCACCCGACAGCCGGCAGCGGGGCGATCTTCGACCTCGACCGCAACACGCTCCGGCCCACCGGCTGGACGAGCGCCGACGCGGCCGGGCTCCCGATCTTCCCCGGTCTCGTGCGCTACGACGAGGTTTTCGGTCCGGACGCCGGCATCCATCACGCGCTCCGGTTCACCGTCGGGTGCACGCGACGAGGCTTCGTCTGGCCGGCGCGACACCAGGCGGGGGTCGCCGACCCGACGTGCCCGCCGATGGGCGCGAGGTTCCGGCTCACCGCGAGATACGACATCAGCAGCTACTCGCCCCGGGCGCAGATCGTGCTCCGGGCGATGAAGCGCTACGGCATGATCGTCGCGGACAACGGCAGCGAATGGTACTTCCAGGGAGCCGTGGACCCCCGGTGGACGTATGGGTTCGTCGACCAGCTGAAGCGGGTGCCGGCGAGCGCCGTCGTGGCGGTGGACTCCTCCGCGTGCAAGGCGGCGGCGAACTCCGGTGCCTTCGCCTACGGCCCGGGCTGCCCGACGCCGTAGTCAGCCGGCGACCGCGAGGAAGTTCTCGACGATCCGCGGTCCCTCGGGCGTGAGGATGGACTCCGGGTGGAACTGGACGCCGAACCGGGGGAGCGCCCGGTGCTGCGTCGCCATCACCAGGCCGTCGTCGGTCCACGCGGTCAGCTCGAGATCGTCGGGCAGGTCGTCTCGGAGCACCACGAGCGAGTGATACCGCCCGGCCTCGAACGGGCTCGTGACGCCGTCGAGGATCCCGCGGCCCTCGTGATGGACGAGCGAGGCCTTGCCGTGGAACGGCGTCGTGCGATCGACCGAGCCGCCGCTCGCGATGCCGAGCGCCTGATGCCCCAGACACACGCCGAGCACGGGGATCCGATCCGGGAGGAGTCGGAGCAGGTCGGGGAACGAGCCGGCGTTTCGCGGATGCCCCGGGCCGGGGGACAGGATCACCGCCTCGGGCTCGCGCGCGACGAGCTCCTCCGCGGATGCCTGATCGGACTTCACGACCTCGGTCGGTCGTCCCAGCCCCTCGATCAGCTGGACGAGGTTGTACGTGAAACTGTCGTAGTGATCGACGACCAGGATCACGGGTTCCCCCTTGCCTCGTGCATGGTCTCCATGGCCGGCAGGAGCGCAGCGGTCTTCGCCTTCGTCTCGACGAGCTCCGCCTCCGGGTCCGAGTCGGCGACGACGCCCGCTCCGGCCTGGACGTGGGCCCGCCCGTCGGCGACCACCGCCGTGCGGATCGTGATGCAGAAGTCGAGGTCCCCGGCGAACGTCAGGTAGCCGACGGCGCCGGCGTAGGGTCCTCGAGCCGTGGGTTCGCGCTCGGCGATCAGCTCCATCGCCCGCCGTTTCGGAGCGCCGGTGACGGTGCCCGCGGGGAACGTCGCGGCCAGGGCGTCGAGCGGGTGCCGATCCTCCCGGAGGTCGCCTTCCACGGTGGAGACGATGTGCATCACCTTGGAGAATCGCTCGACCTGCATCAGCTCCGTGAGGCGGACGCTCCCCGGGACGCAGACACGTCCGAGATCGTTCCGCGCGAGGTCGACGAGCATCGCGTGCTCCGCCTGCTCTTTCGGATCGGCGAGCAGCTCGTGCTCGAGCAAGCGGTCACGGACCTCGGTCCGGCCTCGAGGCCGGGTTCCCGCGATCGGACGGGAGCTCACCCGCCGCCCCTCCACGCGGACGAGCGGCTCGGGCGACGAGCCCGCCAGCTCCATCCCGAGCATCCGGAGGAAGAACATGTAGGGCGCCGGGTTCGACACGCGGAGCCGGCGGTAGATCGGGAAGCCGCCGTCGCCGGCCTCGAAGGACACGCGGCGGGACGGCACGCCTTGGTAGATGTCCCCGGCGAGGATGTGCTCCTGGAACGACGACACGATCCGCCGGTACGCCTCGTCCGGCATGTTCGCCTCGCCGGTCCCGGTAGCACTGCGTCCGCTCATCGTGGCGAGCGGCGGCGACGCGGCCTCCGCGATCCGTGCGGCCAGGTCCTCCAGCGCCGCGACGCCCTCGTCGTAGCCCGTCGCGGGGACGTGCGCCACCAGGATCAGCCGCTGACGCCAGTGATCGAAGACCACGGCGCGGTCGATCGCCAGGAGGCCGATCGGCGGGCACGGCGCGTCGTCCGGGTGCGGAGTCGGCTGCCCGTCGAGCAGCTCGGCGGCCTCGTACGCGAGGTAGCCCATCAGCCCGCCGGTGAGCGGGGGCAGGTCGGGCAGCCGAGGCCCTCGGAGCGAACGAGCCGCGGCGTTCAGCGCCTCCCGGGCCGAGTTTCGACCGTCGCCCACCAGCGGCAGCTCCCGGGCCTCGTCCCGGACCTGCAGGCCGTCCCGGTCCACGACGATGATCGCCGCGGGATCCCCGGCGACGAAGGAGTACCGACCCCAGCGCTCGGAGCGCTCCACCGACTCCAGGAGGATGCCCGGGCCGTCGCCGGCGACGGCCGGGAACAGCCCGACGGGCGTGGAGACGTCGGCGAGCAGCTCGGTCCACAGGGGCACCAGTGACCAGTCGCGCGCGAGCGCGTCGAACGCGGCCCGGTCCGGCCGGATCTCGAGCGTCGGCGGTCCCTGCGTCATCCTGGTCCTCTCACGAGATGAGCCCCGGGTGCTCCCGGGGCTCGTCGCGGTCGGTGCGATGGAAGCGGCTACCGTGGCGGCCCAGGACTCCTCGAGCCCGTCGGCCACGCCCAGCCCGCCCCATCGGTCCACATCGTGGACGGATGGTCCCACCTCGATCCCCCGGGGGTCAACGTCCTGCTACGTTGGCTGGCCACGCGGCGGGAGGGCGCCGCACCGGCCCTGGAGGATGCCTGGATGCGCCGTCGCCTCATCTGGGGACTCACGGCACTCGTCACCGTGCTGGCGGTCCCCGCTCCCGCTCGATCCGGATCCGACACGTCGCCGTCTCCGAGGACGCGCGTGGCGGGGATCAACCGGTCGGTCGATCCCGGTGGTTCCCGGCCGGCCTGGGTGCCGAGGCTCGTCCGCGAGGGGAGCGACCTCCGATCGAGTGCGGGAGGCTCCGGCGGTGCGTCCCCGGAGCGGGTCGGCGGGCCGCTCGTCCCGACGGTGCTCGGAGCTCCGTTCGACGGCCTTCCCGATGACGAGGAAGTATCCCCGGGTGACCCCATCGGGGCGCTCGGCATCGACTACCACCTGGCGGCCGTCAACGTGCGCATGGCGTTCTACGACCGGATGAGCGTGCGCTTCGGTCCGAAGAGGCTCCTCGAGAACCTCGACGATCAGCTGCCGCCCCCAGCCCTCGTCCGTTCGTTCGATCCGAAGGTGGCCTACGACCCGTACCGGCAGCACTTCCTCCTCGTGTTCCTCTCCTCGACCAGCACCCAGAGCTTCATCTCGGTGGTCGTGATCCCGGAGGGATCCGAGGGCACGACCGGCGACTGGTGCACGGTCCACATGTCTGGCGACCAGGTCGGCGGCAACGGGAAGCAGTTCGCGGACTACCCGATGATCGGGTTCACCGAGGACCGGGTCACGATCACCACCAACCAGTTCGACTTCTCCCGCGCTCCCCAGATCCGCGGGTTCCAGTACGCGCAGGTGATCTCGATGCGCAAGACGCCGCTCTACGACTGCGGGATGCCCGTCGTGCCCATCAAGGTGTTCGGCGGGAGCTCGACCAGGGACCCGGACGGGTCCCGAGCGTTCACGATCGTGCCGACGATCTCCGTCGGCGGGTCTCCGACGATCCAGTACATGACGTCCCTCGACTTCAACGGATCGACCGGCAAGCTGATCCTGTGGCGGCTCCGGGTCGTGAACGGCGCTCTCGCGCTCTCTCGCGCGCACATCGCCGGCGAGCCGATGTTCTTCCCGCGCTGGGGCCGGCAGTGCGGCCAGAACGCCGGGCTCGACAGCAGATGGGACACGGGCGACCTCCGGCTGACGTCGTCCTTCTGGGACGCGGACCGCGGCCGCCTCTACACCGCGACCGCCATCGACGGGAACATCGCCGGCGGAGGTCGGGAGTCGGTGATCCGTTGGTGGGAGGTCGACCCGTCGACGGCGCTCGCCAACTCGCAGGTCACCCGGAAGGGGCGGGTGGCAGAACCCGCCCGGGACCTCGCGTGGCCGTCGGTCGCGACGGACGGCGACGGCAAACTCTGGGTGACCTACGCGCGCGCGGGCTTCGGGGAGTGCCTCGCAGCGTACGCGAGCCTGATCCAGCTCGGCACGACGGCCTCGACGCCGGTCCACATCCGTACCGGGTCGGGCCGCTACGAGTTCACGACCGCGACCGTGCGGGATCCGGGCATCGAACGATGGGGCGACTACACGGCGATCACCCGGGATCCCGTGAACCAGACGCAGATGGCCGCCTACGGTGCCCATCCCACCAGCGACGGCGGTGGCTCCCGGACCCACCTCTGGCAACAGGTGATCGCGACCCTCACGGACACGTAAGGACGGCGGGCGCGACCCCGCCGGTATCCTTGTGCGTCCCATGCGGGTTTCCAAGCTCTTCGCACGCACGCTCCGGGAGGATCCGGCCGAGGCCGACGTTCCCTCCCATCGTCTCCTGCTGCGCGCGGCCTTCATCCGGAAGGTCGCCGCCGGGATCTACACGTCGATGCCGCTCGGGGTCCGGACGACGGACAAGATCGAACGCGTGATCCGTGAGGAGATGGACGCTTCGGGCGCGCAGGAGCTCCGGATGCCCATCGTGTTGCCGGCCGAGCCGTGGAAGGCGACGGGCCGGTGGGAGGCCTACGGGGACGAGATCTTCCGGTTGCAGGACCGGCACGGACGCGAGTTCCTGCTCGGTCCCACCCAGGAGGAGGTGGCCGCCCTCCTCGTCCAGCAGGAGTTCCCCTCCTACCGGGACCTGCCGGTGAACATCTACCAGGTCGAGTGGAAGTACCGGGACGAACGCCGTCCGAGGTACGGCCTCCTACGTGGGCGGGAGTTCCTGATGAAGGACGCGTACACCTTCGACCGGGACGAGGACGGCATGCGCGAGTCCTACCGGGCGATGTACGAGGCCTACCAGCGGGTGTTCGATCGGCTCGGTCTGCGCTACGTGATCGTGGAGGCCGACCCCGGCTCGATCGGCGGCGGGGTGAACCACGAGTTCATGGCGCTCGCCGACGTCGGCGAGGACCTCTTCGTTCGGTGCGAGAATGGCGACTACCTCGCCGACACCGAGGCCGCGACCCCCGGCGGGACCGAGCCCGGGACGAGCGACGGGGAACGCGAGCCGCTCATGGAGGTCGAGACGCCGGGCGCCGTGACGATCGACCTGATGGTCGAGCAGATGGGGGTCCCGGCCGCGTCCACGATGAAGTGCATCCTGTTCGACGTCGACGGTCGCACGCTGGCCGTGCTGGTCCCGGGCGATCGAGAGGTCGGGGAGAAGAAGCTGGCCCGCCTGCACTTCCCCGAGCGCGTGCGGCGTTTCGAGGACGACGACTTCGCCCGGCGCGGCTTCGCGAAGGGCTTCGTCGGCCCCCAGGGTCTCGGCCCCGAGGTCACGATCTTCGCGGACCCGTCCATCCGGGGTCGCGCGGGGTGGGTGACCGGCGCCAACCGTCCGGACGTGCACGTCACCGGCGCCGCCCTCGATCGGGACTACCGGGTCGATCGCTGGGAGGACCTGGTGGAGATCCGTGAGGGCGACCGCTGTCCGGTCGACGGTGGCCGTCTGGAGATCGGCCGGTCGATCGTCGTCGGGCACATCTACCAGCTCGGTACGTACTACTCGGCGCCGCTCGGAGCGGTCTTCCAGGACGAGGACGGGTCCCAGCGGCCGTACGTGATGGGATCGCACGGCATCGGGATCACCCGGATCATGGCGGCCGTCGTGGAGCAGAACCACGACGACGCCGGGATGATCTGGCCGAAGAGGATGTCCCCCTACGAGGTCGCCGTGATCATGGCCAACGCCGACGCCCCCGCGGTCACGGAGCACGCCGAGCGGATCTACCGGGAGCTCGCCGATCTCGGGATCGACGCCGTGCTCGACGACCGGGTGGAGCGGGCGGGCGTGAAGTTCGCCGACGCCGACCTCGTGGGCTACCCGATCCAGCTGGTGGTCGGCTCGCGCGGGATCGACGCGGGCATGGTGGACCTGAAGGTGCGGGCCACCGGAGCCCGGGCACAAGCACCGCTCGCCGACGCCGCCCGGTCGGCCGCGGACCTGCTCGCCGGCGCTCCCTGAGGGGCGCCGCGACTCTCCGATGCGGGAGTGCCTGTCTATACTGGCTGGTCGAGGACCAACTGCACGGCCGGAAGTGGGCTCCCCGCCCACTTTCTTTTTCGAGGGGCGACGTCGGTCGAGGACGAGAGGACGGGAACGTGGACGCGGAACCACTGGTCAGGCCCGTGATCGAAGGCGAAGGCCTGGAGCTCGTCGACGTGACCTTCGGACGTGAGAGCGGTCGCCGCATCCTCCGTGTCACCGTGGACCACGACGACGGCGTCGACCTCGACACGCTCTCGGAGCTCTCGCGGAAGGTGTCGCGCCGTCTCGACCTCGAGGGGTTCGAGCCCGGTCCGTACGCCCTGGAGGTCTCCACACCCGGGATCGAGCGGCCCCTCCGACGCCCGGAGGACTACCGTCGTGTCGTCGGTCAGCGCGTGCGGGTGAAGACCGGGGACGGTGTCCTCGAGGGCGAGCTGCGCGCCGCCGAGGAGGACGCGATCCGGATCGCCGCCGGCGAGGAGGAGCGCCGCGTGGCGCTCGGTGAGGTCGCCGCGGCCACGACCGTCGTCGACTGGGACGCGGAGCTGAGGGGACGCGACCGATGAACGCCGAGATGATCGCCGCGTTGCGCGAGCTCGAGCGCGAGAAGGGCGTCGCGTTCGAGACGATCCTCAGCGGTCTGGAAGAGGCGATGGCGTCCGCGTACAAGGCCCACTGGAAGCAGGAGCACCCGGAAGCCGACGACGAGTTCGTCGGGTTCCGGGCCGTGATCGATCCCGAGACGGGCGATCTCCGGATGTGGCAGCAGGAGCTCGAGGAGATCGACGTCCCCCCGGTCGACGGCAGCGAGGAGCCCGGGCTCGAGATGCAGGTGACGTCCGAAGCGGAGGTCGAGGTCACCGACGACTTCAAGGGGCGGATCGGCGCCCAGACGGCGAAGCAGGTGATCTTCCAGAAGCTCCGCGATGCAGAGCGGGAGATGACCTACGAGGAGTTCGCCGGCCGCGAGGGCGACGTCGTCACCGGGATCGTCCAACAGCAGGAACGCCGCTACACGCTGCTGGACCTGGGCAAGGTCGAGGCCCTGCTGCCGCAGGGTGAGCAGGTGCCCTCCGAGCCACTGCGGCACGGCGAGCGCCTCAAGGCGTTCATCACCGAGGTCCGCCGAGGGACGAAGGGGCCGCAGATCGTCGTCTCGCGGACCCATCCCGGGCTGCTGAAGGCCCTGTTCGCGCTCGAGGTGCCCGAGATCAACGAGGGGATCGTCGAGATCATGGCCGTGGCGCGCGAGCCGGGCCACCGTTCCAAGATCGCGGTGGCCTCGAACGAGCCGGCGGTCGACCCGGTGGGCGCGTGCGTGGGGCCGAAGGGCTCGCGCGTGCGGATGGTGGTCAACGAGCTCCGCGGCGAGAAGATCGACGTCGTGCCCTGGTCGGACGAATCGGCCACGTTCGTGGCGAACGCGCTGCAGCCGGCGAAGGTCCGGGAGGTCACGGTCAACCCCGAGACGCAGACCGCGCTCGTGATCGTGCCCGACTACCAGCTCTCACTCGCGATCGGCCGGGAGGGGCAGAACGCCCGGCTCGCGGCAAGGCTGACGGGTTGGCGGATCGACATCAAGTCCGAGAGCCAGGCGGCGGAGCCACCGCCACCGCCCCCGCCGGCGGCGAAGGCGGCGGCGGTGAGCGAGACGCCCGAGGGATCCCAGGCCGAGACCACGGAGGAGGTCGCCACGGGGGCCGGCGCCGAGCCGACGCCCGAGGAGGCGGAGCCCATGCCCGCCGAGCCGGTCGAGCCCGAGCCGGATCCGGGACCGGCGGAGAAGCCGGCCGAGGAGAAGCCGGTGGACGCCGCGCCAGCGGAGGCGCCGGCGGGGGAATGACGGACCGTGGCGCGCGAGCCGGAGCGTTCGTGCGTCGGCTGTAGGGGGCGGACGCCCAAGGCTGAGCTGCTCCGCGTGGCCCGAACGCCGAACGGGATGGAACTCGACCCGAGCGGCATCGGGGTGGGGCGAGGGGCCTACGTCCATCGCGACCCCGACTGCGTGTCCGCGGCGCTGCGGACGGGAGCATTGGCCCGCGCGCTGCGCACGGGGTTGACACAGGGGGAACTCGCTAGGCTTAGGCACCAGATGGAGGAGGCGTTGCAGGCAGGATGAGGATCCACGAGCTCGCGAAGGAGCTCGAGGTGTCCAGCAAGGAGCTGCTGGAGACGCTCGAGAAGATGGGCGTGGCGGGGAAGTCCGCCTCGTCGAGCGTGCCCGAAGACCTCGTCCCTCGGCTCCGCGCCTCCGGTGGCAAGGCGACGAAGGCGGCCAAGCCGCGCCAGGTCATGGAGCCGCCGCCGAAGCCGCGGGCCAAGCCGAAACCCAAGCCGAGGCCGGCGCCGAAGGCCGTGCCCGCCGAGGAGGCCGTGCATCCTGCTGAAGCGACCCCCGCGGCGATTCCGGCCGGACCGGCGGGCGTTCCGCCGGCACCGGCGCCTCCTGCTGCCGCGACCCCCTCGGCCCCGACCGCGCCGGCTTCCGCGCCCGCGTCGGTCGCCGAGCCGACCGGCGTCGTGACCCCGTCCGTCCCCGCGCCGGCCCCGCCCGCGGGACCGGTCCTGCAGGTGGTCCGGGGTTCGACGCCCCAGATCTTCGCGGAGAAGACCAACCGGTCGCCGGCCGAGGTCGTGAAGGTCCTGTTCATGGCGGGTGAGATGGTCACGGCCACCACGTCGCTGTCCGACGAGGCGCTCCAGACGGTCGGGGCCGAGCTCGGCTACCACGTCGAGGTGATCGGCATGGAGGACGAGCTCCAGGCCGAGGAGCTCGAGGAGGAGGTCGACGGGTCGAAGCTCGTGCCGCGCTCGCCCGTCGTGACGGTGATGGGGCACGTCGACCATGGCAAGACGAAGCTCCTCGACGCGATCCGCACGACCGACGTCGTGTCCGGCGAGTTCGGCGGGATCACCCAGCACATCGGCGCCTACCAGGCGCACGTCAACGGCCGGGAGATCACGTTCATCGACACGCCGGGCCACGAGGCCTTCACCGCGATGCGCGCGCGAGGCGCCCAGATCACCGACATCGCGGTGCTCGTCGTGGCGGCGGACGATGGCGTGATGCCGCAGACCGTGGAGGCTCTCGATCACGCGAAGGCGGCGGGTGTCCCGATCGTGGTGGCGGTCAACAAGATCGACAAGGAAGAGGCGGACCCGAACCGCGTGCGAACGCAGATGGTGGAGCGCGGCCTCGTGCCGTCGGAGTGGGGAGGCGAGACCGAGTTCGTCGACGTCTCCGCGAAGACGAGCGCGAACCTCGAGGGCTTGCTGGAGACGGTGTTGATCGTCGCGGACCTCGCGGAGCTGAAGGGCGATCCAAGCGGACGCGCGCGAGGAACCGTCCTCGAGGCGCACCTCGACAAGGGTCGAGGCCCCGTGGCCACGGTCCTGGTGCAGAAGGGCACGCTCGAGGTGGGCGACTCCCTCGTCTGCGGCATCACGCACTGCAAGGTGCGCGCGATGGTGGACGAGAACGGACAGCCCGTGAGGATCGCCGGCCCGGCGAAGCCGGCGCAGGTGCTCGGCTGGAACGGCGTTCCCAACGTCGGTGACGAGTTCCGAGAGGTCGAGGACGAGCGAGAGGCCCGCCACGTCGCCGCCGAGCGCGAGGCGCGGGTCCGCTCGGCCGAGGTCGTCAACCAGCGGCCGGCGTCGCTTCAGGAACTGCTCCGCCGCCAGGAGCGCCACGACATCCCGGAGCTGAACCTCGTCGTCAAGGCCGACGTCCAGGGGTCGCTCGGGGCGCTGACGGACGCGTTCCTGAAGCTGCCGCAGGACGAGGTCCGCGTGAACCTCGTGCACTCCGGCGCCGGCGCGATCACCGAGCACGACGTCGACCTCGCCAAGACAGCGAGCGCGATCGTCGTCGGCTTCAACGTCCGGCCCAACGTGAACGCTCGCGAGCTCGCCGAGCAGGAGGGCGTGGACATCCGGCTGTACCGGGTGATCTACGACGCGATCGATGACGTGAAGGCGGCCCTGTCCGGCATGCTGAAGCCCGAGGAGCGGGAGTCGATCCTCGGTGAGGCCGAGGTCCGGCAGACGTTCCGTGTGCCGAAGTTGGGAGTGATCGCGGGCTGTTACCTCACCAGAGGCTCGATCCGTCGGAACTCGCAGGTGCGGCTGATCCGCGACGGCGTGGTCGTCTACGAGGGCCGCGTCGGCTCGCTCCGTCGGTTCAAGGACGACGTCGCGGAGGTGCGCGAGGGCTTCGAGTGCGGGATCGGGCTCGAGAACTTCCAGGACGTGAAGGAGGGCGACGTGATCGAGGCCTTCGAGGTCGAGGAGGTCGCTCGCCAGATCTCCTGATGTTGGTGGCCGTCCTTCGGCTCGACCTCCGGATCCCGGCCTGCGGATCGTTGAAGGAGAAGCGTCACGTGATCAAGACCCTCACGAACGGGGTGCGCTCCTCCTTCCCGGTGGCCGTGGCCGAGACGGGCTATCAGGACACGTGGCAGCGGACCGAGCTGGGCGTCGCCGCGGTCGGGTCGGAGGGCTATCACCTGAAGAAGGTGATGCACGGGGTCGAGCGGTTCGTCGAGCGATGGGCCGAGGTGGACGTCATCGATACCGACCTGACGCTGCACTCACCGGACGACTGAGGGAGGGATCGAGGGCGTGCCGCAGGGAGCCAGGACCGAACGGGTCGCCGAGGAGTTCCGCGAGATCCTCGCCGAGGAGGTCCAGCGACTGAAGGATCCGCGGATAGGCTTCGTCACGGTCACCGGCGTCCAGGTGACCGCGGACCTTCGTCGCGCGTGGGTCTCCTACACGGTCCTCGGGGACGATCGGCAGCGGCGGTCGACGGCGGCGGGTCTGCGCTCGGCCACGCCGCACCTACGGCAGGCGCTCGGACGGCAGGTGCGCCTCCGTCGCCTCCCGGAGCTGGAGTTCCAGATCGACCAGACGATCGAACAGCACCAGCACATCGAAGAGATCATCGATCGGCTGCACCACGAGGAGCGGCCGGATGCCTAGGGACGAGGGAGAGCGGGAGGCGCTCCGGCGAGCGGCGGAGGTCCTCGCCGGCGCCGACGACGTCGCGCTCGCGTGCCACCTGAACCCCGACGCCGACGCGCTCGGCTCGATGCTCGGGCTCTCGAACTTCCTGCGCGCTCGAGGCGCCCGCACGGTGTGCTCGTTCGCGAACGAGCCGTTCGACCTGCCGCGGTGGGTGTCGCTCCTGCCCGGCGCCGACCATCTCGTGCCGCCGGACGGATTCCCGGCGGAGCCCGCGGTGATGGTGACCTGCGACTGCGCGTCCTTCGACCGATTGGGGATGCTGGGCGAGGCTGCCACGCGAGCGGGCGAGTTGATCTGGATCGACCATCACCGCTCGAACGACGGCGTCGGCACCGTTCGACTGGTCGACCCCGACGCCTCGTCCACGTGCGAGATGGTCTTCCGCCTGATCGAGGCGATGGGCGGCGGGTTCGATCGCGACGTCGCCGTGTGTCTGTACGCGGGACTCGTGACCGACACGGGACGGTTCCAGTACCAGGCGACGACGCCCGAGACCTTGCGGATCGCCGCACGGCTGCGAGAGCAGGACTTCGACCACGCGGCGCTCGTGCGGGCGATGTACGAGGACAACGACCCGGCCTTCCTCCGGCTCCTGGGCACCGCGCTCGGCCGGATGGCCGAGGTGCCCGGGGCGAGCGTGGTCTGGACCTACCTCACCCAGGCCGACTTCGTCGACGCGGGCGTCGGGCCGGGGGAGACGGACGACGTGATCGACGTGCTCCGCACGGCGCGCGACGTGGACGTCGCCGCCGTGCTGAAGCAACAACGGGACGGGCGGTTCAAGGTGAGCGTGCGGTCTCGTGGCGGCCACGATCTCTCCGCGGTGGCCTCGGCGTTCGGCGGGGGCGGCCACCGCCTCGCCGCCGGCTACACGTCCGAGCACGGCCCCGAGGGGACGATCGAACGCCTCGTGGTGGCACTGCGTCAGGCCTCGTGAACCCGGCGGAGGGCCTGCTGCCGGTCGACAAGCCCACGGGGATGACGTCGCACGACGTCGTGGACGTCGTCCGACGCCGGCTCGGCATGCGGAAGGTCGGTCACGCCGGCACGCTCGATCCGATGGCCACCGGCCTGCTGCTGATCGGGGTCGGCCGCGCGACTCGGCTGCTCCGCTTCCTCGGAGACCTGCCCAAGACCTACGAGGGGACGCTGCGGCTGGGGATCGAGACCGCGACGCTGGACGCCGACGGCGAGGTGGTCCGCGAGGCGCCGGTCGACGTGACGCAGGAGCAGGTCGTCGACGCGATGCGAGCGCTGGTGGGGGAGTCGCCCCAGCGTCCGCCCGCGTACAGCGCGGTCAAGGTGGGGGGGCGCAAGCTCTACGACGCCGCCCGCGCGGGAGAGCGACTGGAGGCGGAGCCACGCCCGATCCATGTCGACGCCTTCGACCTCCTGTCGTTCGATCCGCCGGACGCGTCGTTCCGCGTGATCTGCTCCGGCGGGACGTACGTCCGCGTGCTCGCCGCCGACGTGGGTGCCGCGCTGTCGTGCGGGGCGCATCTCGTCGCGCTCCGCCGGACCGCGATCGGGCCGTACACGGTCGACGCCGCCGCCGTCCCGGACGAGGCGGGCGACCCCTTGCCGATCGACGCGGCGGTGGCGCATCTCCCGCGCCTCGGCCTCGAGACCGAGGAGGCCGTCGCCGCGTCCCACGGGAGACCGCTCGGTCCGGCGGGGATCGACGGTCCGTACGGCGTCTTCGCGCCGGACGGCCGGCTGATCGGCGTCTACGAGGACGACGGGCCGCGGGCCCGCCCACAGGTCATCCTTGCCAACTGAACGGCCGGTTCCGTCCGTCGCGCCGCTCCCTTCCATCGCGCCGGTACCCTTCGTCGCGATGGACACACGGCGCGGTCTCGACGCGCTTCCGCTCTCGGACGAGCCCTCCGTCGTGACGGTCGGGTTCTTCGACGGCGTGCATCTCGGCCACCAGGAGGTGATCCGCGCGACCGTGGCGGCGGCGGCCGAGCGGGAGGCGCGGAGCATCGCGGTCACGTTCGACCGCCATCCGCGAGAGATCCTCACCCCCGGCGACGCGCCACGCCTGCTCACGACCGTGGAGCGCAAGACCGGGCTGATCGAGGCGTGCGGGATCGACGTGCTGGTCGTCCTCGAGTTCACGGAGCGGTTCTCCCGGATCCCGGCGGAGGACTTCGTCCGTGACGTGCTGGTGGGGGGCTTGCATGCGGTCCACGCGCGCGTGGGCGCCAACTTCACGTTCGGCCATCGCGCGGCGGGCACCGTGGAGACGCTCCGCGAGGTCGGCGAGGCCATCGGCCTGACCGCGGACGAGGTCGGCCTGCTCGCGATCGACGGCCGGATCGTGTCCTCCTCCTCGATCCGGGAGGCGCTCGCCGCGGGCGACCTCGTCTGGCCGCGGACGGCGCTGGGGCGACGCGTGGCCGTGGACGGCGAGGTCGTCGCGGGCGCAGGCCGTGGGACGGGCCTCGGCTATCCCACCGCGAACCTGCGGACGTGGCCGCGGCTGCTGCTCCCCGGGCAGGGGATCTACGCGGGCGTCGCGCAGCTCGAGGACGGCACGCGCCACATGGCGGCCATCGACGTCGGGACCAACCCGACGTTCGGCGAGGAGCCGCTCCACGTCGAGGCGTTCCTCCTGGACTTCGAGGAGGACGAGCTTCGCGGGGCGGCGCTCACGGTGGAGTTCTGGGAACGGTTGCGCGACGAGGTGAAGTTCGTCTCGATCGACGAGCTGGTCGCCGCGATCGCCGAGGACGTCGAACGCACGCGCGCCGTGATCACGACGAGCGATCCGAACCGGTGACGCCGGAGCCGCCGCTCCGCACGGACCTGCGGAGCATGCGGAACGCCAGCCGGGCCATGAACACCAGCGGGATCGTGACGTTCGCGCGCTGGAGCACCCCGTTGCCGGGTCGGACCACGTCGCGGAGGAACCACGCCGAGAGGCCGGCGCTCGCGCCGGCGGCGCCGAGAGCAGCTCGTGACAGATCCCGGAACGCCGGCTCCCGGGCCAGCGCCGGCGCGAGCGCCACCAACCCGGCCGTGGCCGCCATCCCGCCGAGGACGGCAGCCGTGTCGTGCACGTCGTTCTCCCGGGACTGCCCCGGGGGCTCGCCCGGCGGCGGAACGTTCGATCGTCGGTCTCGCCGGAACAACCCTGCCGCGATCGTGGCGAGGCCCGCGACCCCGAGCAACGCGGGACCGACGCCCGCCCGGTGACCCAGGCGCCGTTCGAGCGCCGACGCGAACACGAGCGTGCACCCCCCGAGGGCGACGAACCCGGCCGTCATCACGTGCGGGTCCGTGGCGTCCTTGGCCGCCAGCCCGCTGATGTGCTCGTGACGGACTTGGTACGCGTCCTGGCGCCGCTGGGCGAGCAGCCACGCGGCGGAGAACGCCACGGGCCCGAGCACACCGCAGAGCGCTCCGAGGCGTCCCTCGCGCGACATCCGGGCATCGTAGAGCCACGCGTGCCGCCGGTGTGAGCAGGTCCGGCACCGGACGGTGCTGGTAGCCTTGGCCTTCGACCATGACGCTGACCAAAGACGCCAAGCGACAGATCATCCAGGAGCACGCCCTCACCAGCGGCGACACCGGCTCCGCCGACGTGCAGGTGGCCGTCCTGACGACCCGCATCGCGGAGCTGACGGAGCACCTGAAGACCCACAAGCACGACCACGCCTCCCGGCGAGGGCTGCTGCAGATGGTGGGTCGGCGCCGGCGTCTCCTCGAGTACATCAAGCGCGAGGACATCGAACGGTACCGGGCGCTCATCGCCAAGCTCGGGCTGCGGCGTTGACCGGCGCGCGGCCAGCGTGAGCAGCGGAGAGGCGGGACCGCCCGAAGAGGAGTGATGCCAACGATCCACTGACCCACCCGACCGGAGGCGGACGCCCCAACACGGTCGGTTCTCAGTCGCGGACCCCCGGACGATGCGCAGCGCCCAGCATCCCGCGCAGCGCCCAGCACCACGAACCGGAGGCCCACCACTGACAACCGGCCCAGCCGCCTCCCGCAGCTGCGGCGCCACGAGGCGACCGCCCACGACAGGAGGTACAGGCCTATGGCCACCAGCATGGCAAGGAAGATCGGGAGCAAGGAGCTGCTCCTCGAGTCCGGCACGTTCGCGAAGCTCGCCGACGGCGCGGCCGTCGTGCGGTACGGCGACACGATGGTGCTCGCCACGTGCGTCAGCTCCGCGCCCCGCGAGGGGATCGATTTCTTCCCGCTCACGATCGACGTCGAGGAGCGGATGTACGCCCGGGGGAAGATCCCCGGCAGCTTCTTCCGGCGGGAGGGACGTCCGTCCGAGACCGCGATCCTCACGGCTCGGCTGATCGACCGGCCGCTGCGACCCTCGTTCCGCGAGGGCTACCGGGACGAGGTGCAGGTCGTCGTCACGGTCCTGTCGGTGGACATGGCCAATCCGTACGACATTCCTGCGATGAACGCGGCCTCGCTCGCGGTCGGGATCGCCGGCCTGCCGTTCGACGGTCCCGTCGGGTCGGTCCGTCTCGGCCTGATCGGTTCCGAGTGGGTCGTCAACCCCTCGTTCCAGGAGCTCGACGAGGCCACGTTCGACATCGTCGTGGCCGGCTCGAAGAACGACCAGGGCGGCATCGACATCCTGATGATCGAGGGCGAGGCACCCGACGAGTCGTGGCCGCTCCTGGCGGCCGGCGGGGACGCCACCGCGCCCACCGAGGAGGTCGTCGCGCAGGGCCTCGAGCGGGCGAAGGAGGTCATCACCGAGATCATCGGGATGCAGGAGGAGTTCCTCGGCGACGTCGGCGCGAAGCCGTCGGACGTCGAGCCGCACCCGCTGTACCAGCAGGATCTCTGGGACGCGCTCGAGTCCTTCGCCAAGGACAAGGTCCTCGCCGCGCTCGTGCCCGACCGGGCGGCGCGCGAGGCCAACATGTCGGCCGTCAAGGACGAGGCGAAGGCACACCTGGCCCAGACGCTCGGCGAGGACGCCTTCGCGCAGCGACCGAACGAGTTCTCACCGGCCTGGAAGGCCCTCGAGAAGAAGGTCATGCGCGCGCGGGTGATCGCCGACGGGGTTCGGCTGGACGGCCGAGGCGCCAAGGACATCCGGCCGTTGTCGGCGCACGTGGGGCTGCTCCCACGGGCCCACGGCTCGTCGCTCTTCGAGCGCGGCGACACCCAGGTCCTGAACGTCACGACGCTCGGGATGCTCCGGATGAACCAGATGATCGACACCCTCGACCTCGAGGACTCCAAGCGGTACATCCACCACTACAACTTCCCGCCCTTCTCGACCGGTGAGACGGGCCGCGTCGGCTCGCCGCGCCGCAGGGAGATCGGTCACGGGGCGCTCGCCGAACGCGCGCTGATCCCGGTGATCCCCTCGGAGGAGGAGTTCCCGTACACGCTGCGCCTGGTCTCCGACGTGCTGTCCTCGAACGGCTCGACGTCGATGGCCAGCGTCTGCGCCTCGACGCTCTCGCTGATGGATGCCGGCGTCCCGATCAAGGCGCCCGTCGCCGGGATCGCGATGGGGATGATCGCGGAAGGCGGCACGTTCGTGACGCTCACCGACATCCTCGGCGCGGAAGACGCGCTGGGCGACATGGACTTCAAGGTCGCCGGGACGCGGGAGTTCGTGACGGCGATCCAGCTCGACATGAAGGTCAGCGGGATGCCGGCCGACGTCCTCGCCGGAGCGCTGGAGCAGGCCCGCGAGGCCCGCTTCACGATCCTCGACGTGATGGAGGCAGCGATCCCTGCGCCGCGCGACGCGGTGAACCCGATCGCGCCTCGGATCATCACGATCACGATCCCGGTAGACAAGATCGGCGAGGTGATCGGCCCGAAGGGCAAGCGGATCAACGAGATCATCGCGGTGACCGGCGCCGACATCGACATCCAGGACGACGGGACGGTGTTCATCGGTTCGCACGAGGGGGAGGGCGCCGACGAGGCGGCTCGGATGATCGACGAGATCGCCAACCCGCGCCCCGTCCTCACGGGCGAGACCTATCACGGCACCGTCGTCAAGACGACGACGTTCGGCGCCTTCGTGAACCTCGTTCCGGGGCGCGACGGGCTCGTTCACATCTCGAAGCTGGGCAAGGGCAAGCGCCTGAGCTCGGTCGAGGAGGCCGTCCGGGAGGGCGACAAGCTCACGGTCCTCGTCGAGGACATCGACGCCCAGGGCAAGATCAGCCTGAAGCCCACCGGCCCCGAGTGGGAGGTGCCCGAAGGCGAGCGCTCCTCGAGCGGCGAACGCCGCGAGCCGCGTGAGCCACGCGTGCCTCGCGAGCCCCGCAACGGAGCGGACCGCGGGCCGCGCCGGACCGGGCGCCGGTTCCGCGACGCCGACAAGGGGTCGTCGGGCTAGGGAAGCACCCTCCCGGAGGAGAACAGTTGGGGAT
>JBOGVD010000027.1:0-12664 GCA_050696355.1 Actinomycetota bacterium
TCGTCGTCCCGTCGACGCCGCTCGACATGATCGGGTTGTTCGCCGCCGCGGTGCGCGATCCCGATCCCGTCGTGGTGGTGGAGCCGAAGGTGCTGTATCCGTCGAAAGGCGAGGTGCCCGACGGGGAGATCGTCGACCGGCTCGGCGTGGCGCGCACCGTGCGGGAGGGCGGGGACGTCACGATCTGCGCGCTCGGCGCGATGGTCCCCAAGGCGCTCGATGCGGCGGGACGGCTCGCCGACGACGGGGTCGACGCGGACGTGATCGACGTCCGATCCCTGGTCCCGCTCGACATCCGGGCGATCGCCGACTCGGTCGGGCGGACCGGGCACCTCGTGACGGTCGAGGAGAACCCGCGGCTGTGCGGCTGGGGGGCCGAGATCGCCTCGATCGTGGCCGATGAGGCGTTCTTCGCCCTGGACGGTCCGATCGTCCGCGTGACCACGCCGCACCTGCCGCTGCCGTCGGCCGACGTGCTGGAGGATGCCGCGATCCCCTCGGCCGACCGGATCGTCGACGGCGTGCGGCGCTCGCTGGGATGAGGAGAGCCTCATGACCTCCCGCCACCTCGTCCGGAAGGGGAACGAGCTCGAGCTCACGGCTCCGCCGGGATCGTGGGCAGGGGATCTCCGACGGTGGTCGGTCGTCGACGAGAACGTTCCGGGTGCCGTGCACACCGGGTTCGCGATCGTCGAGCTCGCGGGCGGCGGGCGCATCCCCTGGCACGTCCACAGTTACGAGGACAGCGTCTACGTGCTCGAAGGGGAGCTCGTGATCGATACCGGCGAGGCAGCGAACCTGCTCCGACCGGGCGACTACGGCGTGACGCCGGCCGGGGCACCGCACGCGCTCCGCAACGTCTCCGAGACCCCCGTGCGATGGGCGGCGATGTGGGCGCCGCAGCCGCGGTCGCGCGTGCAGGGCGACACGTACGCGGTCCCCGGATCGCCGGAACGCGAGCCGACGCCGATCGACGTGCGTGACGCCCGCACGCGCTCGTTCGGTCACATCGACCCCGAGAACATGGAGGTCGACAAGCAGACGCAGGACATGCTCAGGGTCTCGGCGAGCATGCGGACGGCACTCCTCGTCTACAGCGGCATCACGGTGAAGATGATGATCGACGCGGATCTCGGCGCCCAGCTCCTGACGATGTTCATGGTGCAGTACGAGCCGCGCGGACTCGCCGGGCGCCACGACCACCCGTACGAGGAGACGTACCTGATCCTCGAGGGCGAGGTGGACGCAGAGTTCGACGGCGAGCGGTACCACCTCGTGCCGGGCGACATCGCCTGGGCGGGCGTGGGCTGCGTCCACGCGTTCACGAACCCCGGGCCGGGCATCGTGCGCTGGCTGGAGACCCAGGCGCCGCAGCCTCCGCATCGACACTCCTACCGGTTCGCGCGGGACTGGGAGTACCTCAGTGAGGCGACCTCGACGAGCGAAGGGACGAACGAGGATGGATGAGCATGCGGTCGTGGTGGTGGGCGGGACCCAGGGGCTCGGCCGTGACCTCGCGCGTCACTACGCCGAGGCGGGTCGACACGTCGTGGTGACGGGACGGGACGCGGAGCGCGCGGCCAAGGCGGCCGTCGAGCTCGGCGACTCGGTCGAAGGCCTCGCGTTCGACCTCTCGGAGCCGACGTCGATCGCCCCGGCGCTCGCGGACCTGGGTTCGATCGACCGGCTGGCTCTGGCGGCGCTCGACCGCGATCTCAACAGCGTCGCGGACTACGACGTCGCGGCGGCGATCCGACTCGTGACGCTGAAGCTCGTCGGCTACACCGAGGTGGTCCATGCCCTGCTGCCTCGGCTCAGGCCCGACGCCTCGATCGTCCTGTACGGCGGGCTCGCCAAGCTCCGGCCCTACCCCGGTTCCACCACGATCACGACGATCAACCACGGCGTGGACGGGTTGGTCAGGACCTTCGCGGCGGAGCTGGCGCCGATCCGGGTGAACGCCCTCCACCCCGGGATCGTGGGGGACAGCCCATTCTGGGCCCCGAAGACCGAGGCGCTCGAGGCGACGCTCGCGAAGACGCCCACAGGCCGCCTCGTCGAGATGCGCGACGTGACCGACGCGGCGGTGTTCCTGCTGGAGAACCGGTCGATGCACGGGACCGAGCTCCGGGTCGACGGGGGCTGGTCGCTCACGTGACGCCGCGCGTCGCCGTCCTCGGCGCCGGGAACATGGCCGGGGCGATGGTGGGAACGCTCCGCCGCTCCACCTTCGACGTCGTCGTCTGGAACCGCACCGAGGCGCGCGCCGACGCGGTCGCGAAGACCCACGAGGCGAGGACGGCGCCGAGCATCGCGGAGGCCGTCGCCGGCGCCGACGTGGTGCTGAGCAGCCTGGCGGACGACGACGCCGTGCTCGCCATCTACCTCGGCGAGGACGGAGCCGCAACCGTCGGCGGCCCCGACCAGCTCTTCCTCGAGATGAGCACGATCGCGCCGGCCACCGCCCGACGCGTCGGGGAGGCCGTGGCGGCATCCGGCGCCGCATTCCTCGATGCGCCGGTGTCGGGGAGCGTGCCCACCGTCGAGAAGGGCGAGCTGACGATCATGGTGGGCGGGGACGCGGCGGCGCTCGAGCGAGCCCGACCCGTCCTCGACGCGCTCGCCGCCAAGGTATTCCACGTCGGCGCGCTCGGCGCCGGCGCGACGGTGAAGCTCGCGGTCAACGCCCTCGTGCATGCGATCGACGTCGGCCTGTCGGAGGCGCTGGTGCTGGCGGAGAAGGCCGGGGTGGACCGGAGCGCCGCCTACGACGTCTTCGCGGCAGGCGCGGCCGCCGCGCCCTTCGTGCTGTACAAGCGCCCGGCGTTCGAGGAGCCGGACGACGCGCAACTCACGTTCACGCTGGACCTGATGGCGAAGGACCTGGACCTGATCCTGTCGCTCGCGGGCGAGGTCGACGCCCCGATGGGACAGGCCGAGCGCAACCGCGAAGTGGTCGAGCAGGCGCTCAGCGCCGGATTCTCCGGTCGCGACCTGAGCTCGATCGCGGAGTTCCTCCGACGTTCTGCCTAGCCCGACCTCGGCCCACGACCTCACATGTCCTTCAGCTGGTACCCCATCCCCCTCACGGTGACGATCCGGTCCTCCCCGATCTTCTTCCGCAGGTATCCGATGTAGACATCCACCACGTTCGAGCCCGGGTCATGGTCATAGCCCCAGACGTTGGAGAGCAGCTGCTCGCGCGAGAGCACCTGCCCGGGGTGACGGAAGAACGTCTCCGCCAACGCGAACTCCCGAGCCGTGAGGTCCATCGAGCACCCATCGATCTCCAATCGCCGCGTCCTCAGGTCCAGGGAACAGCTCCCCACGCCGAGCACGGTCGTCTCCGGAGCATGCTCGTGGCGGAGCCGAACCCGGACGCGGGCCAGCAGCTCCTCGAAGCTGAAGGGCTTGGTCACGTAGTCGTCGGCGCCGGCCTCGAGCCCCTCCACCTTGTCGACCATGCTGTCCCTGGCGCTGAGGATCAGCACCGGCGTCTGACGGTCCCACTCGCGAAGCTCGCGCAGCACCTGGGAACCATCTTTCCCCGGCAGGCCGAGGTCGAGGATCATCAGATCGAACTCGCCGGACCGCGCCAGTCCGATCGCCTGGTTCCCGTCCGCGGCGAGGGTCGTCGTGAACCCGTTCGCGCGGAGGCCCTTCTCGATGAACGAGGCGATCCGCTCTTCGTCCTCGACGATCAGGATCCGGTTCATCGCGCGGCCGCCTCCTCGGAGATCGACGCCTCCGTGGCAACCGCGTCCGGGACCTCCGTGACCGGCTGGTCCACCGGGATCTCGAGGGTGAAGGTGGCCCCTTCGCCGGGACTGCTGTCCACGTCGACGGTCCCGTGATGTGCCTCCGCGATCGCCCGGACGATCGCCAACCCGAGGCCGGCGCCGAGTGAACCCCGACGTCCGTCACCGGAGCGCGCGAACCGACGGAAGATCCGATCCTGGTCCTCGAGTGGGATCCCCAGCCCGCTGTCTCGCACCCAGAGCTTCGCCTGACCGGCCGAGACGGAGGAGCCGATCTCGATCTCGTCGTCATCGATCGTGTGGGTCGTCGCGTTCTGCGCGAGTTGCATCATCGCCTGCGTCAGCCGCTGCCTGTCGCCCACGATCAGGCCCTGGCCCACCTGCAGCAGTCGCCAGGCCCTGGGCGCGAGCGCCGTCGCCTTCGCGTGGAGCTCCTCGGTCAGCTCGCCAACATCCACGGTGTGGAGGTCGAGGAAGTCCGGCTGCTGCGCCTTCGCGAGGACCAGGAGGTCGCTCACCATGCGATTCATCCGATCGAGCTCGTCCAGCACCAGCGCGATCGTCCGCTGACGCTCCTGTGGATCGTCTTCGAGGACTTCGAGGTGTCCTCGGATGATGGTGATCGGCGTGCGGAGCTCGTGGCCGGCGTCGTCCACGAACTGTCTCTGGACACGGAAGGCCTCCTCGAGGCGGTCGAGCATCTCGTTGAACGTCTCGGCCAGCCGCGAGATCTCGTCGCGGCCCTCGACCTGGATCCGCCGGGTCAGCTCGGTCGTCGAGATCGAGGCGGCGGTGTCCGTGACGGTCGCCACCGGCCGGAGGACCCCTTCGGCGACCCGCCAGGCGAGCAGCGAGCCGACCAGCAACGTCGCGACCCCGACACCGGCGGCACCCCAGAGGGCGGGAGCGACATCGGCGAGCTCCTCCCGAAGGAAGATCGCCGCGACGAACACCCCTCGCACCTCACCACCCGCCCGAACCGGGACGGCCAGGTACTCCACCTCGCCCGCGGGCGTCGAGACCTGGTCGCGGTCGGTGGTCGTCACCGAGCCGAACCTCTCGATCAGCTCGGCGTTCCGTTCCAGGGGATACACGGGCCGGCCGACGCTGGTCTCGAAGGGCTCACCGTCGAGGAACGTCAGGAACATCTCGTTGCGTACCGGCAGGTTGCGCCGGAGGAAGACCTCGAAGATCCGATGGACCTGGTTGCCGAACGGGTCACCGGTTACCGGGTCGCGCCCGCGGGCCAGACGGCGGAGCTCCTCGGCTTCCTGCACGAGGGACTCGTCGATCCGAGCGTCCACGCGGAGATCAACAGCTGTCTCGTGACGAGGACAGCCGCGATCGTCGCAGCGGACAGGACCGCGATGAACCACAGGAGGATCCGTCCCCGGATACCCCAGACCACGCGACGCTGGGTGTCGTCCGTGCGTTCCTCCATCTCATGCATCCCCGATGGCCAACCTCCGGGAGGGCTGAGGACCGAGCATGGGTCGGCGATGACGCCCTCGTGAGAATCTTCCCATCGGGGGGATGTCCCTGCTCGTGGAGGGTCGCTTGACGGAGACGACGTGGGGCTTCGATGAAGGAGACGAGATCGCGCCGGGTCTCTTCGCCAGCAGGTTGCTCGGCGGAGGCCGCAAACACGAAGCGTATCTGGCTTGGGACGATCGCCTGTTCGCGCTCGTCGTCGTCAAGATCCTTCGTCCACACGTAGCGGAGGAGGTCTCCGCTAGGCGGCAGATCGCCTCCGAGACGCGAGCCCTGTCGGCGCTCCAGCACCCGGTCCTCCCTCGGTGCTTCGGCGGCTCCGAGGATGGCGATCGGCCCCATCTGGTGCTCGAGTTCCTCGAGGGACCTCGCCTCTCCACGCTGATCCGCAAACAGGGGGCGCTCGCGATGGAGCAGGCCCTGCCGCTCGCGATCCAGCTCTGTTCGGCGCTCCACTTCATGGCGCACGAAGGGTGGGTTCATCTCGACGTGAAGCCGAAGAACGTGGTGATGGGCGCGCCACCCCAGCTGATCGACCTGAGCATCGCGCGGACCTCCGACACCGTGGGCGATCTTCGGGGGCCGATCGGAACGGATGCGTATATGGCCCCCGAGCAGTGCGGGGTACCGGATGCAGGCGCGATCACACCCGCGACGGATATCTGGGGGCTCGGGGTGACCGTCTACGAGGGGATCGCCGGCCGTCTGCCGTACCCGCGGGGGCGGGCGGATGCCTCAGGACCCGAGAGGTTCCCGCAGCTAGCCCACGACGCGCAGCCGTTTCCGAAGGACGTACAGGAGGCCCTGGCGGACCCGATCATGTGGTGCCTGGCACGGCGACCAGAGGATCGGCCGTCCGCCGCGGAGCTCGCGGGGAAGCTCGAACCGCTCGTCGCGGTGCTCCCCAAGCCGGCGATCGTTCCCAGGATCCGGCCGCGCAGGCGTTCTTCTCCATGAGACATCTCTCACGCTCGTCTTAGGGCCGTCTCATCGGGCCTGGCTACGTTGAGCTCGTAGGCAGACGAGACCCACGAGGAAGGGACTGGGACATATGAGAGGGATGTGGAGCAAGGTCCTGGTCGGCGCGATGGTGCTGGCGCTGGGGGTCGGCGTGGCGATCGCCACCGACCCGGGGCGGGACCTCCGCGAGGTGGCGGCCGTCGACCTCGACGCCGAGGCGATCCGCAAGCTCGACGCTCTCGGCGACGACGATGAGAACGACGACGACGGCGACGGTGACAACACCAAGGGCGACGACGGGACCAACGGAGGGAACAACACCGGCGACGGTGACAACACGTTCGGGAACGACGGGACCAACGGAGGGAACAACACCGGCGACGGTGACAACACGTTCGGCAACGACGGGACCAACGGAGGGAACAACACTGGAGGAGGAGGCGGCGGAGATGACAGCGCCGGCGGCGACGACTCAGCCGGGGGAGACGACACCTAACCTGAGGAGGTCAGGGCAGCTCAGGGCGCCGCCTTTCGAGGCGGCGCCCTTCTACGTACTCCTGAGAGCGGTTCGGAAGGTCTGGCTTGCCCTGCTTGCGAGCCGAGCGGAGTCAACCCCCCCCGACCTTCTCTGATCAGCCGTCAGGGAGGACAGCGCGCTGCGCGGAGCACGTCTCCGAAGATCGGGCTCCGAGCGCCCGTACGCCGAGTCAATCACCTGTTCTCCGATCACACCCCCTCAGTCTCTTCGTCTTTCGATGGAGCCCGCTCTCCCACATGAGCCAGCGGAGGGCCTCCTCGTTGAACGGCCAAGCGTGGATCTCCAGCGCCACGTTCAACGATCGGTCTCTATCTCAAGATGCGCATCAAGGCGAGGGATCGTCCGGCGCCGGCTCGGGCCCCGCCGCGTCGGCCCGCCGGAGCACAAGCATCACGGGGACCAGGACGAGCAGTACGCCGAGCCCGGCGATCAGGAACACGATCCGCGGCGAGGTGAACTCGACCAGGAACCCGCCGGCTGCGAACGCCAGCGTGTGCCCCGCGGGCGCCGCCGTGCCGACGAGGCCGAAGACCCGTCCGAGCATCTGCCGCGGCACCGTCTGTTGGACCAACGTGTCCATCGCGACCACTTCGACCGCGTTGCCCGCGCCCGCGATCGCCTGGCCGACCGCCGCCAGGGCGATCAGCGGCGCGATGCCGGTGACCACGGCGCCGATCCCGCCCGCGACCCAGCCCAGGAGGAAGACCGTGCCCGCCGCGGCCGCCGTCCCCTTCCACGAGAGCCCGAGCGAACCCGCCAACATCCCGACGCCGTACGCGCCCGTGACCAGGCCGTAGGCGAGGGGGCTGCCACCGAGCGTCTCACGCACGAGGAACACGAGCGCGACGTCGTCCAGACCGGCGAACGCGACCCCGACGAACAGCGCCACGATCAGCGTGCGCACCACCCGGTTCCGCCAGGCGAACCGGAGTCCGTCCACGCCGACGGCGAGGAAGCCTCGGGCCTCCCCGCCGTCGGAGGGCGCCCGAAGCGGCGGGAGCCCCAGCAGGAACAGCCCCGAGAGCACGAACGAGAGGGCGTTCGCAGCGAGAGCGCCGCGAGCGCCCAGCCACGTGACGAGCAGCCCGCCGAGAACGGGCCCGACCGCTACCCGGATGTTCAGAGACATCCCGATCCAGGCGTTCGCGCGCATCAGTTGCTCAGGCCGGACGAGCGCCGGCAGGGCGCTCCGTCCGGCCGGCGCGAACAGCGTGTCGAACGTGGCCGCCAGCGCGACGAGCCCGAGCAGGACCGGGAACGACGGGTCGAGCCAGGCGATCGTGCCGAAGATCGCGGCCTGGCCGACGTCGCAGGCCACCATCAGCGATCGCTGCTCAACGCGGTCCACGATCGCGCCGGCGATCGGGCCGAGGAACCGCGGGATCGACGTCGCCAGCAGCAGCGCCCCGACGGCCGTCCCCGTCCCACGCCCGCCCTGCACCAGGAGGACGAGCGTGATCAGCGCGATCCCGTCGCCGACGTGGGACACGGTGCGGGCCGCGAGCAGCCGGCGGAACGCCGGCGCGTCGCGGATCGGGTTCGTGACGTCCTCGCTCACGCGTCGTCCCCCGGCATCTGCAGGAAGAGGGTCGCGATCGTGAACGTCGTCGAGCCCTCCGTCGGGCCCGGGAGCGCGAGCTCGTCGAGGCGGTGGAGGAACGCGTGCACCGCCTCGCTCGCGGCGTCGACCCCGTCGGCGTCGAGCTCGATCTCCCGCGTGGACAACACGTCGTGGTCGACGTCGTGGCGTTCGGTCGAGGCTGCGTCCATCCGCCGCAGCAGCTCGGCGACGTACGCCCGATTCATCGCCTGGCGCATCCCCAGCGGAGCGTCCGGCTCCACGTCGACCCACAGGCCGTGGGGCACCTCGAACAGGATCTCGGTCCCGCCGCGACGGCTCCGCTCCCCTACGCGGAGCGCGATCCCGGCCCGCTCCAGGGACCGGAGATGGTACTGGGCGGAACCGAACCGGATCCCGAGGCGCCGGGCGAGCTCCGAGGCGGACAGGGCCTCGGCGCGGAGGAGGTGGAGCATCCGGACGCGCGTCGGGTGCGCCAGCGCCCGCATCGCAGGGAGCCCTGCGACGCGATGCGTGAATCGACCGGTCGACGTCTTCCGAGGTGGCACGAGCCAACCCTACAACATCTCTTATAGGGTCGCTGGGTCATCCTCTAACGGAGCGCACTGCGCTGATCGGTCGGCTCCACAACCGCGGTACGCCGAGAGGCCGGTCGACCCTTGTCTGCCCTTGAGATGAGAGATGCGAGATGGCGCGGATGTCGCACAGGCGAACTGAGGCCGTACCGCTGAATTACCCGGAACGTGAAGCGGGCCTGCCCGTGCCTATCTGGTGTTGGGTGGAGTGCTGCGCGAAGGGAACATCGCATCCCGCTGCGAGCGCGCCGTGTCAAACTCCGGCTGACGCTTGACGTTTCGTGTTCGGCTGATCCTTTACATGAAGCCCGTCGGCTCTGACCTTGCGGACCGGCCCTTTCCGAGCCCTGGCGACCGTCTTGATCAAGTGGTTCTTGCTCCAGATCTGGATCGTGGTCTCGTCCACGAAGACGTCGACGAGCTCGGCCTTGAAGGCGTTGCCCACCGAGAAGGCCTGGTTGTCGACGGAGACGTAACCGTTGGACCCGACGCGGCGCAGGACCCACTGACCGGCGTGATCGTCGGCGGCGTCGATCGGGATCGAGACGCCGTCCTTCGATACCGGCGCGAGGCGGAACCGCTCCGCCGGCGTCGACATCTCGAGCGACTGGTGGGGACGCTCGGTGTTGTAGCTCGCGACCCACCGGTCGAGCGCGGCCTGCGCCTGCTCGAGGGACCGAAGGTCCGGTCGGCCAGGAACTCCCGGCGGAGCGACTGATGGAACCGCTCGATCTTGCCGGTCGTCGTGGGTGATCGCACCGCCGTGTGCCGGTGGGAGATCCCGTTCTCCCTGAGGATCCGATCGAACAGGACCTCGACGGGCTGGGGGCCGAAGCGTCCGGTGAAGCACTTGCCGTTGTCGGTGAGGATCTCGTCGGGGATCCCGTGGCGCCGAAGCGCCTCGGTGAGGACCTCGCACACGGCCTTGGACGTCGCCCTGCGGACCAGGCCCGCCGCGACGCAGAACCGCGAGTGGTCGTCCACGCCGGTCACGACCTTGAGCTCCGAGCCGTCGGCGAGGGCCACCCCGCCCATCACGTCCATCTGCCAGAGCTGCATCGGTCGCTCGCGCTCCCATCGGCGGAACTCGTCACGCCGCTTCCGCCGGCGGCGGAGCTCGATCAGCCGGTGACGGCGCAGGCACCGGTAGATCGACGAGCGCGACGGGGTCGGCGAGACTCCGGCCTTCGCGAGCTCGTGCTCGATCCGTCTCGGCCCCCATCCGGGATGCTCCCGGCGCATCTCGCAGATCGCGGCCTCGATCTCGGGGTCGATCTGGTGCGGGCAGCTCGCCGGCCGGTGCGACTAGCCGGCGAGGGCGGCGAGGCCGCCGCCCTCGTAGCGGGCGATCCAGGCGTGGACGCTCTGGCGGGACACACCGAGACGTTCGGCCACCTCGGTCACCTTCCAGCCGTCCTGGACCACCGCCAGGACCGCCTGATAGCGCTGCTCCATGACGCTCAGCTCCACCAGCACCGCCCACCCCTTTCGTGAGATGGGCGGTGTCAAGCAGCCGGAGCCACCGTCAAGGATCAGCCGGAACCGGTGTCAAGGATCAGCCGGAACTCCGTCAAGGATCAGGTGACGCCGGAGTGACCAGCATCACCCGGAACACGACAGCTGCGAGCGCGCCGGGAGGGAGTCGAACCCCCAACCTTCTGATCCGTAGTCAGATGCTCTGTCCATTGAGCTACCGGCGCCTCGACCCAGTGTAGACATCCTCGCCGGACGAACGCGGGCGGGCGGCGAGCCAACCAGATCGCGATCCCAAGGCTCCCATCCAACGACGCCACGTCGTCGGCCGAAAGGTCCGTCCGGGTAGGCCTATCCGCCTAGGCGGGTGCGGCGACTATTCACCTGCCGTCGACTCCGCGAAGCTGACATCGAGGCGACGACGAGGGAGATCCGCGCTCGATGACCGCTTGGATCCGGTTGGCGACGAACGGCGCATCCACGGCTGCGAACGACGTGAAGATGGCGCTGACAGGACTGGCCTCCGATCCACCGCCGGCGGTCCCGGCTCCGTCGGACATCGGGGTGATCGTGTTCGAGGCCGTCTCCGAAGACCTCCTTACCCTCGTGAGCGATGCCAGCCGAGGCGGGCTGGTGCGGATCGTCGCGATCGGCGCTTCTCCCGATGCCCTCGGCGACCACGGGCCCTGGGCACTCCTCGATGCCGGAGCCGCCGACGTGCTCCTCACGACCGACACGGCCGAACTCGCCGACGAAGTGGCAGCTCGGCTCGCTCGCTGGAACGAGGTCGAGGAACTGGTTCGCTCCCCCATCGTCGGAGAAGCCCTCGCCGGCGGCACACCGGCCTGGACGTCCGTCCTTCGGTCGATCGTGGAGATCGGACGATTCAGCGACGCATCGGTGCTGATCGTCGGTGAGAGCGGGACCGGGAAGGACGTCGTCGCACGGTTGATCCACGAGATCGACCCTCGACCGTTCAAGGGGGATCTCGTGTCCCTGGATTGCCGGACGCTCGATCCGGCGGTGGCCGGGTCCGGACTGCCTGGCCGTGAGCCGGACGCCGGTGCGGATCCGGGCAGCCCCGACACGCCCGGACTCAGAGAGCTCGGCGCGCCCGATGGCGGAACGCTCTACCTGAAGGGGATCGCCGACCTCCCGTCGGCGCTCCGGCAGGCGCTGCTGCGCGAGACCGACGATCGGATCGACCGGACCGACGGCAGCGACTGGCGCAAGTCCAACCTGCGCCTGATCTGCTCCACGGATGACGACGCCTCGGGCTTGACCTCGGACGTCGAGGACTTCGCCCGGCGGATCACGGCATGGAGGTGTCGTCTGCTCCCGCTGCGAGAGCATCGAGACGACATCCCGACGATCGCCGAGCAGCTCGTTCGTCGCCTCCGACCGGATCTGGACGACGTTCGGATCGATCCGGCGCTGTCGGACTTCCTGGCGGACCGGGAGTATCCCGCCAACGTGCACGATCTCCTGACGCTCGTGAAGGGGATCAGCGCCCGGCACGTCGGATCGGGGCCGGTCACGGTTGGCTCCATCCCCACGGAGGAGCGTCCGCGGCTCGGGGCGCTCGATCACGGCTGGCGGGGCAGGGACCTGGAGCGAGCGATGCGCAGAGCCGTGGAGGAGGGTGCCCCGCTCAAGGTCATCGGCGAAGCGGTGAGGGACACGGCCGTCCGGATCGCGCTGGCGCGTGAGGGAGGGGATGTTCGAGCAGCTTCCCGTCGGCTGCACGTGGCCACTCGAACGGTCGCGTCACGCCACTCGGTCCATCCGCCGCGAACCGAGGACGTGAAGGAGGAGCCCGAGGTCGAGCCGCCGTCCATCATCGAGGTCCCGGAATCGCCGGCGAATCAACCCGCGTGAGGTTCGGGAGATGCCGAAGGGTCGAAGCCGTGAGGCCGGCCGACGGGAGCGGAGACGGGAGGATTCGAACCTCCGAGGGAGTGTTACCCCCCTAACCGCTTAGCAGGCGGCTGCTTTCGGCCACTCAGCCACGTCTCCGGGAACGATTCTACGAGCGTAGCCAACCGGTACGCTCCGCGCGTGCCGGACGTGGTGGTCGTCGGAGGCGGGATCGTCGGAGTCGCCTGCGCGAAGGAGCTGGCGCTGCGCGGCGCCTGGGTCACGCTCCTTGAGAAGGACGAGCTCGCGGCCGGCGCCTCGGGACGGAACCTCGGGTACCTGGACACCTCGAAGGACCCGGTGCTGGCTCCGCTCGCGAGGCGGAGCCTCGAGCGCTACCTCGCGGTCACCGCAGATCCCCCCACGCCCGTCT
>JBOGVD010000028.1:0-10926 GCA_050696355.1 Actinomycetota bacterium
GGCGAGCGCCGCCTCGAGCGCGGCGACGGCCTCCTCCCGGCCGGCCGCGACGGTGACGCCCTTGCCCCCGGCGAGGCCGTCTGCCTTGACGACCGCCGGCCCGCCACCGAGCTCGTCGTCGAGGAACGGAACGACGTCGCGCGCGTCGGATGCCCACTGCTCGCGCGAGAACGTCGCCGACCGCGCGGTGGGGATCCCGTGGCGGGCCATCAGGGCCTTGGCGAAGGTCTTGGACCCTTCCAGGCGAGCGCCGTCGCGGCCCGGGCCGAAGGCCCGCCTCCCCCGCGCCCGGAGCTCGTCGGCCAGCCCGTCGACCAGCGGACCTTCCGGCCCGATCACGACGAGGTCCGTGTCCAGCTCCTCCGCGAGCCGGACCTGCCTCTCGACGTCGTCGGCGGCGGCCGCGTGGCAGGTCGCGACCGAGGCGATCCCGGCGTTGCCGGGCGCGGCGTGCAGCTCCTCGACCTGGGGGCTCTGCGACAGGCCCCAACAGAGGGCGTGCTCCCGGCCGCCGCCGCCGACGACGAGGACCCTCACCCGAGCACCCTCATCCCACCGGCAGGCTCTGCTCGCGCGCGGGGCCGACGGACACCACGGAGATCGGGACGTCTGCGAGCTCCTCGATCCTCTGCACGTACTCCCTCGCGGCCTTCGGGAGGTCCTCGAACGTGTGCGCCTCGTCGATCTCCTCCATCCAGCCGTCCAGCTCCTCGTAGATCGGCTCGGCCTGGTGGAACAGGGACTGGTGGGGTGGGAAGTCCTCGAACACCTTCCCCTCGATCCGGTAGCCGGTGCAGATCGGGACCCGATCGAACCCGGACAGCACATCGAGCTTCGTGAGGAACAGCTCCGTCAGCCCGTTCACGCGCGACGCGTAGCGGAGCAGGGCGACGTCGAGCCAGCCGCACCGGCGCTTGCGCCCGGTCACCGTGCCGAACTCCTGGCCGCGGACACCGAGCCGCTCCCCGTCGACCTCCAGGTCCTCCGTGGGGAACGGGCCCGCGCCGACCCTCGTGACGTAGGCCTTCACGATCCCGACGACCCGATCGACCTCCTTCGGCCCGAACCCGGCGGAGGCGAGCGCGTAGCCCGCCACCGGGTTCGAGGACGTCACGAACGGATACGTCCCCTTGTCCAGGTCGAGCAGGGTGCCCTGCGCGCCCTCGAGCATCACCGCCTTGCCGTCGCGCAGGGCTTCGTGCAGCAGCGTGGACGTGTCGGCGACGTAGGGCTCGAGCCGGCTCGCGAGGTCCATGTACTCCTCGACGATCAGGTCGCCGTCGAGCGGGAGCCGCCCGTAGAGCGTCGTGAGGATCGCGTTCTTCTCGCGGAGGACGATCTCGAGCTTCTCCCGGAAGATCTTCCGGTCGAAGAGGTCCTGGACGCGGAGGCCGATCCGGGCGGCCTTGTCCGCGTACGCCGGGCCGATGCCGCGCTTGGTCGTCCCGAGGGCGTTGCGCCCGAGGAAGCGCTGGGTCACCTTCTCGAGCTCGAGGTGGTACGGCATGATCAGGTGACAGTTGCCGGACAGCCGGAGGCGCGAAACGTCCACCCCGGTGCGACGCAGCTCGTCCAGCTCGCGCAGCAGGTGCCGCGGATCCACCACCACGCCGTCGGCGATCACCGGCGTGATGTGGGGATAGAGGATGCCGGAGGGGATCAGCTGGAGCTTGAGCAGTCGGCCCTCGGCGATCACGGTGTGCCCGGCGTTGTTGCCGCCTTGGTAGCGAACGACGAAGTCCATCCCGTCCGCCAGGTAGTCGACGGCCTTGCCCTTGCCCTCGTCCCCCCACTGGGTCCCGAGCACGATCGTGGCCGGCATGTGCACCGGAGTCTAGCGGTCCGCTGTGCCGCGATCCGGGCCGAAAGACCGGTTGTCCCACCTTGGGAACCCCGGTACCTTGGCCGTTCCAGCCCGATCCCTCCGCCGTGGGCCGGGGCCCGATCCGCACCCGCCGTCCCGTTCGCCGAGACGCAAACCGAGGACCACTGTGACCAAGAGCAGGGACGAACTCGAGCTCGAGAAGCTCGTCGAGATCGACGGCGAATACTGCATCCCGCACGAGCGCAACGAGGCCCGGCACGTCGTCGACTGGGGTCCGTTCGAACCGCCTCGCAGCGCCTGGTACATCGTCCAGAAGGTCCTGCTCTTCATCCCGGCGATGTACCTGTTCATCCTCGCCGTCCAGATCATGAAGACGGGCGCCGCGGCGATCGGACCCGAGATCCAGGGGCAGTTCCCGTTCGCGAACGGCATCTCGACGCTCGGCTTCGGTTGGCTGGGCGCGTACTTCGTGCTGTCGGGCTCTCCCGTCGCCGCCACCGCGATCAGCCTGTTCGGCGCGGGGACGCTCACCCGGCTCCAGACGTTCACGATGCTTTCCGGCTCGCGCCTCGGCGCCTCGTTCATCGTGTTGCTGACGGGGCTCCTCTACGCGCTGCGGCATCGTCACGACCCCAAGCGCACCGAGCCGATCGGCATGGGGATCCAGGCGCTCACGATGACCGCCCTGGTCTACATCCCGGGCATGATGATCGGCTACGGGATCATCCGGAGCGGGCTGCTCGACGGTGTGAACCTCCACGCGTCGGGAGGGCTCGAAGCGGTCCTGTCGCATACCTGGGGGCCGGTCGTCGACTGGATCGCCTCGGTCGTCCCGGATGCCTGGCTGTTCATCGCAGGGCTCCTCGTGATCCTGGCCTCGTTCAAGGTCCTGGACCACGTGCTGCCGAAGGTGAGCGGCGACTCCACGGCACGGAAGCGGGCGGATTGGCTCAAGCGGCCGTGGACGATGTTCGCCCTCGGGTGCATCGTGGCCACCCTGACGCTGTCCGTCTCCGTCGCGCTCACCGTGTTGATCCCCCTCGCGGTCAAGGGCTACGTCCGGCGGGACGAGGCCCTGCCCTACATCATGGGCGCCAACATCACGACCCTCGCCGACACGCTCGTGGTGTCGATGCTGCAGCGCGACCCCGTGGCGGCGCAGATCGTGCTCGCCGAGGCGATCGGGGTGACGCTGGTCTCCCTGGCGATCCTGGCGTTCTGGTACCAGCCGGTGAAGCGGTCCGTGATCCGGCTCGACGACTATCTGGTCGCGTCGAACCGCCGCCTGATCGCGTTCGTCGGCATCCTCTTCCTGCTGCCCGTGTCGTTCCTGCTCTCGGGGCTCTGGATCGGTCCGATCGTCCAGTAACTCTCGATCCGGGCTTCTCCGGTCCGGTTGGATAGGGTCTCCGGTGCGGAAGGACCGGCTGTACGATTCCGACCCGCCGTGGACGACCAACCGACGACCGCGCCCGCAGCCGACACGGGCATCCGAGCGAGCATCTCCCTGCTCCGCCGCAACCGGGATTTCCGAGCCCTGTTCTTCGCCTCGGTGATCTCCCTCGGCGGCGATTGGTTCCTGTGGGTCGCGATCAACGGGCTGATCTTCGAGGAGACGGGCAAGGCTCTGTACGTGGGGCTCGCGATCCTCGCCCAGGAGTTCGCCTTCTTCGTCGCCTCGCCGATCGGGGGCATCCTCGCCGACCGGATCGACCGGCGGAAGCTGATGATCGTCTGCGACCTCTCCCGTGCGGTGATCTGCATCGCCTTCCTGTTCGTCGGCGCCGAGACGCTGTGGCTCGCCTACGTCCTGTTGCCGCTGCTCGCGTCCTTCGCCGCTCCCTTCGACCCGGCGCTGTCGGCGGCCACGCCGAACGTCGTCGAGCCCGAGGACCTGCCGGTGGCGAACGCACTCAACGGGTCGCTATGGGGCACGATGCTCGCCGTGGGCGCCGGACTCGGCGGGCTGATCAGCGCGACGTTCGGTCCCGACACCGCGTTCCTCGTCAACGCCGTCTCCTTCGTCGTCTCGGCGGCGCTGCTCTCGTCGATCCGGCGGCGCTTCTCGGAGGCGCGCGAGGAGCATCACGAACACCCCAGCGCGATCGAGGCGTCGCGGGAGACGTGGCGGTTCGCCCGGCGCGACAATCGGGTGCTCTCCTTGCTCGCCGTGAAGTTCGGCTTCGGGGCCGCCGCGGGCCTCCTGGCCCTGATCCCGGTGATGGCGCTCGACGTCTTCGACGCGGGCAATATCGGCTTCGGGATCCTGATGGCGTCGCGAGGGCTGGGCGCGCTGATCGGGCCGTTCCTCGGCCACCGGATCGCCGGCCCCGGCCACCGCCGGCTCTTCCCGGCGATCGGTCTGTCGCTCGCCGTGTTCGGGCTCGGCTACGTGGCGATGGGCGCCGCTCCCTCGCTGGGGATCGCGGCGGTGACGATCTGCATCGCGCACCTGGGGGGCGGGTCCCAGTGGATGCTGTCCACGTACGGGTTGCAGGTGCTGGTCCCCGATCGCATCCGGGGACGCATCTTCGGCTTCGACTACATGCTGATCACGTTGTCGCTCTCGCTCTCGGCGGTGATCGCGTCGGCGGTCGCCGACCAGATCGGCGCGCGCATCACGGTCTCGATCCTCGGCGGCGTGGCGCTCGCCTGGGCCGGCGCCTGGTTCCTCCTTAGCCGCGGCGTCCGCAGGACCGGCCTGGCGGGGCGCGCCCACCCCGAGCCCGACTCGGAGCCGGAGCCGATCCCCTCGATCAGCTGAGGTCAGCCGGCCGGCTCGTCCGGCCGCGTGGGCGGCACGGCGGGCGGCGCCCCGGCGGGCGGCGTCATCCCGGCAGGAGGCGTGGCCGGTGGAGCCGTCGAGGGCTCCGACGGGGTGCCGAACGACACGCCGGGGGCGCCCGCCTCGAAGCTCACCCGCGGGACGCCCTCGTCTCCCCGGAGCGCCTCCTCCACCTCGAAGAATTCTTCCTCCTCGAAGTTGAAGATGCCCGCCACGACGTTCGACGGGACGGACTGGACGCGCCGGTTGTAGTCGCGGACGTTCGCGTTGTAGAAGCGCCTTGCCGTCTGGAGCCGGTCCTCGGTGTTCGTGAGCTCGGCCTGGAGCGCGAGGAAGTTCTGATTCGCCTTGAGATCCGGATAGTTCTCGACGACGGCGAACAGCTGTCGCAACGCCGCCACCAGCGGGCCTTCCGCGGCAGCCTGCTCGGCGGGCGAGCCCGTGGCCCCGGTGGCGTTGGCGCGGGCGCGCGTGACGTTCTCGAACACCTCACGTTCGTGAGCCGCGTAGCCCTTCACCGTCTCGACGATGTTCGGGATCAGGTCGTAGCGGCGGCGGAGCTCCGTGTCGATGTTCGCCCAGGCGTCTCGGATCAGGTTCTTCTGCGAGACGAAGCGGTTGTACGAGACCACGCCCGCGAGCGCGAGCACCACCACGATCCCCAGCACGATCAAGAGGACTTCCACGTTCGCTCCCTTTCCATGGGCCGCCCATGCGCCGGTCGTCCCGACCGGTCCCGGAAGCCTACCCCCTGGGGTAGAGAGAGCTCACGACGGCGGGGATCTGGTCGCGGAACGTCGTCGCGGCGCCGAGCAGGTGCACCATCTCGGCGGGCGCGATCCGCCGGCACCAGCACAGCAAGCGGTCGCCGAGGATCTCGAACGCGTAGCCGTCCCCGTGCCGCAGCAGCCACGTCATCATCCTCGAGTCACAGAACGCCGTGGCGAAGTGCTCGTCGGGCCCCTTCACGGTGAACCGCCGGTTGAACTCCTGGGACTCGAACTCGATGTCGCGGAACGAGAGCGCGTCCGCCAGGCGCGTGAACAGGTTCTCCTCGCTGATCTGCAGCGGCGGGCAGCTCGCGTCCACGAGGGTCATCACGCAGTCGAACCGGGAGTACGTCCGGGTGGTGTGCCCCTTCGTGTCCGACGTCTCCTCGTAGTACCAGTAGTCGAAGGCACGCACCTCGTGGCCCTGCCAGTCGCCCCACAGCACGTTCTCGACTCCCCGTCCCTCGCCGGCTTGCAGGAGGGAGAACGGCTCGTCGAGGGTGTCGAACGGGTCGTCGAGCGAGTACTCGAGGCCATGGCCCGAGGCAAGGGCCTGGAGCTGCCGCCGCCGTTCGATCGTTCGCTGGTGCAGGTGATAGGCGAGGCCGGCGACCAGCAGCCCGATCAGGAGGGCGAGCGCGAGCGGCAACCAGGCGTCCATGCCGAGAGTATCGGCCGCCGGGACGACCGGAGCCAGGACGGCCCGCCGATCAGGACTCCGAGCCGAACAGGGAGGCCACCACGGGCGGCACCCGGTCGAGGAACGTCGCCATCGTCTCCAAGGACCAGCGGAGATCGAGATCCGGGCGGCGCGGGGTCCGGCACAGGAGCGTCCCGTCCGATATCTCGAATCCCGTGGCCCGCGGCAGCGCCTCCAGCCAGCTCATCATCCGACCGTCGATCAGCGCGTGCGCGAAGCGCGGATCGTCGGAACGGACCTCGAACGCCCGGTTGAAGCTCTCGAGCTCGAGCTCGACCCCCCGATCGCCCAGCGAGGAGGCCACGCGTGAGCCGAAACCCTCGGGCACGATCGACAGATCCGGCCAGCTCGTCGGCACGGACGTGGCGGCGCACGTGAAGTACCGGTAGTCGTTCCGGCTCGGATCGCTCGATCGCGCGAACCAGTAGTCGATGACGACGACCTCCATGCCTCGCCATGTTCCCCACGACGTGTTCTCGATGTCCTTGGCGGTGGCCGCGTGCCCGAGGAGAGCGAACCGACGATCGAAGTAGCCGAGCGGATCCCCCGGAGCCGAACGGAGCCCGAGGCGTCGCGCCTGATCCTGGTGGAGGTCCCGACGAGGCCGGACCTTGAACCACCACCCGGCGAACACGATCAACCCGAGCGTGGCCCAGGCGGCCACCTGCGCCGGGAGCTCCCGCCTCGCCTCGGCATCCCCGGCGAGGGAGAGCAGGGCCATCCCGCCGAGGAAGATCACGGCGAGCCACAGCAGGAGCACCCTGCTGGTCCGAACCTTCATCGATCACCCCGCGGGATGCGCACCACCACGGAAGGGAGTATCGACCGGGACCACCTGTGGCGCGACCCTCATCCTTCCGCCGCCTCCGGCGGACCCTCCTCGCGTCCGCGCACCCGCAGCTCGAGGCCGCCGGCGCCCGCCTCCACCAGGAGGGTGTCGCCGTCGCGGACCTCGCCGGACAGGAGCAGGAGCGCGAGCGGATCCTGGATCTCTCGCTGGATCAGCCGCTTCAGAGGACGCGCGCCGAAGCTCGGGTCGTAGCCCGCGTTCGCGAGGTAGCTCCGCGCTTCGTCCGAGAGCTCGAGCCCGAGCTTGCGGTCGGACAGGCGCCGCCGCAGCCCCCCGAGTTGGATCTCCACGATCCGCTCGATGTCGCCGCGGCTGAGGGCGTCGAAGACGACGACCTCGTCGATCCTGTTCACGAACTCGGGCCGGAAGTGCGCCCGGACCTCGGCCATGACCTTGTCCTGCCGCTCCTCCGGGGAGGCCGTCCGATCCTGGAAGATGGCCGCGCCCAGGTTCGATGTCATGATCACGATCGTGTTGCGGAAGTCGACGGTACGGCCCTGTCCGTCGGTGAGGCGGCCGTCGTCGAGCAGCTGGAGGAGCACGTTGAAGACGTCGCCGTGTGCCTTCTCGACCTCGTCGAGCAGCACGACGGAGTACGGGCGCCGGCGTACGGCTTCGGTCAGCTGGCCCCCTTCCTCGAACCCCACGTAGCCGGGAGGCGCGCCCAACAGCCGCGAGACGGCGTGCCGTTCCTGGTACTCGCTCATGTCGATCCGGACCATGGCGCGCTCGTCGTCGAAGAGGAACTCGGCCAGCGCGCGCGCGAGCTCGGTCTTGCCGACACCCGTGGGCCCGAGGAACAGGAACGAGCCGATCGGTCGGTTCGGATCCTGCAGGCCGGCGCGGGCACGGCGGATCGCGTTCGCGACGGCCGTGACGGCGACGTCTTGCCCCACCACCCGCTCGTGCAACGCCTCCTCGAGGTGGATCAGCTTCTGCAGCTCGCCCTCCATCAGGCGCGAGACCGGGATGCCGGTCCAGGTGGAGACGACCGAGGCGACGTCTTCCTCGGTGACCTCCTCGTTCAGCATCTTCTGGTCGGACTGGATCTCCTGGAGGCGCGCGTTCTCCTCCTCGAGCGCCCGTTCGAGCTCCACGGTGCGGCCGAACCGCAGCTCGGCCGCCTTCTCCAGGTCGCCCTCGCGCTCCGCGCGCTCGAACGCCGCGCGCGCGCCCTCCAGCTCGGACTTCAGCTCCCGGATCCGGTCGATCCGATCCTTCTCCTGCTGCCAGTGCGCCCGCATCCCGCGCGATCGCTCCTGGAGGTCGGCGAGCTCCTGCTCGAGCCGCTCCAGCCGCTCCCTCGAGGCGGGGTCGGTCTCCTTGTGGAGCGCCGCGCGCTCGATCTCGAGCTGGCGGATCCGGCGCTCCACCTCGTCGATCTCGACCGGGACCGAGTCGATCTCGATCCGCAGCCGCGAGGCCGCCTCGTCGATCAGGTCGATCGCCTTGTCCGGGAGGAACCGTCCGGTCACGTAGCGATCGGACAGCACGCCGGCCGCGACCAGGGCCGGGTCCTGGATCCGGACGCCGTGGTGGACCTCGTAGCGCTCCTTCAGACCGCGAAGGATCGCGATCGTGTCCTCGACACTGGGTTCCTCCACGAGCACCGGCTGGAAACGGCGTTCGAGCGCGGCGTCCTTCTCGATGTGAGAGCGGTACTCGTCGAGGGTCGTGGCGCCGACCATCCGGAGCTCCCCGCGCGCGAGCATCGGCTTCAGGAGGTTGCCCGCATCCACCGCGCCCTCGGCCGCGCCGGCACCGACGATCGTGTGGAGCTCGTCGATGAACGTCACGATCTCCCCCTCGGAGTCGGCGATCTCCTTCAGGACCGCCTTGAGCCGCTCCTCGAACTCCCCCCGGTACTTGGCGCCCGCGACCATCGCGCCCAGGTCGAGCGCCACCAATCGCTTGTTCTTGAGCGACTCCGGCACGTCTCCGTCGACGATCCGCTGCGCGAGTCCCTCGACGATCGCGGTCTTCCCGACCCCCGGCTCGCCGATCAGGACCGGGTTGTTCTTCGTCCGGCGGGACAGGACCTGGATCACGCGCCGGATCTCCTCGTCGCGGCCGATCACCGGGTCGAGCTTGCCCGCACGGGCGGTGTCGGTCAGGTCGCGGCCGAATCGCTCGAGGGCCTGGAACGTCTCCTCGGGGTTCTGCGAGGTGACCCGATGGCTGCCGCGAACCTGGGCGAGGGCCGAGAGCACGGCCTCCCGGGTCAGCCCGGCGTCGGCCAGCAGCCGCTGGGCCCCGCCGTCGGTCCGGAGCATCGCGAGCAGTAGGTGCTCCGTCGAGAGGTACTCGTCGGTGAGCTGCTCGGCCTCGCGACCCGCGGCCTCCAGCAGGCTCACCGTCGCCGGCGCCAGACCGACCTGTACCCCTTCGGCGTAGACCTTGGGCTTCGCGTCCAGGACCTCGTCCACCCGGTCGCGCAGCAGCTTCGGCACGACGCCCAGCTGGTGCAGGAGCGGGAAGACGACACCCTCGGGGTCCGTCAGGAGGGCGGACAGCACGTGCTCGGGCTCGATCTGTTGGTGATGCCGGGCGGAGGCCTGTTGATGTGCCTCCTGGAGCGCTGCCTGCGACTTGATCGTCAGCCTGTCGAGTTCCATCGCTTCCTCACCCTCTCGAAGTCCGCCTCGGTGAGCCCGTACATCACGTAGTCCCGCGGGCCGGTCTTCGCCGGCATGAACCCACGGAGCGTCCCCTCGAGGCTGAACCCGAGGTGCTCGGCCACCCGTCGCATCGCGACGTTGTCGACGTCGGTCGTGAGCTGGATGCGGTGGGCGTGCTCCTCCTCGAACAGGTGCGCGAGGAACTGGGCGAGCGCTCGGCGCCCGATCCCCGTCCCACGCTCCGTCGGATCGAAGACCTCGATGCCGATCTCGAAGACGCCGGGCGGCAACCCCATCTCCGGCTGCCGCGCCTGGACCTCCCCGGCGAGCCGGCCGTCCGAGACGATGCCCAACAGGAGCTCGCCCTGCGTCACCCGACCGCTCGCGGCGACGCGATCGCGCAGCTTCCGCCGCGCCGCGTCACTGGCGTCGGCCCAGGGTTCGTCGGAACGCGTGCGCGCCGCCCACAGCGCGTCGAGATCGCCGAGCAGCAGGGGACGGAGCGAGACGTTCGCCGTCAATCGCGCATCCCGGGCCGCGGCGGCGAGGCGATGCTCGCGAGCGGGACGATCGCCACGCTGGCACGGCTCCCCGGCATCGGGATCGGACGCTCTTCGAGACGGGCCTCGAGCTGCCCGAGCCGAACCCGCAGGCGGTGCACCTCTTCCTCCAGCGCCATGATGCGTTTCGCGCCCGCGAGGTTCACACCTTCCTGCGTCAACCGCTGGACCCGCCGCAATCGGTCGATGTCGGCCTCCGAGTACCGGCGGGTGTTCCCGCTCGTGCGGTGCGGCCGGACGAGCCCCTTCTGCTCGTAGATCCGGAGCGTCTGCGGGTGCACGCCGGCCAGCTCGGCCGCGACGCTGATGATGTAGACGGCGCGCCGATCCAGGGCGCTCATCGACGCGCGTTCGTCACGATCGCTCATGTCTC
Organism: Actinomycetota bacterium; assembly: GCA_050696355.1. Lineage (GTDB taxonomy): Bacteria > Actinomycetota > UBA4738 > UBA4738 > HRBIN12 > JAJNBA01. Next base: position 10,482 of record JBOGVD010000028.1, read on the forward strand.
CTCCTCAGTTGACCCCCAGCCGCTTGCGAGGCGACTCCTTCGACGCCTCGCGCAGCTGCCGCAACAGCTCCTTCTCCTCTCGGGTCGGCTTGTCCGGCACGTCGATCCGCACCTTCGCGAGCAGGTCGCCGCGGCCGCCCTTCCTCGGCGCCCCGCGACCTTTGACCCGGAACGTCTTCCCGCTCGGCGTGCCGGCGGGCACCTTCAGCGTGACGGGCCCGTTCAGGGTGGGCACCTCAACGTTCGCGCCGAGCGCCGCCTCCGGATAGGTGATGGGCAGGTCGACCGTGAGATCGTCGCCCCGGCGTCCGAAGACGCCGTGGGACTCGACGGCGACCTTCACGAAGAGGTCGCCGGCGGCACCGCCGGCGAGCCCTGGCTCGCCATTGCCGGCGAGCCGGATCCTGGCGCCGTTCCGGACGCCTGCCGGGATCTTGACCTGCAG
>JBOGVD010000029.1:0-47751 GCA_050696355.1 Actinomycetota bacterium
GCCGGGATGCCGGCGGCGACGATGACCGGCCCCGATCCGCGACCGTCGCCGGAGATCCGGGGCTACGACCGCAGGCGGTTCCTGCGCGCCGGCGTCGCCGCTGCGGGGATCACCGCCTTCGCCGGCGGTCTCGGGCGGCTGCTCGCGAGCCGCGCGAACGCCGCGGCATCCCGGGCGGCCGCCACGATCCCCGAGCCCGCCGACCCCGGCCCGCCGCCGCCGGCCGGCGCCGACCTTGGCGTCCCGGGGATGGACCCGTTCCTCACGCCCAACGCGGACTTCTACCGCGTCGACACCTCCCTGTTCGTCCCGGCGATCGACGCCGAGACGTGGACGCTCCGGGTGCACGGGATGGTCGACCGCGAGATCCGCGTCGGATTCGACGAGCTCCTCACGCGCCCGATGATCGAGCGGGACATCACGCTCGCCTGCGTCTCCAACGAGGTGGGCGGCCCCTACGTCGGGAACGCGCGCTGGGCCGGCGTCCCGCTCGCCGACCTCCTCCGGGACGCCGGCGTCCACCCCGACGCCTCGCAGCTCGTCTCCCGGTCCACCGACGGGTTCACGATCGGCACGCCCACCACCGTCGTGATGGACGGCCGGGACGCGATGCTCGCGGTCTCGATGAACGGCGAGCCGCTGCCGCTCGAGCACGGGTTCCCGGTCCGGATGATCGTGCCCGGTCTCTACGGCTACGTGTCCGCGACGAAGTGGCTGGTGGACCTGGAGCTCACCACGCTCGACGCCTACGACGCCTACTGGATCCAGCGTGGGTGGGCGAAGGAGGCCCCGGTCAAGACCCAGTCGAGGATCGACACGCCGTCCTACGGAGCGCAGATCGCGCCGGGCACCATCGCCGTGGCGGGAGTGGCGTGGGCGCAGCACCGCGGCATCGACCGCGTGGAGGTCCGCGTGGACGACGGCGGCTGGAACGAGACCGAGCTCGGCGTGGAGGACACGATCGACACGTGGCGCCAGTGGGTGTACCAGTGGGCCGCGACGCCCGGCTCCCACTCGCTCGCCGTGCGAGCCACCGACGGCGAGGGCGAGACCCAGACCGCCGGCCTCGCTCCCCCGTTCCCCGACGGCGCGACCGGCCACCACACGATCCGTCTCGAGATCGACTGAATCGTCCGCGCCGCATCCGATGTAGCCAGAATGAGTAGCGCCGCTACGTCAGACGGCGCATGTCTACCTCGTACAGGTGCCCCTACGCTTCGAGCCGCACTCAGATGATGGGACGCGGCCGGAGAAGCCCGCCGCAGGATCCCGGCCGGTTGCGAAGGGGAGGGTTCGGATGATGCGCAGGGTCGTAGCGTCGAGTCTGAAGTTCCGACGCCTAATCGTCGCGCTGACCGCGGCGATGGTCGTCTTCGGCATCACCCAGCTCCGTCACGCGCCCGTCGACCGGCTTCCCGAGTTCGGGACGACGATGGTCGAGGTTCGCACGGAGGCACTCGGGCTCTCGGCCGTCGAGGTCGAGCAGCTGATCACCGTTCCCCTGGAGCAGGACCTGCTGAACGGGATCGCGTTCCTCGACGAGATCCACTCGGAGTCGATCCCCGGTCTGTCCTCGGTCGTCATGTTCTTCGAGGAGGGGACCCCGCTCCTCGATGCCCGTCAGGTGGTGGCCGAGAAGGTCGCCGAGGCCGCCGTCGCGCTGCCCGGCGTCTCCGCCCCGCCCCAGATGCTCCAGCCGTACTCGTCCACGAGCCGCCTGATGGCGGTGCAGCTCTCCTCGGACCGGATGTCGCCGATCGAGATGTCGGTGCTCGCCCGCTGGAACATCGGTCCCGCGCTGCTCGGGGTGGAAGGCGTCGCGAACGTCTCCATCTGGGGACAGCGCGATCGCCAGCTCCAGGTGCTCGTCGACCCGGAGCGGCTCCGTGACGCGGACGTGTCGCTCCAGCAGATCGTCGAGACCACCGGCAACTCGCTGTGGTTCTCTCCCCTGACCTTCCTCGAGGCATCGACGCCCGGAACGGCCGGGTTCATCGACACGCCGAACCAGCGGTTCGGCATCCGACACGAGCTCCCGATCACATCGCCGCGCGACCTGGCCGAGATCCCGATCCAGGACGCGGACGGCAACGCCGTCATCGTCGACGGGGAGCCGTTGCGACTCGGCGACGTCACCGACGTCGTGGAGGACCACCAGCCGCTCATCGGCGACGCCCACTTCGGCGACGGGGAGGGTCTCCTGCTCGTCGTGGAGAAGTACCCGGGCGCCAACACGGTCGAGGTGACGCGTGGGGTCGAAGAGGCCTTCGAGGTGATGCGGCCCGGGCTCAACGGCATGGAGATCGACACGTCACCGTTCCGGCCGGCCAGCGCCGTCGAGGCCGGGGTCGAGAACCTCGGCACGAGCCTGCTGATCGGCGGGATCCTGATGCTCCTGGCGCTCGCGCTCCTCTTCGTCGAATGGCGCTCGACGCTCATCAGCGCGTTGGTGGTCGTCGCATCGCTTGCCGCCGCGGGGACGGTGCTCTACCTCCGCGACGCCACCTTCAATACGATGGTCCTCGCCGGACTGGTGATGGCGATCGCCATCGTGGTGGACGACGCCGTCACGGGCGTCCGTAACCTGGTCGAGCGGCTGCGCGAGCGTCGGGTGGAGGAGTCCGGTATGCCCGCGTGGCGCACCGTCCTCGAAGCCTCGCTCGAGATGCGCAGCTCGCTCCTCTACGCGACGTTGATCGTGGTGGCAGCGGTGGTGCCCGCCTTCTTCCTCGAAGGACAACCCGGCGCGTTCCTGCCGCCGCTGGCCCAGTCCTACCTGCTCGCCGTCGCAGCCTCCATGGTGGTAGCGCTGGTGCTCACGCCAGGACTCGGGATGATCCTCCTGTCGAGGTCGCCCGCCGAACGGCGTGAGTCCCCGGTGATGGGTTGGTTCGGCCGAGGGCACAGCAAGGCGCTCTCGACGGTCGTGCAACGCCCCATCTGGGGATACGCGGCGGTCGGTGTGGCGCTGATCGCGGGATTGGTAACCGTCCCGTTCCTGGACGCGTCCTCCTCGGTCCGGCTGGAAGGCGACGACCTGTTGGTCCACTGGGAGGCGGCGCCCGGCACGTCGCTGCCCGCCATGAACCGGGTCACCGGCGACGTCGTGGACGAGCTCGGCGCGCTCCCGGGGGTGCGCGAGGTGAGCGCTCACGTCGGGCGCGCGTTCCACTCCGACCAGGTCGTCGACGTCCACAGCGGACAGCTGTGGCTGAACCTCGACCCCGCGATGGATCAGGAGGAGACGATCGCGTCGATCGAGGACGTGCTCGATGGCTATCCGGATCTGTCGCACGACCTCTCGACCTATCCCGAGGACCGGATCGCCGACGTGCTGCAGGGGACGGACGAGGACGTCGTCGTGCGTGTCTACGGCGCGAACCTGGAGACCCTCCGCACCAAGGCCGACGAGGTGCAGACCGCCCTCGCGGGGATCGACGGCCTCGGTCGCCCGACGGTGGAGCTTCCGCCGACCGAGCCGACGCTCGAGGTCGAGGTGGACCTCGCGAGGGCGCAGCGGTTCGCCGTCAAGCCGGGCGACGTCCGCCGCGCCTCGGCGATCCTCATGTCCGGCCTCACCGTGGGCAACCTCTTCGAGGAGCGGAAGGTCTTCGACGTGGTGGTGTGGGGAACGCCAGACATCCGGCAGACGGTGGCCGACGTCGGCAACCTGCTGATCGGTACGCCGAGCGGCCAGCACGTGCGCCTGCGCCAGGTCGCCGACGTGCGGGTCGTGCCGAACCCCACCGTGATCGCCCACGAGTCCGTCTCGAACTACCTGGACGTCAGCGCATCGATCGCGGGACGCAACGCGGCCGACGTGGTCGCCGATGTCGAGAGGGCGGTCGAAGGCGTCGGGTTCCCTCTGGGGCACCACGCCGAGATCCGAGGGGCCTTCGCTGAGGACGGCGCTTCCCGTTCACGCATCCTCGCCGTCGCCGTGGCGGCCGCGATCGCGATCTTCCTCCTGTTCCAAGCGGCGTTCACGAGCTGGCGCCTCGCGACCCTCGCGTTCCTGACGCTCCCGATCGCCCTGGTGGGTGGGCTCCTCGCAGCATGGATCGGAGGAGGCACGCTCTCCCTGGGTTCCTTCGCGGGGTTCATCGCGCTGCTCGGGATCGCGGCTCGCAATGCCGTGGTCCTGATCAGGCACTACCAGCACCTCGAGCGGACGGGAGATCAGCCGTTCGGTCGCGACCTCGTCCTGCGAGGGACCCGCGAACGCATCGGCCAGATCCTCGTCACGGCGATCGTGACGGCGGCCGCGCTCGCGCCTCTGGTGATCTCGGGCAACGCCGCGGGTCTGGAGATCGTGCGTCCGATGGCCATCGTGATGATCGGCGGTCTGGTGGCCTCGACGGTGCTTGCCCTCGTGATCGTGCCGATCCTGTACCTGCGTCACGGGTTCGTGGCCAACAGGGACGTCGTGGCGGAGGACCTCCTGGTCCTTCCCGAGGCGGCGATGGAAGTCGAGCCGGTCCATGGGAGCTGAGAGGAGGGATGGCACGGTGAGACGCACCCGTCGCTGGATCGTCGTGGCGCCGCTGGTCGTGCTCGCGCTGCTCTCGGCGTGTGGCGAGGTCCCGGAGACGGAGTCCGAGCTGAAGGAGCCGATGACCCTGGAGCCGATCGAGGGAACGGAGTTCTCTCGGGTGATCCTGACCGCGCGGGCCGTGGAGCGCCTCGGTATCGAGACCATCACGGTCACGGGCGGCGGTCAGCGGACGACCGTACCCGCATCCGCCGTCTGGGTCGGTGTGAACGGTGAGGAATGGCTCTACACGGCGCCCGAGCCGCTGGTCTTCGTGCGAGAGGTGGTCAGCGTCGACCGGTACGAGGGCGACGTGGCAGTGCTGTCGGATGGACCAGAAACGGGCACGCAGATCGTGACGGTGGGAGTTCCGGAGTTGATCGGTTCCGAGTTCGGTATCTGACCGGGTCGGCTGAACGCGAAAGGACGGATGGGCGATGTTGCGGTGGATCGTGGGATCGAGCCTCAAGTTCCGCTTCATCGTCGCCGCCGGGGCGGCCGCGCTGATGTTCTTCGGCGTCCAGCAGCTCCGCGGCATGCCGGTGGACGTGTTCCCCGAGTTCGCTCCGCCGAAGGTGGAGATCCAGACACTCGCGCTCGGACTGTCCGCGACGGAGGTCGAAGACCTGGTCACGGTCCCGATGGAGCAGGCGCTCAACGGCGTGCCGGGGATCGACGTGATCCGGTCCAAGTCGGTCGAGCAGCTCTCGCAGATCGAGCTCATCTTCGAGGAGGGTGAGGATCTCCTGACCGCACGGCAGCTGGTCGCGGAACGGATCGCGACCGTCTCGTCGACGTTGCCGCGATGGGCCGCTCCGCCGGTCATGATCCAGCCCTTGTCAGCGACCAGCCGTGTCATGAAGATCGGGATGACCTCGGACAAGTACTCGATGCTCGACATGTCGATGACGGCCTACTGGAAGGTGCGGGCCCGACTGCTTCGCGTCCCCGGCGTCGCGAACGTCCTGATCTGGGGCGAGCGCATCAAGATGCCCACGGTCCACGTCGATCCGGAGCTCCTGCGCAAGCACGACGTCACGCTCGAAGAGGCGATGACCGTGACCGCCGACGCGATCGACTCCGGCCTGCTCCGATTCTCGGAGGGAGGCTTCATCGGCACCGGCGGGTTCGTGGATACGCCACAGCATCGGCTGAACGCGCAGCACGACATCCCGATCCTCACGGCGCGAGACCTGGCCCAGGTGCCGATCACGGTGCGCGACGGCAAGGTGCTGCGCCTGGACGACGTGGCCGACGTCGTCATCGACACGCCACCGCTGATGGGGGACGGGGTCATCAACGACCAGGTCGGGCTCCTGCTCGTCGTGCAGAAGCTGCCGTGGGCCAACACGGCGGACGTGACGCGAGGGCTCGACGCGGCGCTCGACGAGCTCCGGCCCGGCCTCAACGGGATCGAGATCGACCCGACCATCTTCCGGCCGGCGACGTTCATCGAGGAAGCGATCGACAACCTCGGCGGCGCGATGATCCTCGGCGCCCTGCTGATGATCCTGATGCTGGGCTTCTTCCTGTTCGAATGGCGGACGGCGCTGATCAGCATCACCGCGATCCCCCTGTCCCTGGTCGGCGCGGGCCTCGTGCTCGCCTGGCAGGGCGTCACGATCAACACGATGGTCCTCGCGGGGCTGGTGATCGCCCTCGGCGACATCGTCGACGACGCGATCATCGACATCGAGAACGTCGTCCGGCGCCTGCGCGAGCACCGCGCCGAGGGCGGGTCCAAGTCCACCGCCAGGGTCATCCTCGAGGCATCCATGGAGGTGCGGAGCGCGATCGTCTACGCCACCCTGATCGAGGTCGCGGCGGTGCTGCCGATCTTCATGCTGGACGGGCTGTCCGGTGCGTTCTTCAAGCCGCTCGCGCTGTCCTACGCGCTGGCGCTGCTCGTCTCGATGTTCATCGCCCTCACCGTCACGCCGGCGATGAGCCTGATCTTCTTCCGGAGCGGGAAGTCCCTCCAGCACCGGGTGTCCCCCGCCGTGCCGCCGCTCCAGCGGGGCTACGAGTTCCTGCTCTCGAAGATCGTCTACCGGCCTCGGCGCTCCTACGTCGCCGTCGGCGTGACCGCGATGCTGGGGATCGGACTCGTGCCCCTCCTCGGGCAAGACCTCCTGCCCTCGTTCAAGGAGCGGGACTTCCTGATGCACTGGCTCGCCAAGCCCGGCACGTCTCGCCATGAAGAGGTCCGGACGACGATCCGGGTCAACCGCGAGCTGATGACCATCCCGGGCGTCCGCAACGCCGGATCCCACATCGGACAGGCGCTCAACTCCGACGAGCCGTACGGCATCTACTTCGGGGAGAACTGGGTGAGCGTCGATCCCTCGGTGGACTACGACGAGACCCTGGCGAAGATCCAGGAGACCGTGGCCGGCTATCCGGGCATCTATCGCGACGTGCAGACGTACCTGAAGGAGCGGATCCGGGAGGTCCTCACCGGATCGAGCGACGCGATCGTCATCCGGATCTTCGGACAGGACCTCGGGCTCCTCCAGGAGAAGGCGCACGAGGTCCAGGCGATCCTCGGGGACATCGACGGGGTCGTCGACCCGTACGTCGACACCGTCGAGGACATCCCGCAGGTCCAGATCGAGGTGGATCTCGCCAAGGCGCAGGAGCACGGGCTCAAGCCGGGCGACGTCCGCCGCTCAGCCTCGACCCTGCTCATGGGCGAGGAGGTCGGCGACATCTTCCGGGAGGGTCAGACGTACGACGTCAACGTGTGGAGCACGCCGGCCACGCGTGAGAATCTGACCGACATCGAGAACCTCTTGATCGACACCCCTTCGGGCGGCCACGTTCGGCTGATCGACGTGGCGGACATGAAGATCGCGCCCACCCCGAACGACATCCATCACGAGGACCTCTTCCGGAGCATCGACGTCAGCGCGAACGTTCAGGACCGCGACCTCGGATCCGTCGTCGGGGAGCTCGAGGAGGATCTGAAGGAGGTCGACTGGCCCCTGGAGTTCCGGGCCGAGCTGCTCGGCGAGTACGCGGAGCGCCAGGCGGCCCAGAGCCGCCTGCTGATCTTCGCGGCCGCCGCCGCGATCGCGATCCTGCTCCTGCTGCAGGCATCGTTCGCGAGCTGGCGACTCGCCACGATCTCGTTCCTGACGCTGCCGATCGCGCTCGTCGGCGGGGTGATCGCCGCCTACATGGGCAGCGGGATCATCTCCCTGGGATCGCTCGTCGGATTCCTGACCGTGCTGGGGATCGTGGCGCGGAACGGCATCATGCTGATCAGCCACTACCAGCATCTCGAGCAGTTCGAAGGCGAACCCTTCGGCCCCGGGCTCGTCATCCGAGGCGCGCGCGAGCGGTTGGTCCCGATCATCATGACGGTCCTCACGACCGGGCTCGTCCTCGTGCCCCTGATCCTGGCGGGAGAGATCCCCGGCAACGAGATCGAGCACCCGATGGCCGTCGTGATCCTCGGAGGGCTCATCACTGCGACCCTGCTGAACCTCTTCGTGGTCCCCGCCCTGTACCTGCGGTTCGGCAAGCGGTTCCGCAACGGGGTTCCCATCCCGGCGGCCCCCTGAGCGAGGGCTGCATGTGAGACGACCCGCGGGCGATCGACGTATCGGCTGATCGCCCGCGGGTCGCGAACACCCAACCGAGCGAGGTTCGTCCGTCACGCGGTGGCGTGCTCGGTCCTTCGGGATGCGGGTCAGGCGCTGGCGATCAGGCGTGCATACGGGACCGACCCGATCCCGATCAGCCTGGACAGCATCTCGACGAGCAGATAGGGGTTGCCCCGGTTCTTCGTGCGGAACGCCTTCTCGTCGAGGTAGGCGCTCAGGTGCGTGACCCTGCCGAGGGTTCGGCTCGACCGCGCGACGACCGCTCCGCGGTCGCCGTGGTCCCCGTCGGCGCCTTCCTCCGTCATCGCCGCCCGGATCCTGTGCATGAGGTGCCAGGCGGTCTTGTACGAGATCCCGAGCGTTCGCCTGAGCTGGTTGGCCGAGACGCCCTCCGCCGACCCCGTCATGAGGTGGACGGCCATGACCCACTTCCAGAGCGGGAGGTGAGAGCCGTGGAACACGGTGCCCACCCGGACACTGAACTGATATCCACATCCACCGCACTCGAACTGGGCTCGATCCTCGATCGTCGAGATGCCCGTCGCCGTCTCACACCGTGGGCATCGAACGCCGTCCGGCCACCGCAGCCGTTCGAGGAGCACGCGACACCGCTCCTCCGTCTCCGGTCGGACCGAGAGCATCCGCGGCTCGTCCGCGGGATCGGCGTCGGTGATCGCCCGCCTCGCCTCGTCGGCCACACCGCTCGGGAACAGCAGGCGGACGACCTGCTGGGTCGTCAACCGGGTGACGTGGTCGGGTACGCGGCCGCCGATCACGAGGTTCCCCATGCCCGGCACACTATCCGGCCGTGGCTGAACGGCGGCTGAAGACGGCTCAGTCGAGATGGACCGGGAGCCGCACCTCGAAGCCGGCTCCTCCGAGGTCGCTCTCGACGATCCGGACCCCGCCGCCGTGGAACGTCGCCACCTCCTGGACGATCGCGAGGCCGAGCCCGCTCCCGCCCGAATCCCGGTCCCGGGCGGCGTCCAGCCTGACGAATCGTCGGAAGATGTGCCGGCGTTGACCGGACTCGATCCCCGCTCCGTCGTCGCTCACCCCCAGCACCGCGCTCCCGTCACGCTCGTGGAGCGAGAGGCGGATCGTCCCCCGAGCGTGCCGAGCCGCGTTCTCGGTCAGGTTGCGGATCAGCCGAGCGAGCTGCTCGCGATCCCCGACCACCCTGCCGGCGGACACGGCGCCGGCGTCGATCCGGAGATCCGTCGAGGCCCGCAACCGGGCGGCCTCCTCGAGGAGGAGGTCGTCGAGATCGACCGGCTCGATCGGATGCCGGACGGTCCCTTCGTCGAGCCTCGTCAGCAGGAGCAGGTCCTCCACGAGCCGCTGGAGACGGGCGTCCTCCTCGAGGACGACCTCCGCGAGCTCCCCGATCTCCGTCTGTTCCGGGTGGGCCAGGGCGACCTCCGCGTACTGTCGGATCGCCGCCACCGGGGATCGCAGCTCGTGCGACGCATCGGACACGAACTCACGCTCCCGGAGCCGGCCGGACTCCAGACGTGCGAGCATCCGGTTCATCGTGGCCGCCAGCCGGGAGATCTCGTCGTCGCCGGGCGGATCGGGAACCCGCCGGTGGAGATCCCGGCTCGAGATCGACTCCACCTCGGCGCTGATCGCGTCCACTGGAGACAGGGCCCTCGCGGCGACGCGCCAGGTCACGGCGCCGACGACGATGAGGAGGAGCGGCACCACGACGACCAGCGCCGCCGTGAGCGTCCCGGCGGCCTCTCCGACGGGTTCCAGGCTCCGTCCGACGATGACAGTGAGCGGCGGCGCCTGTCCGCTCGTGCGACTCTCGACCACCAGGAACGCGTCGTCGAACGGCTCGACGTCGGCCGGGGCGCGCGGAGGGACGGTGAGGACCTCGCCGGGAGCGAGGAGCACGACCACGGGTCGCCCGTCGATGTTGGGGGAGGAGTGCACGACCTCGCTCCCATCGAGGATCTGGACCCACTCCTCGTCCTCGGACTCGTCGCCGAGGGGGAGCTCCTGCAGCTCGATCCCTGAATCCAATCCGTCGGCGAGGGCATCCGCCTTGAGCGTGGCGTTGGTGCGGAAGTGCCCACGGAGCGACCCCTCCAGCACGGAGACCATCGCGAGCGCGGCGAGAACCATGGCCACGCCGACGACGAGGACGGCGGCGACCGTGGTGCGAACGCGGATGGAGCCCATCCGCCCGGATCCCGGCACGTCCCCGCGCGCTATCCCGCTACCCGCCATCGGTGGCCAACCGGTACCCGAGCCCACGCACCGTCTCGAGCGCGTTCCGCCCGAAGGGGCGATCGAGCTTGTTGCGCAGGTGTCCGATGTAGACCTCGACGATGTTGGGGTCCCCCTCGAAGCCGTAGTCCCACACATGGTTGAGGATGTCACCCTTCGACACGACCTCGCCCTTGCGCCGGAGCAGGAACTCGAGGAGCGCCATCTCTCGCGGCGTGAGCTCGACATCGGTCTCGGCCCTCCACACCCGCCGGGAGCCCGGGTCGAAGCCCAGGTCGCCGGCCTCCAGCACGGCGGGCCGCTCCGTGGCCCCACGCCTCATCAGCGCCCGGAGGCGAGCGAGGAGGACGACGTAGGAGAACGGCTTCGTGACGTAGTCGTCGGCGCCGGTGTCCAGTGCCTCCGCCTCGTCGAACTCCCCGTCCTTGGCCGTGAGCATCAGGATCGGCGTCCAGACCTTCTCGTCGCGGAGGGTCGCGCAGATCTGGTACCCGTTCATCCCGGGCAGCATGATGTCGAGCACGATCGCGTCGTACGGGTTCTCCCGTGCCATCCACAGGCCGTCGGTGCCGTTCAGCGCAACATCGGTCGCGAACCCCTCGGCCTCGAGTCCCTTCTTGATCCCGGCCGCCAGTCGCTTCTCGTCCTCCACGACGAGGACCCGCATGTTGCGCCTCCTCTCAACACCCTACATCCTGGAGCCGGTTCCTGAACGTTCGCTGAAATCCGCGGACGCTACCGTCCCCGGGACGGAGGTCTCCTATCCTCGTTCAGTGTTCCTTCAGGAACGGTTCTCGACACTCATGTGGGGGCAATTGAAGATCCGGAGGCGGAGGATCTGGAACGAGCGAGGGGGTCGCGATGACCAACAACGCCGAGACGGTGCTGGTTCACGCGGACATGAGCGCGTTCGACTTCCACGAGGCGGCGTGGGAGGCACTCGAGCGGCACGCCCCGCCACCGGATCCAACGACGCTGTCGGATCGCGCCCTGTACGTGGTCATGCGATACGAGGAGCGAGACCTCCCGTCCGAGGCGTTGGACGCGCTCGAGGACGAGTGTCGGCGCCGGGGCATCATCTCAACCCTGGTCGAGCGGCTCCTCGCTGTCGGGCTCATGGCGCTCCTCGCGATCAGCGGCGTCGTGATCGCATGGATGCTGTTCGCCGGATAGAGCCGACGGAGTCGACGACGACGTCTCGGCGTCGCCGCCGTCGCCCGCTGAGTCGCTAGACCTTCCGGAATCGCACCTGGTAGAGCTTGCCGTCGTTGTAGTCGGGGAACGGGTGGGCGTCGTTGTCCTTCCCGCGATCGAGGAGGTACAGACGCCGGCGGGATCCGTCGGTCCCCGGCGCGAAGACGAGGTCCGAGATGTTGCATCCCACGTTGCACCACGGCATCTGGATCGTCCGCACCCTCCGGCCTCCCAGCGTGGTCTGGATCAGGAAGTCGTTCCTGCTGCTCGCCAGGAAGAGATAGCCGGACGCGACATCGTACGTGACGCCTTCGGGGTCGGTGAAGCCGTACTTGAAGGTGCCGAACCTCGTCACCCGATCGTCCCGGGAGCCGAAGCGGCGATCCGGCCCCTGGCGCAGCTTGTAGACCAGACCGTCGGTCGCGTCGACCCAGATCAGCGTCTTGGAGATCGCGCGCCACGTGAGTCCCTCGGGGTCGAAGGAGCCCCAGCGCCGCGTGTTGACGAGTTTCCCGCCCGTGTCGTCCAGCGTCCCGATCTTGCCGTCGCGACCGGGCTTGATCCGGAAGATCCCGTCCCGGTCGTCGTCCGCGAAGAAGAGCGTGTTCTTCTTCCCCCACCACGCGAGCCCCTCCGGCTCGAAGGAGAACTTCGTGACCCTGCGGGTCGCGAGCAGCCCGCCGCCCCGCCCGACCACGAACAGGTTCCGCTTGCGCCACAGCTGTTGGCTCTCGTCCACCTCGGCGTCGGAGATCAGGAAGTTGCGCGTCCTCGGGTTGTAGGCGATGCCGGTGGGGTCGGAGCTCGGCGTCGACCAGGTCGAAGTCCTCGTCTGACGCACGACCTGCGCTTCGGTGGCAGCGAACGCCGGCGTGGCGGCCGTGATGACACCGGTCACCACAGCGACCGCGAGGACCCATCTCCGTCGACTCATCCCGTTCCTCCCATCCGTGTACGACCCGCGCTCGGGATCGATCTCCATGGTAGCCAGCGCCCCGGAGGACCGGCACCACGCGTTCGCCGTACCCAGCCTCACGCGCATGGCCCGGTCTCCCGACCCGGCGAACACAGCCCGGGATGCCCGGTTCGGCGCTCCCATCGCGACCGAACACGCTTGAAGCTTGGGATGCAAGCGGAATCGCGGCGGTCAGGGCGACAGCAGCGCGCTCATGCGCTCGGACGGCGTCATCACGTCGGGATCCACCATGCAATCGATGACCGCCGGGCGCCGGGAGCCCCGCGCCTCCGTGAGGGCCGCGGTGAGCTGCTCGACGTCGGAGACGGACCATGCGAGCGCTCCGTACCCACGCGCCACCGCGGCGACGTCGACCGCACCGATGTCGACACCGGCCAGACGGCCGAACGCACGGGCCTGGTGCAGCGCGATCGTGCCGTAGAGCCCGTTCCGGAAGACGATCGTCGTGAACGGCACGTCGTACCGGACGGCCGTCTCCAGCTCCTGTCCGGTCATCAGGAATCCCCCGTCGCCGACCAACGCGACGACCTCGCTCGACGGGTCGGCGAGCTTGGCCCCGATCGCGGCCGGGATCCCGTACCCCATCGCGCCGCTCGTCGGTCCCACCTGTGTGCGGGGATGCGCGAACCGCCAGTAGCGATGCGCGAAGATCGAGAAGTTGCCGGCGTCGTTCACGATCACCACCGTGGGAGGGAAGATCTCCGCGAGCGCGGCCATGACGGCCGCCGGATGCAACGGCCCGGCGGCGGGCTCGGGAGGGGTGCTGGCTCGGAGGAAGGCGTCATGGGGCGCGCTCCAGTCGCGCGTCGGCGGCCCGGTCCGCGCGTGGCCCACGATCGCGCGGAGCGCCTCGCGGGCATCGGCCACCACGCCGATCCCCACCGGCACCGCGGCGCCGACGCTGCTCGGCTCGACGTCGATCTGGATCACGCGCTGGTCGGGCCGGGGCAGCCGGTAGCCCTGCGTCGTCACCTCGCTGAGCCGGCACCCCACGACGAGCACGACGTCGGCGGCCTCCAGGGCCTGCAACGTCTCCGGCGGCGTGGCGAGGACGAGCGGGCCGCAGTAGTTCGGGTGGTCGTTCGGGAACACGTCCTGGCGCCGGAACGCCGCGTACACGCCGAGGTCGAACCGCTCGGCGACGGCGACGAGCTCCTCCCGCGCGTCCCTGGCCCCGCCGCCCGCGACCATCACCGGCGCCTCCGCCTCGGACAGGAGCTCTGCGATGCGGCCGCTCGTCCGCCCGTCCGGGGTCGGACGCCCTCGATCCCACGCACGCGCGTGGAGCGCCGATCCGGTCTCGTTCCCCTCGAAGAGATCCGCCGGGACGGCGATCATCACGGGCCCCGGGCGGCCGGTGGTCGCGTGACGGATCGCGCGATCGACGAGCTCGGGGAGCCGTTCGGCGGACGGAGCCGTCACCGCCCACTTCGTCAGCTCCCGATAGAAGGAGGGCAGGTCGACCTCCTGGAACGCTTCTCGGCCGAGGAAGGCCGACTCCACCTGGCCGAGGATCACGATCATCGGCGTCGAGTCGTGGAACGCCGTGTGCACGCCGATCGCGAGGTTCGCGGCGCCGACCGCCCTCGTCGCCATGGCGAGCGCCGGGCGCCCGGTGATCTTGGCGTCGGCCTCGGCCATGAACGCCGCCCCGGACTCGTGCCGGGTCGAGACGAGCATGACCTCGGGATGGCGGTCACACGCGTCGAGCAGCGGAAGGAAGCTCTCGCCCGGGACGGTGTAGGCGCGACGGACGCCCGCCGCGACCAGCTGTGCCACGATCCCTTCCGCGACCGTCATGCGCCTCGACGCCTTCCAAGATCGGAGGCGTGGAGGATACGCCGGAGGGGAGGGACCGGCGCGAGGAGCCGCTAGCTCTGGATCGCTTCCCCGTCGGGCGACACGACGTACCAGACATCGCCGACGCCCTGACCGTTGAGGTCGTCCGGGGTCTCGTCGGCGGCGAAGTAGTAGAGCGGATGGCCGTCGAGCGTCACCTGCGTGGAGCCGTCTTCCCGCTCCGTCGTGCCGAGCAGGGACGCGTCGATCCCCTCGGCGGCGCCCGGCTCACCCTCCACCGTGAGCGGCGGCCAGTTGGCCTCGCAGTCGTCGTAACAGGTGCTGTCGCTGCCCTCGTCTACGAGGAACACATAGAGCGTTCGACCCTCGGCGTCCACGACGATCTCCCCGTGGTGCGAATCCTCGACGGCCACGGTCGCGTCCACCGCCGGCTCCTCCGTCGGTTCCTCCGTCTGCGTGGGCGAGCCGTTCCCGCCTCCGGGTTCCACGTCGTCCGAGCAGGCCGCCATCGTGAGCACGACGGCCACCGCCACCGCGAACAGCCTGATCCGTCCCGATCCCATCCGAGCCTCCTCCGCCTCCGAGTCGAAAGGTCTACGGACCCAGCGGAAGAAGGGTTCGGCCGAGCCACGGATCAGGGCGACGCTCGGGGCCTCAGCCAGCGCGACGGCGTCCCTTCGGCGTCCGGCGCGTCTTGGCCTCCTCGACGCTCCGCTTGAGCGCGTCGAGGAGTTCCCCCACCCGCGGCTCGGGCACGGAGGCACCGGAGGTCTCCTCGATCCGCTCCGGCGCGCGCTCCTCGATCATCCGCAGGAGCTCCTCGCGGTACTCGTCCGCGAACCGGGTAGGGTCCCAGTCCATCGCCAGGGCCTCGACGAGCTGCTTCGAGACGTCGACCTCACGACGGGTCACGGGGGCGCGTCCGAGGTCGCCGACGAGCGCCGTCGGATCGCGGACCTCGTCGCCGAAGAAGAGTGTCTCGAGCGCGAGAACCTTCTCCATCGGCCGGAGGGCCACGAGATGAGGCTTCGTCCGGAGCACGAAGCGGCCGATCCCCACCCGCCCCGTCTCCCTGAGGGTGCGGAGGAGCAGCCCGTAGGACTTCTCGGCGCCGTGCCCGGGCGCGACGTAGTACGCCTTCTCGAAGTGGACGGGGTCGATCTCCTCCAACCGAACGAAGTGCTCGAGGTCGATCACCCTGCTCGGCGATGGACGGGCCCGCTCGATCTCTTCCGTCTCGAGGAAGACGTACGTCTCCGGCTCGACCTCGTAACCGCGCACGAGATCCTCGTAGGCCACCGCTTGCCCGGGGGACGCGTCCGGCGCCGCTGCCTCGACGGGACCTGCCTCGGCCTGCTCCGTCTCGCTACCGTCGCCGTCGGCCTCCTCGGGCTCGCCCCGCGTCGGGTCGGCCTCCACCACGCGACGGTAGCGGACGCGCCGGCCACGCCGATCGAAGAGATGGAACCGGACGTCCTTCGCCTCCGTCGCCGGATACAGCGCGACCGGGATCGCCACGAGCCCGAAGCTCAGGGTCCCCCGCCACACCGACCGCGCCATGCCTCAAGCGTAGCCGGACGGCTCGGTCCAGGGGTCGAGCAAGAAGGGGCCGGCTCCCGCTGACAACTGTTGACCACGCCGGTCACCATCCTCAACGGCCATCTCGCACGCGGTACGGCACGCTGACGACGGCGGTCTGCGGCTCGGCGAGCAACAGGCGTTTGATGGAGAGCGCCGTCTGCCCATGGAGCAGGTGCTCCCACCATCGGGTGACGAGGAACTCCGGGAGCACGACGGTCACGACCGTATCCGGGTGTTGCGTGTGGCGACGAACCTCTTCCAGGAGCGGCGGCCTGAGGTCGCGGAACGGAGCTTCGACGAACGACAGTGGAACATCCACCCCCGACTCCCACCACTCATCGGCCAGGGTCTGGACGACCTCCGGGTCGGCGGCGAAATAGATGGCCTCCGTGTGCGCTGCCGCCAGTGCCCGCGCGTAGCTCATCGCTCGGATGGTTCCGTCGTGAACCGCCGACACCGGCACGAGCACCACGCTGCGGCCCGTCTCGACCTCGACCGCGGCGCGCTGAAGGGCGAGCTCGCGCTCCTCGGGCACCAGCGGCAGGTCCATCACCGCGACGTCCGGCGTGAACAGGAGCCGTGCCTTGAGGAAGAACGCGAACCGCTGGTGCCAGACGAGGTGCCACCAGGACGTGCCGGCGACCTCCTCGGGCACCACGACCGTGAGGAAGGTGTGCCCGTCTCGGGGCTCGCCGCGGAGACGATCGCGCAACGCCGACGTCGTTCCGCGCCCGTTCCGCGTGAGCCGCTGGAGCGAGCCCAGCCGGCCGGCCATCCTGGCCCAGCCCCGTGCGGCGGCGTCGAACCCCTCCGGCTCGCCCACGTACAGAGGCGTGACCGAAGCGGGCCGCAGCGTCCGTACCTGCGCGAGGGCTTCGTGCATGGCGGGTCCGAGGTCCCGGACGAGGAAGAAGAACCGGTGCGTGGCCGCCGGATCGATCGTCAACCTCCGGGTGCGGAGCGCCCCGGCGACGTGCCGGTAGTGCCGGTGGACCGCGAGCAGCCCGGCCACGATGAACGGCATCGCGGTGATCACGATCCATGCCCCGTGCACGAACTTGGTCGCCGTGATCACGACGAGGACGACGCCCGTCGTCACCGCGCCGACACCGTTGATCACGATCGATCGACGCCATCCGTGAGCGGCACCGGCGCCGAGATCGCGTTCCCTCAGCCAGTGACGGACCATCCCCGTCTGGGAGAGGGTGAATGAGGTGAACACCCCCACCACGTAGAGCTGGATCAAGCGCGACAGGTCGGCATCGAAGGCGTAGATCAGGGCTCCCGCGAGCACGGCGAGCACGATCACGCCGTTGGAGAAGACGAGCCGATCCCCCCGGTTCTTGAACTGAGACGGCATGAACCCGTCGCGCGCCAAGATCGAGGACAGGCGAGGGAAATCCTGGTAGGCGGTGTTCGCGGCCAGGATGAGGATCGCCGCGGTGAACCCCTGCACCAGGAAGAATCCGAGGCCGCCTCCGAAGATCGCGTGCGCGATCTGCGCGACCACGGAGCGCTCCTCCGAGACGGTGATCCCGGGGACGTGGGTCGCGAGCCATGAGATGCCCACGAACATGCAGATGGCCATCACACCCATCACGCCGAGCGTTCGCGCGGCGTTCGCCGCCTGCGGCCTGCGGAAGGCCGGGACCCCGTTCGAGATCGCCTCGACCCCGGTGAGCGCCGTCGATCCCGACGAGAAGGCGTGGAGGATCACGAACAAGGACACGGGCCCGGCGGTTCCCGCGAGCTGGTGCGCGGGCTCGATGACCTCGGCCGCCGGACAGCCGCCCGCGCACCGCGCCAGGCCGGTGATGACCATCGCGAAGATCGACGCCACGAACGCATAGGTGGGAACCGCGAAGATCGTGCCCGCTTCCTTCACGCCCCGGAGGTTCGCCAGGGTGAGGAACACCACGAACCCCAGGGACATCGAGACGGCGTGGTGCGCGATCCCGGGGAACGCGGAGGAGATGGCGAGGACGCCCGCGCTCACCGACACCGAGACCGTGAGCACGTAGTCGACGAGGAGGGATGCCGCCGCGACCAGCCCGGGCATCGTGCCGAGGTTCTCCTTGCTCACGATGTACGCGCCGCCGCCGGACGGGTAGGCCCGGACGGTCTGCCGGTACGAGGTGATCACGATCGCCATGAGCAGCGCGATGGCGATCGCGATCGGCATCACGAGGTGGAAGGTCGCCGAACTGGCGGCGAGGAGGACGAGCAGGATCTCTTCGGTCGCGTAGGCGTTCGACGACAACGGGTCCGAAGAGAACACCGGCAACGCCACGACCTTGGGCAGCAGCGTGTGTTCCAGCTGATGGCTGGGCTTCGCGCGGCCTACGAGCACTCGCTTCGCCATGGCGCGCGACCGGCCCCGCGGTTGGGTCGTTACCGACATCGCGCGGCAAGCGTAGGAACGGTCTCGAGCGCTGCCCGCCACGGCCGCATCAGGATCTCGACCGTGCGCGTCAAGGATGCGTCAAGATGGCTGCGGATACGGGCGCGAGCATCTCGTGGGGCCGCATCTGCAGGCACGCGGAGCTAGCCTTGTGACATGGAGCGGAACGGGGCCAGGGGACCGTCGGGAGCGGGGCTTCCGACGCATCGCCGGCTCGCGGGTGGGTTGCTCGGTATCGGCTTGCTCGGGGCCCTGACCGTCGCGCTCCTCGCGGTGCACACCCGTCTCGGCCTTCCGAGCATCCTCCTGCTGTACCTGACGGCGATCGTCGCGATCGCGCTGATCGGCGGGTCGTGGCCCGCTCTGGCTTCCGCGCTCGCCGCGTCGATCTTGATCAACTGGTTCTTCACCCCGCCGACCCACACGTGGACGATCGCCGACCCCGAGAACGTCCTCGCGTTGGTGGTCTTCCTCGTCGTCGCCGGCGTGGTGAGTTACCTGGTGGACCGCGAGGCCCGGGCCCGGGGCGACGCCGAACGTCGACGGACCCAGACCGAATCGCTCGAGAAGGTCAACGAACTCAGGACCGCGATCCTCGCGGCCGTCTCACACGACCTCCGGACGCCGCTGGCGGCGATCAAAGCCTCGGTGAGCAGTCTGCGTGAGCAGGACGTCACCTGGTCAGCAGCCGCGACCGCCGAGTTCCTCGCGGCGATCGAGGAGGAGACCGACCGGCTCACCGCGCTCGTCGGGAACCTCCTCGACATGAGCCGGATCCAGACGGGCTCGCTCGAGCTCGTTCGCCGCCGCGTCGGGCTCGACGAGATCGTGCCCAGGGCACTCGCGACCCTTCCGTCGTCCGGCCGCGACGTCCGCGTGGAGGTTCCCGAGACGCTCCCGCGGGTCGATGTCGACACGGGGCTGCTCGAGCGAGCGATCGCCAACGTGGTCGCGAACGCTCGGCAGTGGAGCCCTTCCACGTCGGCGGTGACCATGCGTTGCGACTCGACGAACGGTCAGGTGCAGCTCCGCGTGATCGATCACGGTCCCGGCGTGGCGGACGAGGAACGTGACCGGATGTTCCTCCCGTTCCAGCGGCTCGGCGACCGTGGAGGAAGCGACGGTATCGGTCTCGGCCTCGCCGTCGCGCGCGGGTTCGTCGAGGCGATGGACGGCTCCCTCGAGGTCGAGGACACCGAGGATGGCGGCCTCACGATGGTCCTGACGTTCGAGGCCGCGCGATGACCAGGATCTTGGTCGTCGATGACGAGCCGCAGCTCCTGCGCGGGCTGCGCGTCAATCTGGAAGCGCGAGGCTACGACGTCGATGTAGCTGCTGACGGAACGGACGCCCTGGATGTTGCGGCGAACCATCGGCCAGACATCGTGGTCCTGGATCTGGGACTTCCCGACATGGACGGGATCGACGTGATCCGGGGCCTCCGCGCATGGGGCTCGATGCCGATCGTGGTGCTGTCGGCTCGAGAGCAGGAGCCTGATAAGATCGCAGCCCTCGACGCCGGTGCGGACGACTACGTCACGAAGCCCTTCGGCATGGGAGAACTCCTCGCGAGGATCCGGGCGGCCGACCGACGTGCCTCGCCCGCCGACGAGACGGCGGTCGTCGTGACGTCGGATTTCCAGGTCGATCTCGCCGCCAAGAGGATCGACAAGCAAGGCGAGGACGTGCACCTCACGCCCACGGAATGGCACCTCGTCGAGATGCTCGTTCAGAACCCTGGAAGGCTCATCAGCCAGCGCCAGCTCCTCCAGGGGGTGTGGGGACCACGCTACGAGCAGGAGACCAACTACCTTCGCGTCTACATGGCCCAGATCCGTCGGAAGCTCGAACCCGATCCGACCCACCCTCGCTACTTCTTCACCGAGCCCGGCATGGGCTACCGATTCGAGGCTGGGAGGATCCCGGTTCGCTGATGGGCCCGCGTGGCGCCTTGCGTCACCCGCCAACGAGCGGCGCGGGCACCCTAGCCTACGATTCGTCCGGTGATCCACCTTCGACTGATCGTGCCGCCGGATCTCCTCCCAGCTGTGCTCGCTCTCCTCGACCGGGCGCCCGATGTGACGAACGTCTGGCACCTTGCCGGTGCTGCCTCCAAGCCGCACGGCGACCTCGTGTCCTGCGACGTGGCCAAAGAGGAAGGTAGCTCGATCGTCGCGGAGCTGCGGGCCCTCGGGCTCGAGCAGAGAGGATCGATCGCCGTGGAGTCGGTGGATGCGTCGATCTCGGACGCGGCCGTCCGCGCGGAGCTCGCGGCGCCCGGATCTCCGGCGGACGCGATCGTCTGGGAGGAGGTCGAGGGCCGCGTCGAGGAGAGCGCCACCCTGTCGGCGTCGTTCCTGGTCCTGATGACGATCGCGACGATGATCGCTGCGATCGGCATCATCACCGATTCGATCGTCTTGATCATCGGGGCGATGGTGGTGGGTCCCGAGTACGGTCCGCTCGCGGGGATCTGCGTCGCCCTCGTGGAGGGACGGCCTCGGCTCGCTGCGCGCTCGCTCCGAGCTCTCGCAGCAGGGTTCCCGACCGCGATCGTGGGGTCGGGACTGCTGACCCTCGTCCTGATCGAGACCGGGATCGCCCCGGAGACGCTCTCGTCGCTCGACCGAGAGCTCACGCTGTTCATCTCGCATCCGAACTGGGCTTCAGCCATCGTTGCCGTCCTGGCCGGGGCGGTGGGCATGCTGGCGCTCACGGGCGCGAAGTCGGGCGTTCTCGTGGGCGTCCTGATCTCGGTGACCACGATCCCGGCGGCGGCGAACGTCGGCGTGGCGGCCGTCTACGGGACCTGGTCGGAAGCGGGAGGTGCCGCCGCCCAACTCGCGATCAACGTCACGGCGATCGTGGTGACGGGCCTCGCCGTGCTGTCGATCGCGCGCGCGGCGCAACGGCGCCGGCGGCGAGACAGAGTGAGGGGAGGTGCCGGTCAGTGACCGATGCGATCGGAGTCGACGGCCCCCGCGCCGCGCCGGTCGAGTCCCGCGATCCGATCCATCTCCTCCTCGCCGAGCTCGAAGTCGAACACGTCGAGGTTCTCGATCAAGCGCTCCGGCCTCGAGGTCTTCGGGATCGGGACGAGCCCGAGCTGCACGTGCCAGCGGAGGACGACCTGCGCGGGCGACTTCCCGTGCGCCCTCCCGACCTCGGCGAGCACCGGGTCCTCGAGGAGTCCCCCGCCGGCCCCGATCGGCGACCAGCTCTCGGTCACGATGCCGTGCGCCTCGTGGTACCTCCGCTGCTCCGCCCGGACGATCGTCGGATCGAGCTGCACCTGGTTCACGTGTGGCGCCACCCCGGTCTCCTCGAGGAGCCGGTCGAGGTGCGCCGGCTTGAAGTTGGAGACGCCGATCGCGCGGACCTTGCCGTCCTCGCGCAACGTGAGCATCCCTCGCCAGGCGTCCACGTACCGGTCCTTCGCCGGGACGGGCCAATGGATGAGCAGCAGGTCGATGCGATCGAGGCCGAGGC
The DNA here is from genome assembly GCA_050696355.1 of Actinomycetota bacterium. Taxonomy (GTDB): domain Bacteria; phylum Actinomycetota; class UBA4738; order UBA4738; family HRBIN12; genus JAJNBA01. Next base: position 21,816 of record JBOGVD010000029.1, read on the forward strand.
GCTCGACGCTGTTGGCCCACGCCTGCTGGGCTTCCTCCCGGCCGTGCCATCGCTCGTTGAACTTCGTGGTGACGAACACCTCGTCGCGATCGACGCCGCTCGCCCGGATCCCCCGCCCGACGCCCCGTTCGTTGCCGTAGTTCTCCGCCGTGTCGATCAGGCGGTAGCCCACCCGGATGGCCTCGACCACGGACGCCTCGACCTGCTCGTCACCCATCGGAGAGGTGCCGAGCCCGAGCCCGGGCATGAGAACGCCGTTGGCCAACTGGACGGCGGGGACCTCGGTCACGGGCTGCCTCCGTGCATCGCGTCCGATGCTAGCGGCGGGCTCACCGGTCCGGCGAGCCCCGAGCGGCCGCGATCCCGACCCGCGACCACGCCCGGTCGTCGAGCTCCCCGATCGAGCCGAGCACGAGATCCGCACCGGCGAAGTCACCCTCCTCGTGGTGCACGGCGGGGATCGCGATGCACGTCATCCCGGCCGCCTTCGCGGCTCGAACGCCGTTGAGGGAGTCCTCGACGGCGAGACATCGCTCCGGGACGATCCCGAGCGCGCGGGCCGCCGAAAGGTAGACGGCGGGGTCGGGCTTGCCGCGTTCCACGTCCTCGCCCGACACGACGACGTCGAACCGGTCGGCGAGCCCTCCGAGCGTCAGCACGGCGCGGATCAACGGCATCGGCGACGACGATGCGAGGGCGAGCCGCAGCCCGAGCCCTCGAACGTGGTCCACCGCCAGAACCGCCCCCTCGTTCAGGGCGCCGCGTCGCCGGATCTCACGTGCGACGCCGTCGACGATCCGGTCGGCGATCTCGCGGCGGCTGGGTTCCGACCAGGGATAGCGGCGGTACCAGCGCTCGACGACGTCGGCGATCCGAACGCCCATCGTGGGCAACAGGTCCTCGTCGGTGAGCCGGATGCCGACGCTCCCGAAGACATCGCGTTCGACCGAACGCCAGATCGGCTCCGAGTCGATCAGCACACCGTCCATGTCGAAGACGACGGCTTCGATCGCCCGCGCCGACGACGTGGTCATGCCAGGGGATGCTACGAGCCGTCGTCGACCGGCGCTAGAGATTCAGCTTGTTGTTCACCATCTTGACGAGCGCCTTCTGGTTCCAGGTGTTCCAGAAGTCTCCGTGCAGCGAGCAGCCGTTGCAGTCGTGGAGGTGGTCGGACGCGAGATGACAGCCGGCCTCGATGCAGTCCGAGACGTCGTAGCGAACGTTGACCTTGACGTGCGGCAGCTGGACGGGATGCGACGCGGGGCATCCGACCCTCGCGGACACCGGATAGGCGACGTGGCTCCGGTGATCGGGGGAATCCCTGACGATCTTCCCCACGGCGTTCAACTTCCCGCAGTTCGGGAAGATGATCGTCGCCCGAACGAAGGTGTGGCCGGCCGATTGCTCCGAGCAATCGATGGAGACGGTCGTGCCGAGCGCGTTGCCGTCACAGTTGAACCCCCATACACCCGCGTGTGGCGATCCGGCGATCATCCGGAAGTTCGGCGGGAAGGGGGTGACGGCCCGTGATGCCTGTGGGCGGTCCCGGTAGTACACGGACATCCGACGTGCGGGGATCCGCTGATGATCCGCGTCGAAGAGCGCGGGCACCCAGTACCCGGCGGTGTCGCCCGGGAAGGGGCAGGTGGTCGACCTGCCGAGCATCGATGCGTAGGTCGACGAGGCCCTCGTGGAGGTGTTCCCGAAGAACTCGTGCAGGTGTGCCGCACCCGGCTGCCCGGGGAAGACGATGGGGTCGTCGGGAGCATGGTGCGAGGACTTGCACTCGATCTGGACGGTAGCGGCCCGGATCGGGGTCATTCCCAGGCCGATCGTCGCCACCGATGTGATGAGCAGGAGGATCCTCCGCATGCCTTCCCTTCGGCGCCTGGCACGCGCAACCTTGAGCGTCGTCGGGCCGGAGCTCGTGGAGGAGGGTCGGGGCTTCGCAGTGGTGAACCTCGAATATCATCCAAGGGGTGGCCGCGACGGATCGATGGTCGAGGAGCAGGCTCGGGCCGTTCGCGGTGGCCGCTGTTTCCTTGCTCGTGGCCGCGATCATCGTGGTCTCGAACCTCGACACGACCTCGCGAGCTCCCTCCGCCCCCGACTCCCCTGCGCCCCGGACGGGTGAGGAGATGTTGGTGGCCACTACCCTCGAGGATCTTCCGGCCGCGCTCCGGCCGTACCCGTACACGGAGCCGACGCCGGCGCCTGTCCCGACGGACATCGATGGGACCTACATGTTGATCCTCACCCTCGAGGACCTGGGAGGAGCCAGTGCCGCACTCCCGTTCCCCTGCAGACGATGCCTGCCGTACGCCCGCGACCCGGGGGTCCTCACCCTGATCTTCTTCGAGGGCGCGTACTTCGTGGATCACCAGATGTCCGGCTTTCATTCGACGGGTCACTACGGGGTGGAGGGGAACATGCTCACCCTCTTCAACGACCCGAACTGCACGCGCGAGCGCGGGACCTACCGGTGGCGGATGGATGGGGCGTCACTGCGCCTGTCCGCTATCGAGGACACGTGTCCATTCCAGGGGGAACGCGCCACCGATCTCGCGTCCGACGTCTGGACGAGGATCCCGGTCTGCCGGCGGGAGGTGCAGCACCTGTGGCCGGGCATCCTCGGCTGCTAGCGACACGGTCGAGGGTGCCTCCCGCGGTTGCCTGGTGGTTAGCCTGCCGGGCATGGCATGCTGCCGACTCGACCATCCCTCGAGCGCCGTGGAGGTGGAGGATGACGATCCGCGTCCTGCTCGTGGAGAGACCGGGGACGTTCACCGACGCGCTCGAGGCCGAGCTGGTTGCCGCCCAGGTCGAGGTGGTGGCGGTCGTCTCCACGGGGCGGGACGCGATCGCGTTCCTCGAGCGCGATCGGCCGGATGCGATCGTGATGGATCTCGAGCTGCCGGTTCCCCGGGTCAACCTCAGGAAGCGCAGACCGATGGACGGCGACGGCGTGGCCCTCGGACTCGAGATCCGGAAGCACTGGCCCGAGGCGAGGATGATCCTCCTCAGCCGGTGGGTCGACTTCGGGGTCGCCGCCCGTGCGCTCAGCAGCGGTTTCCATGGGCACCTCGTGAAGGACTCGCCGGTCGACGAGCTCGTGCGGTCGATCCGAGACGTCGCGAACGGAGAGCGGGTGTTCTCCGAACGCCTCCTCTCCGATGAGACACCGGAGCCGTATCCCGACCTCTCGAAGATGCCGGAGCCACCCGCCACGCTGACTCGGCTGGAGAGGGAGGTCTTCGACCTTCTCGTCGAGGGCGCGAACACGAGGAAGGCCGCCCGACGACTCGGCATGTCACCGGCCGAGGCGGGGATCTACGTCAGAGCCATCCTACGGAAGCTCGGCCTGTCGTGAGGCAGGAACCGAGTAGGCGCCCCATCCCCGAACGTGCCCCCGTCGCTCAGTCGCGCGTCGGAGGGGCTCAGGCGAGGCTCCCATCTGGCCGATGGGATGGGTGCCACGAGGAGAACCGGTGGACAAGAAAGCTAGCGCAGCCGAGCAGATCCAACGCGAGGCCCGGGTCGTGGGGCTCCGCGGTGTCGCCACGCCCTCCCTGGAGTCCGTCGAGCGGAGACGCCTGCAGCTCTGGGGGTTGACGGTCCTGATCCTCCTGGCCGTCTCGGCGGGGGTGGCATTGGTCTCCACGTGGCGTCCCGACGCCGGTGCCGTGGTCACTCCGACCGTGCTCCGGATCGGTGTGGTGTTGCTGGCCGTCGCCTTCGGCGCCTACGCCTTGGAGAAGGAGCTCCATCTGCGACGGTTGTCCCACCTGCTCACGGATCAGCGCGTCTTGACCACCGCTCTGACGAACCGGCTTCACGAGATGTCCCTGCTCCTGGAGGCGGGCAAGGCGATGAATTCCGTCCTCGAGTTGCCCGCCGTCTTGGAGACGATCCTTCGGAGTGCGATGGACCTTCTGTCGGGGCAGAGCGGATCGATCATGCTCCTCGAGAGTTCGGACACCCTCGTCGCGGTGCTCGCTCGCGGCAACGACGAGGCGATCGGCAGACGCGTCGTCGTGGGGTCGGGGATCGCTGGACGGGTCGCGGCCACCCGGGAGGCGCTCCTGATCGAAGGGCAGGCGGACCAGGCTGAGTTCCCTGGGCTCACGCCCCGGGAGCAGCGGGTCTTGAGCGCGCTCAGCGTCCCGCTCGTGAGCCGAGACAAGCTCCTCGGTGTGCTCAACGTCAACGCCGGTCCCGATCGCCCCTACAGCGTCTACGACCTACAAGCCGCGTCCATCTTCGCCGAGCAGGCGGCCGGGGCGATCGCGAACGCGCGTCTGTACGAGACGGAACGGATGAACGCCGATCGCGCCACGATCGCTCGGGAGTTCGGCGCCCTCTAGTGGGCGATGGGCGTCAGGGAAACGACGGATCCCCCTGCGCCCTCGGAACACCGTCGAAGAGCCGGATACGGGACGAAACGCCGACTGAGGCCGCCCGGTCGGGGAGTTTCCCAGGGGGCCGGTCAGCGCTCCGGCCGGGACTACAGGTTGGGCCCCGAGCTGCCGTAGGAAGAGGTGGAGCCGGCGGAATCCGGAGGAAGAGATGGCGACCTCGAGGCTGGTGGAAGCGCTCGAAGCACTCCAGCCTTTCGTCTATGGGGTTCTGTTCCTCGTCGCCCTCGTCCAATGGCGCCGGCGATCCGGACGAGCGAGCGCATGGCTCGTCGCCACGTTCGGCGTCCTCGCGACTGTCGTCGTCGCTGGGCTGCTCCTCCCGGAGGACTCCAACACGCCGGCGGTGCAGTGGGCGGGAAAAGCCCTCATCGCGACCCTCGTGCTGTTCCCCTACTTCCTCTACCGGTTCACGGCGATCCTGATCCCCTCGATCGCGTGGGTGAACGTCGCCGGCACGGTCATGACCGCCTCCGTCGCGATCGTCGCTTTCCTCCTGCCGCCCTTCCCGCCCGAGGATGCAACCACCCCAGGGTGGCTGCACGGATACGTGCTCGCGCTGCTGGTGCAGTGGGTGTTCCTCTCGGGTGTCGTCGCGGTCCGGCTCTGGCGAGCCGGCAAGGGACAGCCGACCGTGGCCAGGCGCCGGATGCGCACCTTGAGCCTCGGTGCGAGCGGCCTCGCGCTCGCGTTGGTGCTCACGGGTAACCTCTCGACCAGCGGGGTGGTCGAGATCCTCGTCCAAACGTTGGTCCTGGCGGCTGCACTGCTGATGCTCGTGGGCTTCGCACCTCCACGGATCCTCCGAGCAGCATGGCGCAGGAGGGAGGACGCTGCGCTTCGAGAGGCGGGGCTCTCCCTGATGGAAGCCACCACCACGTCCGATGTCGCACGAACGCTCCTGCCCCATGCGCGCATGCTGCTCGGGGCTCCCCGAGCCACGCTCGAAGACGAACACGGATCTGTCCTCGCGAGTGATGGCCCCGCAACTGGGGACTCCGAGGAGGGCGGCGATCCGACGTCGGAGGGATCCAGGACGGTCGTCGATGTCCCGATGCGCAGCGGCCGCCTCGTCGTCGAGACCACGCCGCTCACCCCGTTCTTCGGCGACGAGGAGCTGTCGGAGCTCAAGGCTCTCGCCGCCCAAGCGGACCTCGCGATCGCCCGGAACGAGCTGCTCGATAGCCATCGGAGGCTCGCGTCGATCGTGGAATCTTCCGATGACGCGATCATCTCCACGACCCTGGAGGGGAAGATCCTGAGCTGGAACCGGGGAGCGGAGCAGCTCTACGGGTACAGATCGGACGACGTGATCGGAAGTCCGATCACCAGCATCATCCCTGCCGACCATGACGATGAGATGCCGATGATCCTCGAGAAGGTGCGGAGGAGCGAAAGCATCGAGCACTACGAGACGCGTCGCCTCAGCAAGGACGGCCGGCCGATCGACGTCTCGCTCACGATCTCGCCGATCAACGACGGTGATGGACGGGTGGTCGGAGCATCCTCGATCGCGCGGGACGTGAGCGACCGACGCAGGGTGGACGAAGAGCGTGAGTCCGCTCGCGAGGAAGCCGATCGAGCGAACCGGGCCAAGAGTGAGTTCCTCTCGCGGATGAGTCACGAGCTCCGGACACCGATGAACGCCGTGCTCGGATTCGCCCAGCTCCTGGAGCTGGATCACCTCTCGCCCGAGCAAGGTGAGGCGACGAGCGAGATCTTGAAAGCAGGCAAACACCTATTGGAGCTGATCGACGAGGTCCTCGATATCGCGCGGATCGAGGCCGGGAGGCTACGCCTGTCTCTCGAACCGGTGGATGCAGTGGAGGTCGCAGAGGAATGCATCTCGCTGCTGCGCCCTCAGGCCTACCAGGAAGGTATCAGCCTGATCCTGGATCCCCCCGATGCTTCGCACTCGTCCAGGCACGTCGTCGCGGACCGTCAGCGCCTCAAGCAGGTGCTGCTGAATCTCGTCTCGAACGGCATCAAGTACAACCGGCAGCATGGATCGGTGCGAGTGACGATCGATCGCACGACGCAGGGCAGCCGGATCACGATCGACGTGACGGACACCGGTCGAGGGATCCCTCCGGAGCGGATGGAGCAGCTGTTCGCGCCCTTCGAGCGGCTGGGGGCCGAAGAGACCGGCGTCGAAGGGACCGGCCTCGGGCTCGCGCTCACGAGGCCGCTCGTCGAGGCGATGGGTGGGACGATCAGCGTGCGGAGCGAGCTCGGAACGGGCAGCACGTTCTCCGTCGAGCTGGCCTCGGTGGATGTAGGAGCCTCTGTCGGGGATGGAGGACCTTCATCGGTACCCTCGTTCCCAAAGGCGGTCGCGTCCACGCCTCGGACCATCCTGTACGTCGAGGACAACCTCTCGAACCTGAAGCTCATGGAGCGGGTCCTCGCTCGCCGCCCAGGCATCACGCTGCTCTCGGCCATGCAGGGGAGCATCGGGGTGACCCTGGCGCGCGATCATCGACCCGAACTGATCCTCCTGGACCTGAACCTGCCAGACATGCGTGGACAGGAAGTGCTCGCGCGCCTGCGCGCCGATCCGGCCACCGCCGACGTTCCCGTCGTGGTGATCTCCGCGGATGCGACGCCAGGGCAACGTGCCAGGCTGATCGAGTCGGGTGCCCGCGATTTCATCACCAAGCCCTTCCCGGTCGACAGGCTCCTGCAGTTGATCGACGTGTTCTGCGGAGAGCCGGACCCGATGACCGGTCCCGAGCCTCCGAACGGCTCGCGATCCGATGTGCCCGCAATGCCGGCGGATGCCGTGAGGAGGAACTGATGAGAGCCATCAGCTCCCTGCCAGACGGCGTCGAGTCCCACGTTCGTGCGGGGCCGGATCTGGTGGACGCTCGGATCCTGATGGTCGACGACGAGCCCGCGAACGTCTTGCTGCTCGAGCGGATCCTCGGGAGGGCCGGCTATCGGAACGTCCGTTCGACAACGGACCCTGAAGCCCTCGCGGGGCTCATCTCGGAGTCTCGCCCCGACCTGCTGCTGCTCGACCTCAAGATGCCGCGACTCGACGGGTTCACGATCCTCGAGCGACTGCGTACCGGAGCGCTCGCCGATCCGGACCTACCGATCCTGGTGCTCACCGCGGATGCCACCAGGGATGCGAAACGACGCGCCCTCGCGGCGGGCGCAAGGGACTTCTTGACCAAGCCGCTCGACGTCGATGAGGTGCTCCTGCGGATACAGAACATGCTCGACATCAGGTTCCTGACGAACGAGCTGAAGACGAAGAACCTGACCCTCGAGGATCGGGTCCTCGAACGCACGCGCGAGCTCGAGGAATCCCACATCGAGACCTTCGAGAGACTCGCGCTCGCGGCCGAGTACCGCGACGATGACACCGGCCAGCACACCCGGCGAGTGGGCCGGATGGCCGCGCTGCTCGGGCAGGAACTCGGGCTGGCCTCGGAACTCGTAGAGCTCCTCGAACGAGCCGCTGGCTTGCACGATGTCGGCAAGATCGGGGTTCCCGACAGCATCCTCCTTGCACCCAGGAAGCTGACGTCCGAGGAGTTCGACATCGTGAAGACGCACACCGTGATCGGAGCGAAGATCCTTTCCGGAAGTCGTTCTCCTTTGATGAGGATGGCTGAGGAGATCGCCTGGTCCCACCACGAGCGCTGGGACGGCGGCGGCTACGCCGGTGCGATCGCCGAGGAGATCCCACTCATGGGACGGATCACCACCGTGGCCGACGTCTTCGATGCGCTCACCCATCAGCGCCCCTATAAGGAGGCGTGGCCCCTCGATCGGGCGATCGAGGAGATCAGACAGCAGCGCGGCGACCAGTTCGACCCTGACATCGTCGACGCATTCCTTTCGATCCAAGAAGATGTAGCTGTAGCCGCCGTTGGCATCCCCTGATCCCTTCCGTCTTGGACGGCCGACGGAGATGGCAGGCCCGCCCGGGCGATCCGGAAGCCGAGCTACGCGCTCTTCGTCGAGGGTCCCCCGAGGTACGCCTCGATCACGGCCGGGTCCTCGACGATCTCGCGAGGGAGCCCGAGCGCGATCGTCCGTCCCTGGTCCAGCACCTGGATCCGGTCGCAGAGCTTCATGATCAGCCGCAGGTCGTGATCGACGACGACGATCGAGCAGCCCAGCCGGATCCGGATCCGCTTGATGTTCTCGAGCAGCTGGTCGGACTCGGCCTCGTTCATCCCGGCCGCCGGCTCGTCCAGCAGGATCAGGGACGGGTGCCGCACGACGGCACGGGCGATCTCGAGTCGTCGCTGCATCCCGTACGGCAGGTTCGTTGCCTTCTCCCGCTCGACGGCCTCGAGCCCGAACCACGCCAGCACCTCGTCGACGGAGGCCTCGTCCATGCCTGGCGGCGTCGCGGCCTCCACGTTCTCGCGCACCGTGAGTTGCGAGAACAGCCGGATGTTCTGGAACGTGCGGGACAGCCCGAGCCGCGCGATCCGATGCGGCTTGCGTCCGCTGATCTCCTCCCCCTCGAACACGATGCCGCCCTCCGACGGGGCGTACACGCCCGAGACCACGTTGAGGAGCGTCGTCTTGCCCGAGCCGTTGGGCCCGATCAGCCCGAGGATCTCTCCCTCGCGTACCTCGATATCCACGCCGGCGAGCGCGACGACACCCTCGAAGTGTTTCGCGACGTGCTCGCCGCGCAGCACCAAGGTGGCCGCCGCCTGCGCAACCTCCCCGACGTCAGGCGCCGCGACCTCCTCCGTCGCGGCCGGCGGCGTCCGGCGGACCCGTCGTCCGGCGGGGAGGAACCGACGCACGAGATCGTCGATCTCCCAGCGGTCGAAGATCCCCTCGGGTCGCAGGATCAACGTGACGATGATCAGCAACGCGATCGCGAACTGAACGGTGCCGGTGATGCGCGGGAGCTCCCACGGGCCGATCGAGACGCCCTGCTCGACCCGGGCGAGCGTGTCGGTCACGAACGTGATGATGGCTGCGCCTGCGACGGCCCCCGATATGGAGGCCCGTCCGCCGATCACCAGCATCGCGAGCAGCGCGAACGTGATCGAGAAGTAGAACTGGTTGGCGTTGAACGCGATCACGCTCTGCGCCCAGAGGGAGCCGGCGGCCCCCATCATGGCCGCGCTCAGCAGCCAGCCGGCGTAGCGCGTACGGACCACGCTCGTCCCCACCGACGCCGAGGACAGCGGATCCTCCCTCGTCGCGCGTAGACGCAGGCCCAGGCCCGACTCCTTGTAGAGACGCCCGAGGAGCACGAACGCGATCGCCGCGATCGTGGCCACGCCGATCGTGGTCCGCACCGGGATGCCGGCCAGGCCGAGGGAACCTCGCGTGAACGTGGTCGCGTTCTGCAGGAACGTGTGCGTGACGACGAGCAGCGCCAGCGTCGCCATCGCCATCGTCGATTCCGTCATGCGGATCATGCCGCCGCCGAACACGGCCGCGACCACGACGGCGACCAGGGCCGAGAGCGCGATCGCCGGCAGGAGGTCCAGCGTCGCGGTCGAGAGCAACGACGGCAGGTCGGGCAGCAGGGAGGACTTGACGGCCTCCGGGATCGTCACCAGGGCGGTCGAGTAGGCGCCGATGCCCATGAACGCCACGTGGCCGAACGAGACCACTCCGCTGTTACCGATGAAGGCTTGGATCGACACCACGAGCATCACGTTGACGAGGAACACGACGTAGGTGCGACCCGATCCCGTCGATCCGAGCGACCGGACGAGCACCATACCCACGAGCAGCACGAGGGAGATCAGCGCTGTTCCCCAGATCGCGGGCCGAAGTCGGGTGCCGGCGACCGGGCCCCTCACGCGGCCTCCACCCGCTGACCGAACAGGCCCTGTGGCCGCACGTACAGGATGGCCACCACGATCAGCAACGCGGCCGCCTGCGCGTACGGCAGCAGCGACCCGGGCAGCAGCGCCTGGAGGAAGACCTCGAGGGTCCCGAGGAAGAAGCCGCCGATGACCGCGCCGCGCAGGTTCCCGAGGCCGCCGATCACGGTGGCGATGAACGCCTGGATCACCGGAACGAACCCGGTCGTCGGGTTCACCGAGGTGGTGCGCGCGATCCAGAGCACACCGGCGATGCCTGCAAGGAGACCAGAGAGCAGGAACGCGAGCGAAATCACGCGGTTGGCCCGCACTCCCGCGAGCCGCGCGGTCGTGAAGTCCTGCGACGCTGCCCTCATGGCAACGCCGGAGCGGGAGCGGCGCATGAACGTCGTGAGCGCGACGAGCGAGATCGCGCCGATCCCAGCCGTGACGATGCTGAGCAGGCTGATGCGAACGGGCCCGAGCCGCAGCGCCTCGTCGAAGAGCTCCGGCACGGGGATGCCGCGGGAGCGGACCGACACGGCCTGCCGGAAGGCGCCCTGGATCAGCTGCGCCACCGCGAACGACGTGAACAGGAGCGACACGAAGCTCGCGGTGCGCAGCGGGCGGAACGCGACGAGCTCCATCAGCACCGACGCGAGGCCCGCCGCCAGCACGCCGACGACGGCGACCACGATGAACGGCGCGCCGAGATACGTGGCGGCGAGCATCGCGTAGCCGGCGATCGTCACCAGCTCCCCGTAGGCGAAGTTCAGCATGCCGAGCACGCCGTAGACCATGGAGAGTCCGAGCGCGAGCAGCGCGTAGATGCTGCCCAGCGACAGCGCGTTGATGAGCTGCTGCACGAACTCGGACGGGCTCACGGCATCACGTCATCCCGCTGGCTGATCCCGAGGTAGGACCGCTCCAGCTCGCCCTGTGCCAGCTGCCCCGCCGGGCCGGACGCGACGACGGTGCCCACCGACAGCACGTAGGCGCGGTCCGCCACCTCGAGGGCACGGTGCACGTTCTGCTCGACCAGCAGCACGGTGACGCCGTCGGATCGCAGCTCCCGGATCAACTCGAAGATGAGGTCCACGAAGATCGGCGCGAGGCCGAGCGACGGCTCGTCCAACAGGAGCATCCGGGGCCGGGACATCAAGGCACGGGCGATCGCGAGCTGCTGCTGCTCACCGCCCGAGAGAGTGCCGGCGAGCTGACTGGCTCGCTCGCGCAGGATCGGGAATCGGCCGAACCACCGTTCGATGTCAGCGCGGACCTCGTCCAGGTCCGTGCGGGCGATGCCGCCGATCGTGAGGTTCTCCTGGACCGTGAGCTTGGGGAAGACATGCCGGCCCTCGGGCACGAGCGCCACGCCCCGGCGCAGGACCTCCTCGGGCACCAGCCCGGTGAGAGGACGCCCGTCGAAGCGCACGTTCCCGTGTTGCGGCTTCAGGGCGCCGGCGATCGTGCGCAGCAGGGTCGTCTTCCCGGCTCCGTTGGGACCGAGCGACGCCACGATCTCGCCGGAGGCCACCTCGAGCGAGACGTCCCGGATCGCGACCACGGCACCGTAGGCGACCGTCAGACCATCGACGACCAGCAGGGGAGGCTCGTCCGGCACACCGCCGGGCGTTCGATCCTCCCCTCGAACCTCGGCCACGGCCTAGACGGGCGGCACGTAGTCCGGGAAGTCTGGCGGTTCGAGGCAGGTGAAGTCGGTGCCGTCCATCTGGACGAGCGCCACCGCCTTGTTCGCACGCCGGGTGGCGGCGTCCATCTGGATCTGGCCCGAGATGCCCGTGTAGTCGGTCTCGGCCAGCTGCTCGATGATCGCAGCGGGCTCGGCGCTGTCGGCCTTCTCGATCGCATCGGCGACGACCTTGACTTCGTCGTAGCCGATCACGGCGACGTAGGAGCTCGGGTCCTTCTCGTACCGCGCACGGTAGGCGTCGTAGAACGCCTGGATGTCCGGGTCGCCCTCGGCCGTGCACACGGAGTTGGAGAAGGTGAGGCCGTCGATCGCGTTCTCGCCGGCGTCCAGCAGCGCGGCATCTCCGTTGCCGTCGGTGGAGAGCACCGGCACCGTGACCCCCGCCTGCCGGAGCTGGCGCAAGAACACGGCACTGTCGGGGATGAACATCGGGGTGAAGACCGCGTCGGGAGCCGGGTCGACGTTCGCGAGCTTCGTGACGACGGCGGAGTAGTCACCGGCGCCGATCTTGTACTGATCCTCGCCGACCACCTCGCCACCCCCGTTCTCGAACGCGTCGGCGAAGAAGATCGGCAGGTCCCGCGTGTACGGGATCTCGTTGGACCCGAGGAGGTACACGCTCTCGTACCCCTGGCCGAGCGCGTAGTCGGCGAGCACCGCCGCCTGGATGTTGTCGCTCATCATCAGCTGGTAGGCGCACGGACCCATGTCGCCGACGAGCGTCGGCGCCGAGCCGAGACCGGTGGAGATCGGCACGCCCCCGGCGCACGCCACCTGCCCTTCGGCAAGGATCCCGTCGCCGACGGTGCCGATCAGGTACACCGCGCCGTCGTCGATCAGCTGCTGGGTGACCTTGGCGGCCTCGGCCACGTCGTTGCGCATGTCGACGGTCGCGAGCTCGAGCGGACGCCCGAGCACGCCACCGGCGTCGTTGATCTCGTCGACCGCGTACTGCGCGCCCTCCTGCATCGGCACGTCGTAGTAGGCCCAGTCGGTCGAGAGGTCGGCCGGGAACCCGATGACGATCGGATCGCCGGACGCGGCACCACCGCCGCCACCGCCGCCGCCGCCGTCATCCGACGTGCTGCAGGCCGCCGCGACGAGGCACAGCACGAACAGGTACGAGGTCGATCTCCGAAGCATGCCTTCCCCCCGCTTTCGGTATCGGGCATTCGTACGCTGCCCCTCGGAACCTGTCAAGCTCGTTACCGGCTTCCCCCCGGTGAACGGATACGTAAGAATCCTGACGCTCGAAGAGGAGGCGACCCACACGAGCGAGACGATCGGCGAGGAGATCAGCGAACGATTGGGCGGGATGACGCCGGCCGAGCGCCGGGTCGCACGTACGCTGCTCGAGACCTACCCGACCGCGGGGCTCAAGAGCCTGCCGCGGCTCGCCGAGGGCGCCGGCGTCACCGGCCCGACGGTGCTGCGGTTCGTGCGCAAGATCGGCTTCGACGGCTATCCCGACTTCCAGCGATCTCTCCGAGAGGAGGTGCAGGCTCGTTCCGAGGGCCTGCACTCGCTCTACGAGACCAAGGGGCCGAACCAGGTCGACGACGTGTTCCGTCGGAGCCAGGAGGCGTTCACGCGCGCGTTGGATGCCACGCTGGCCCCGAGCTCGCTCGAGAAGGACCTGGCGGACGTCGTCGCGTTGCTGTCCGACCGGAGGCGCCGCGTCTGGTTCGTCGGCGGGCGATTCAGCCAGCTCGTCGCGACGTACCTCTGCATGCAGCTGCGGATGCTTCGGCCCGGTTGCCTGATGGTCGCCGAGGCGCCCGAGCGTCGGGTGCTCGACAGTATCGATATCTCGCGCCGCGACATACTCTGCCTGTTCGACTATCGCCGGTACCAGGAGGACACGATCGAGGCCGGCAGGCGAGCGGCCGATCGCGGCGCGGTGGTCGTCGTGTTCACCGATCCCTGGCTCTCCCCGGCGGTCGAGTACGGCCGTCACGTGCTGATCTCCCACGCCGACTCGGCCTCACCGTTCGATTCCCTGTTGGGGGCGTTCGCGCTCACGGAGCTGATCGCGGCCAAGGTCTTGGCGGCGCTGGGGGATGTGGGGCGCAGGCGGGTGGCCGGGCTCGAGGAGGTCCACGGGCATCTGCTCGATCCGGCGGTGGTGGTGGCGGGCGTCGAGGAGGGAAGGATGGACGCCGGATGAGCCGGTCCACCGCAACCGATCGTCCGACGGATGCTGCAGGAGTCTCGGCGTGGCTCGAGGAAGCAGGGGTGGCCGCCGTGGCACTGGGGTTCGTCGACCCCTCTGCGATCGTGCGGGTGAAGACCGTGCCGATCGAGCGGTTCGCCGACGTTGCCTCCTCGGGCGTCGGCTTGTCCACGTTGTTCAACGTGGCGATCTCGAACGACGAGTTCGCGCTGTTGCCCGGCTTCATCGACGGGCCAAGCGGCGACCTCCGGCTGCGGCCCGATCCCGCGGCGACCGTGCCGCTCGCGGCGATGCCGGGGTGGGCCTGGGCCCCCGTCGACCAATACACGCAGGAGGGCGAGCCGTACCCGGCGTGTCCGCGCGCGTTCGCACGACGGATGGATCACGCGTTCGCCGAGCGAGGCTTGTCCGTGAGCGCCGCGTTCGAGTTCGAGTTCTCCGTGGGGGTGCGTCGCGACGACGGCGAGTTCCAGCCGGCGCACGAGGGGCCGGGCTACAGCGACATCGCGCTGGTCAGGAACCACGGATTCGCGTTGGATCTCCTCAACGCGATCCGCGCACAGGGTCTCGACCCGCAGCAGCTGCACCCCGAATACGCGGACGGCCAGTTCGAGCTGTCGATCGCGCCGCGCGATCCCGTGGCAGCAGCCGATGCCGCGATCGTGGTGAAGCAGACGGTTCGGGCCGTCGCGCGATCGCATGGCCTGGTCGCGTCGTTCGCCCCGCAGGTCGCCCTCGGCACCGGGAACGGGATCCACGTGCATCTCAGTCTCTGGGAGGCGGAGAACAACCTGCTCTCCCGCGGCGGCGGCCCCGCCGGCATGACCGAGCAGGGCGAGTCGTTCACGGCAGGCATCCTGCAGGAGCTGCCGGCCATCGTGGGCGTGACGGTGCCAACATGTCTCGGGTACCTGCGGCTGCAGCCGCACCACTGGTCGGGCGCGATGCAGTGTTGGGGGACGGAGAACCGGGAAGCCGCGCTGCGGTTCATCGTCGGCGCGACGGACGCGACGGCTGGGGCCGCCAACGTGGAGGTGAAGCCGGTCGACGGAACGGCCAACCCCTACCTGGCGATCGGCGCGCTCCTCGCTGCAGGGCTGCATGGTCTGGGCGCAGGCGTTCGCCTTCCGCCCTCCACCGAGGAGGACCCCGACGGACTTCCCGACGACACCAAGGCCGAGCGCGGCGTCCGGCAGCTGCCCTCGACGCTGCCGGCGGCGATCGAGGAGCTCGCGGCGTCGTCGGTGCTGCGTGACTCGATGGGGGATTTCCTCTTCGAGACCTTCGTCGCCACCCGCCGCGGGGAGGTCGAGCGGTACGACGGGCTCGACGACGACGAGCTGATCCGCCGCCTGCGGTGGCGGTTCTGACCGGGACCGAGGTCCCACGAAGGAGGCGCGACCATGGCACGGATCGATCTCACCGGTGCCGACGCGATCGACGCGCACTGTCACCCGTTCCGGAGCCAGGACCTGCTGGACCGTGAGCCCAGGGCGTTCGAGACCCGATGCATGTTCCTCGGCACGGCGCTGCTGTCCTCGAACCACGCGAACCTGGAGGCCGCCGGGTTCGTCGAGGAGCTGACCGAGACGACGATGTTCGGGCTCGCGTTGCGGCGGTGGATCGCCGAGCACCTAGCGTGCGAGCCGACGAAGGAGGCGGTCGTCGCCGCGCGCGACGCAGCGCTGCGAGCCGACCCTCCGGGTTACGTTCGAGGCCTGCTCGAGTCGGAGCGGGTGGTGGCCGTCGTGGCCGACGAGGGGTACCCGCAACCCACGATCCCCCGCGAAGACTTCGAATCGGCGCTCGGCGGCGTGCCGGTCCATCGCGTGGGCCGCATCGAGCCGTGGATCGTCGAGGCCCGCGAGCAGGGCACCCTCGATGGCACGGTCCAGCGGTTCGAGGAGATGGTCAACGTCGCCGCCTCCGACCCAAGGCTGATCGCGTACAAGACGATCATCGCCTATCGCACCGGTCTGGACGTCACGAGCCCGTCCGCAGCCGAGGCAGCCTCCGCGTATGACCGATGGCGAGCGGATGGGTGGCGAGAGAGCCGGGAACATGCCAAGCCGGTCCGCGACTTCCTGCTTCGTCGGGCCTTCGCGCTCGCGAAGGAACACGACAGGGTGTTCCATGTGCACGTCGGCGCGGGCGATCCCGACGTGAACCTCACGCACGCGATGCCGCAGGACGCGTTCGCATTCTTCGTGGAGCACCAGGACATCCCGATCGTGATGATCCACTCCGGGTGGCCGTGGATCGCGGAAGCCACGTACGTCGGTACGGTGCTGCCCAACGTCTACCTCGATCTCTCCGAGCTGGTGCCGTGGGGATGGGGGCAGATCGACTGGTCGCTCGAGATGATCCTGGGCTCGGTGCCCGCAGCGAAGGTATTGCATGGATCCGACGAGTCGTCCGAGCCGGAGATGTTCCCCGTGTCCGCGCGCCTGGTTCGCCAAGCGCTCGAGCGGGTGCTCGGAGCGTTCGTCGACCGCGACTACGTGTCGGTCGCCGATGCGGAGTCGATCGGCAGGGGCGTACTCGCCGGCAACGTTCGGCGCCTGCACGGCATCTGATCCCCGTGTCCGTGGTCGGTCTTGCGAGACATCATGAGCTGGCGATCCCTTCCAAGATCGCGTCGAGCGCTTTCCCGACGTTGACCCACCGGAAGCCGCTCGGATCGAGTCCGGCGTGAAGGAACAGCCCCTCGCCGAGGGCAAGCAGGATCGCGGCGAGGGCGTTCGCGGGGATCGACGCGAGTTCGCCCGATGAGACGCCGTCTTCGATCCATCGCTTGAGCGTCTCCCGCCGCCCCCGCACGACGGCGACCCATCTCTGCTGCACGACGTGGCTCGAGGACATCTCTGCCCACAGGTCGGCGCGGATCTGGAGCCTGGCGGGATCTTCACCGCGCTCGACCATCGTCCGTGCGAACCGCCGCAGCCGCTCCACGCTGCTCATGTGGGCGTGCTGGAGCCTCCGCATCACCTCGTCCATCCCGTCGGCGTCGGCGTCGAGCAGGGCGAGCAGCAGGTCCTGCTTCTGGGCGAAGTAGACGTAGAAGGCCCCCTTGCTGACACGAGCTTCGGCGCATACCTCATCGACGGTGAGGGACTGGAACCCGCGAGCGGCGAGGCATCTCCATGCTGCATCCAGCAACTGCTGACGTCGTTCGATCTTGGTGGCGGCCGCCAGCCGAGGCATGGGCGAACTCCTTCTGGTCGGACGACGAGGAGGGCTATACAAACCGACCGGTCAGTTTGTATCATGACGACAGGCACGAGGGGGGCGGCGATCGGGAGGAGATCGTGATGGGGATGGATCGTCGGTTGCGCGGGAAGCGGGCTCTGCTGCTCCCGGTCCTTTTCGGACTCCTCGTCTGGTCCACTGCGCCGGCCTTCGCGCTGCCTCAGACGTCTACTCCGACGCTCGAGCTGGACAGGACGATCCAGACCACTCCCTTCGTCGGCACCTCCGTCTCGATGAAGGACCACGAGGGCAGCGCGTTCGTGCCCTCCGACAACTCCTTGTGGCTGTCGGACGACAACGCGAACGCCATCTACGAGATCGACCCCACGACGGGCGCCTTGAAGCGCAGGATCGACCGTGCGGCGTTCAACAACGCCCCGCAGTTCGGAGGCGGGCCGATCGCCGGGACGAACCGAACCGATGACTTCGAGTCCCTCGCCTACGACCAGGCCAGCGACCAGCTCATCCTCTTCAACGGGCCGTGCTGCACCTCGTCCGTTCTGCCCACCGCGTTCCGCCTCACCCGACAGGGTGGGAGCCTTGAGGTCGAGTCCTACCAACCGCTCGCAGCCGGCGCGAACTACACCGGCTCGGCATGGAACCCTGCAGACCAGGCGATCTACGTCGGAGTGGCCCGGCGGCTCCAGACGTACCACTACGAGACGAACACGGTCGGACCCACGTTCCGCGTGCCCGACCTCGCGGGGATCCTGGGCATGGTCTTCTCGCCGAACGGCGCAGACCTCTTCGTCGTGACGAATGCCGAGGCGCTCAAGCGGGTCGACTGGGCGACGAAGACGCTCGTTCCCGGTTGGACGTTCGATCTGACCCCTTTCGACGTCCGTGACAGCCGGGGGGTGGAGCTCGTCGACGATCAGCTCTACGTGAGCGACGGCGCCGATTCGCGTCCCGCCGGCCCGCTCAAGCACGCCGCCTTCGTGTTCAATGTGCTCGGGCCCGCCCCCGTCGCGCCCACGGCTTCGTTCAACGCGAACCCGTCCTCGGGAACGGCTCCTCTGAGCGTGACCTTCGACAACACCACCACGGGCAGCACGCCGATGACGTGGGCATGGGACTTCGACGAGGACGACGTCACCGACTCGACGGCGAAGGATCCGACGCACGTCTTCAACTCCCCGGACACCTACACCGTCGAGCTCACGGCCACGAACTCGGAGAGCTCGAGCACCACGACCAGGGATGTCGTGGTCGCCGAGCCGGAGCCTTCCCAGGAGATCGTCGGGAACCCCGGCTTCGAGACCGATACGACCGGCTGGGACACCACCGGATCGGGCGTTGGCGTGGCGCTGACCCGGGTGACCAGCCCGGTGCACGGCGGCGTGGGAGCCGCTCTCCTCACGAACGACGCCACCCGGCCCAGGAAGTGCGTTCTGAACGACTCTCCGAACTGGGTGACGACCACCCAGGCGGGGCTCCACACGGGGAGCATCTGGGTCCGGGCCGACGCGCCCGGAGCGCTGCTCAAGGTCAACTTCAGAGAGGTCGACGGCACCACGCAGCTCAGATCGCGCACGAAGACCTACACGTTGACGACGTCGTGGCAGCTCGTGAGCGTCAGCCACACGCCGCTTTCCCCGGGGACGTCCACCCTCGATCTCCGGGTGTTCGTCCCGAGGGCCTATGCGCCTCCAGGGGTCTGCTTCTACGCCGACGACGCCTCCATAGCGGTTTCCTGAGCCTGCCTGTTCTGCTGGCCCTTAGGTCGTGTCCGTCACCGCGCCGCGGACGGGGAGGCGCTCCTCGAGTCGATGACGGAACCGCGTCGCCAGGTCCGGGCTCGACGCGAGGAGCTCCTCGAACGATTCGCGCGGAACCACCATGAGCTCCGTGGGCTCCGTAGCCCGCGCGGTCCTCGTGTGCGTGGTGTGGAGCATCAGCGAGAGCTCCCCGAACGAGAACCCCGCTCGGAGCCGCGCGATCTCTGACTCGCCTCCGTCGGCTTGTTCGGACACGGCGACCTCTCCGGAGAGGACGATGTAGAGCGCCTCCGATGTCGAGCCCTGTTCGAACACGGTCGCCCCCGCCTCCCAGAAGAGGTTCGTCGAGGCGCCCACGATGCGCAGGAGGGTGCGGTCGTCGAGGGTCGCGAAGTCAGGAACCGATCGGAGGGCCTTCACCAGACTGTGCGAGATGGCTTCGGACACGGGTCCCTCTCACCGTTAGGATTCGGTCGACCTAGTCGTCTGCTCGGAGCGGCTCGATGGCCATCGTAGACGTCCCTCTCCGGATCGCGCATCTCTCCGATGTCCATTGCGGCGAGCCGACGTTCCAAGCCGACGTGATGGCCTCGACGATCGAGGCGATCAACAGCCTCCGGCCGGACGTCGTCGTGGTCGCCGGCGATCTCACGGCCGCCGGCTACGAGTGGGAGTTCGAGGCCGTCGCCGACTGGCTCGGACGTCTCGAGGCCCCGACGGTGATCGTGCCCGGGAACCACGACTCGAGGAACGTGGGGTACATGCACTTCGAGCGGTTGTTCGGGGACCGCCACTCCCGCTTCCGGCAGGCCTTCGAACCCGAACGGGCCGAACGGCTGCATTCGTCGGGGATCACGGTGGTCGGTATCGATTCGTCCCAGCCCGACCTCGACGAAGGACACGTCGGCAGGGAACGCTATCCGTGGATCCGAGAGCAACTGAGCGCCGAGCCCGATGACGTCAAGGTCTTCGTGATCCACCATCATCTGGTTCCCATCCCGGGGACCGGCCGCGAGCGCAACATCATCACCGACGCCGGCGACCTGCTCGCGGAGCTCGCGCGCCTGGACGTCGACCTCGTCCTGGCCGGCCACAAGCACGTGCCGTTCTTCTGGGGCCTGAACGGGATCCTCATCTGCAACTCCAGCACGGCGGCGACGAAGCGGGTCCGAGGCCTCACTCCCCTGTCATGGAACGAGCTGCAGGTCGATGCGTCGACCGTCAAGGTGTATCTGCACTACCAGGATGGACGTCGAGAGCTGTCGGTCATCTTCAGCCGCAAGACGAGGCGCATGACCCGAGAGGCCTTCTACATGACCGACGACTTCCTCGCCTCGAACCATCTCCTCCCGATCACCGAGTAGATCCGCTCCTCGGTTCCCTCATCCAGCGTCCTCCTCGGCGTCACGGGCAGCATCGGCCGCCCTCACCTTGGCGAGCACGGCTCGCCACTCGTCCACCTGATCCACCGGCACCATCGCCACCAGATCGCCGAACGTGAGATAGGCGGTCCTGCCGTTGTTCTGTCGTTCGCGGAGGAGCTCGATCAGCTCGTCCTCGTTCATCGTGGCCTCCTCCATCTCGATGACGCCGCCGCGAGCGTCGCCAACACCCGCGTCAACCTCAACAGCGTCCTTATCTTCCGGAACGTCGAGTGAGGGGAGCTCCCGATTGACCTCGACCATCCTGTCGGTAGACGACGCGCGAAGCCAATGGCGCCAAGCCTCCTGCTCGGCCCTCAGGTTGCCACATCCACGATCGGGGCGGAGCGGCGAAGTCTGGCCTTTCGACCTAGATGCCAACATCTCCCTTCGGGGTATCGGTGATGCATGAGGTGATGCATGAAACGTGAACGAGAAATGAAACGAGAACGAGACGAGTTGGACTCGCTCGCTGCCGAAGCAGGACAGAGCGCCTTTCTCATCGGGATGACGGCGCTCATCCTCGTGATGGCGCTGGTCCTCGGCTTCGCCGTCTGACCAGCATCGCCGCAAGTGCGGCGCGGTCGCGGTCCTGGCGAGACAGGCCGCGAACGTCGCCACGGTCGGACTCTAGGCGGCTCACCGCCCTCGGCGCTGGCCGCGGAGTTCTGGGATCTGACGCAGATCGGCCGCCACCTGAACGTGAGCGCCGAACGAGCCGGTCAGATGGTCGCCGACGATCCGATGTTTCCGGCGCCCGCCACCGAGCATCCGCGCCGCTCTTGGCGAGCGCCGCCACGACACGTTCGCCCACCCCTTCTGACACTTGAGCTACCGGCTGGGCCCCGGTGCTAGTACCGGCCCGAGAGTTGAGTTGGCGATGCGCGGCTCGAAGTGGCGCTCGACGGATCTGACCGTCGACTCGTCGAAGATCTCCCCCAGCCGCCGACGGAATTCCTCCTCGGTCAGTCCGATGGCGGGAACCGATTCAGTGGGGCCGCTCCCTCTGCGGGCGAACCATGCCGGTGGAATGCCCTCTCCAGGAGCGTCAGATCTCGCGCTGCCCCATTCGAACCAGATCTTCCATTCGCCGAACGCTCTGGCGTAGCCCTCGGACGACGGCGGTTCCATCCTCATCATTCGTCGCCTCCTCGATCGAGCGCCTCGCCCGATCTGCACGTCTGAAGCATATGGGTGGCACGATCGAGCGATGGGCCGAGCGTGGCGCGACTCCCTCCGCCCCCGCGCGGGCGTCACACGATCAGCCCGTGGCGGCCGGACAGCGTCGCACATGGAGGTACTGCCGGCATTCGGCCTCCGTGAACGTTCGCGACACGCGGTCAGCGGCCGCGCGCATCAGGTCCGGCAACCGAAGGAAGGAGACGCGCACCGTTCCGTCGGCGCTCGCCGATGCGAGGTACCGACCGTCGGGACTGAAGGCCACGTCGTGCACTGCCAGCAGGTGCCCGTCCAGCTTCAGGGTCTCCCGGCCGGTCGATGCGTGCCACAGGCGGACGGTGGCGTCCTCCCCCGCGGTCGCGACCGTCCGACCGTCGGGGCTCAACTCGACGTCCCACAGGAACCCGGTGTGCCCTCGGAGCGTGGCCCGCGGGCGACCGGTCCCGGCGTCCCACACGATCGCCACACCGTCTCCGGAGCTCGTGACCAGCGATCGACCGTCGGCGCTGTACACGATGCTGTGGACGCGGGACTGGTGCCCGCGGAGCGTGCGCAGGAGATCTCCGGCCTCCAAGGACCAGACCTTCGCCGTCCCGTCGCCGCTGGCCGTCGCGAGCTCCGAGCCGTCGGGGCTGAACGCGATGCCGAGGATCTCGGCGGCGACGTCGGGCTGCTCCGAGTGCTGGAACGTCCGGACGATCCCGCCGGTCTCCGCGTCGAAGACGGTCGCCGCGCCGCCGGCGCCCCCGACGGCGACGAAGCGCTCGTCCGGGCTGAGCGCGACTGACGGATACGAGGAAGCGTCGTCGCTCGGCTCGAGGGCGAGCTCCTGACGTCCGGATGCCACGTCCCAGACCATCGGCAGCGCACCGGTCGTGATCAGCCTCGAACCGTCGCGGCTCAGCTCCGCGGACCGCGTGGCGCTCGGGCCCTCGAACCGCGCGAGCTCGTCGCCGGTCGCCGCGTCCCACAGTCGCGCGGTCCCGTCGGCGCCGGCGGTGACGAGCCGAGCGCCGTCGGCGCTGAAGGTGACGCTCGACACCGCTCCGTGCCCCACGAGCGTCAGACGGTCGCGGCTGCCAGCCGGCGTCACGTCCCAGACCTTCGCGGTCGCGTCGGCCCCTCCCGTCACGATCCGGGTGCCGTCGGGCGCCCACGCCACGTCGCCGATCGAACCGCCGTGACCGCTGAGGACGAGCGTCTCCTGGCCGGTCCGCGCATCCCAGAGCCGGATCGTGCCGTCGGTTCCGGCGGAGACGACCGTCCGGCCGTCGGGGCTGAACGGCGTCGCGAACACCCACCCGACGTGTCCCCGCAGGGTCAGGAGGCGGCGGCCCGTCCTGACGTCCCAGATCGCGGCCGTGCCGTCGAGGCTGCCGGTGGCGACCCGCCGTCCGTTCGGAGCGAAGAAGAGTCCGACGACGCCACCGCCGTGGCCGCGGAGCGTCGTGACCAGCCGGCCCGTCGTGACGTCCCACACCGTGCCGGTGTCACCGATGCACGCACCCACGCCGATCGTCCGGTCGTCGGGTGCGAACGCATTGTAGCAGAGCCCGACGCCCGTCCGCATCGCGCGCACGAGCTCGCCGTCCTCGGCGTCCCAGATCCGCAGGACGCCGTCCCACCCCGACGTCGCGAGCAGCGACCCGTCGTTCGAGAACGACACGCCCTGGAGGACGTCGTCGTGGTCGCGCAGCGTCAGGAGACGGTCGCCGCTCGCCACCTCCCACACGATCGCGGTGCGATCGGCGGCGACCGTCGCGAGGTGCGACCCGTCCGGGCTGAAGTTCAGGTCGTTCACGTCGCCGGTGTGCCCCTCGAGCTCCCGGACGATCCGTCCCGACCGCGCGTCCCAGAGCACGACGGTGAACTGCTCCGTGCTCTTCACGCTGCCGCCGGTCGCGACCAACCGCCCGTCCGGGCTGAACGCGGCGTTCGCGGTCGACGGGTGGTCGAGGGTCGTGACGACGCGCGACGCCTGGACCCCCCGATGCAGCGCCCCGATCGCATCGCGCTTGACCGTGACGCCGGCGCGCCGGTACTGGCGGACGGCCTCCAAGGCGAGCAGCATGCTGCGCTCGGGATCGTCTTGGAGGTTGGCTTCCGCGGCGCTCGCCAGCTCCCGCGCGAAGGCGATCCTCCGCTCCCGCTCCGCCCGTCCCCGCTGCGCGATCGCCACGGCCCCGGCGACCGACGCGGCGACGAGGAGGACGACGACGCCGGTGAGCAGCGCCCGGAGCCGTCGGTTCGTCCTGCGCTGCCGCTCCGCATCGCGCTCGCTCGCCAGCCGGCTCTCGGACAGGAACCTCCGCTCGAGCTCGTTCAGCTCGGGCCCGTGCGCCGTGGCCCAGTCCAGCGTCGTCGAGAGCCGCGCTCCTCGATAGAGGTCTCCGGGCTCTCGGTCGCGCTCGTCCCACTGCTTCGCGGCCTGGGCCAGGTACGCGCGTACGCGTTGCCCCTCGAGGTCCTCGTCGAGCCAGGCGGCGAGCCTCGGCCATTCCCGGATCAGCGCCTCGTGCGAGACCTCCACCCATCCGTCGCTCCGCGTGAGGAGGCGGTCCTGCGTGAACCGCTCGAGGACCGCCCATGCGAGCGGGTCCCGGTCCAGGTCGAACTCCGCCGTCGGGACACGCCGCCGGACGACGGTGTCTCCGTCGGGCGCGCCGACCAGCCTGAGCAGCACCCGTCGTGCACCCTCCTGCTCCACGTCGGACAGCCGTTCGAACGAGCGCTCCGCCAGCCGGGCGACGGCGCCGCGCACGCCGCCGGTCCGCTCGTAGGCCTCGAACGTGAGCCAACCACGCTCGCGGGCCGCCCAGAGCTCGGCCAACGCCGTCGAGAGCAGCGGCAGACCGCCCGGCTCGTCCTCAACCTCTGCGACGAGCGCGTCGGTCAGGGCCGACTCGACGTGGAGACCGGCTCGCCGAGCCGGGTACTCGATCGCGCGGCGCAGCTCGTCGGCGCGCATCGGACCGAGCAGCACGTGGTTGTCGGCGAAGAGAGCCGCGAGCGCCGGCTCGGCCGCGAGCCGATCGTAGAAGTCGCCGCGCAGCGTCGGGACGACCACCAGCCGCTCGGGATCGCCGGCCGCGGCGCGAACGAGCGATCCGAGGAACGCGTCCCGCTCCGCGGGGTCGACGCCGGGATCGAAGAGCTCCTCGAACTGATCGACGATCAGCACGAGACGGTCACCGCCGAGACCGTTCACGGTCACGGCGGCGAGCGGATCGCCGCCCTCCACCGTCACGCCGGTTCGGGTCAGCGCGCTCCTGAGCTCTTCGAACGGCCGCCCCCCGGGCCGCATCACGACGGGACGCCACCGCTCGCTCCCCGGGAGCAGGCCGGCCGACAGCGAGGGAACCAGGCCGGCCATCACCGCCGACGACTTCCCGCTGCCGGACGCCCCGACCACGCCGAGCAGTCCGGCCCCGACGGTCCGCGCGGCGAGCTCGCCGATCAGCCGTTCCCGTCCGAAGAAGAAGGAGGCGTCCCCGGGGTCGAACGGAGCCAGCCCCTTATAGGGACAGCGCCCGGTCGCGGCGCCCGCGGAGCCCACGGCCGAGTACAGGCGCCCGAGCTTCAGCGCGATCACGTTGTTCGCGAACTCGAGGTCCGCCGACCGCTTCGTCCGGCCGGTCGCCAGGTACTCGGCGGCGGCGGCCAGACGCCGACGAGCCTCGTTCCGCGCCCAGTCGCTCATCACCTCGTGGACCCGCGCCGGGACGCCGCTCGACGCCCGGATCACCGACGCGAGCGGCACCGCGTCGATGGACTCGGGGCCGGCGTACAGCCTCGCGATGTCCGCGACCGCACTCCCGTCGAGCGACGGCAGCTCGCGATGCCCGTCCCCGCGTTCGTCCGCCCGCTGCACGACGGCCGAGAGCCCGGCCGACTTCTCGGCGGCGCGGACCGTGGCCACGACCATCACCGGACGATCCGCGATCCCGCCGATCGTCTCGACGAGCAGCGCGACGACCTCGTCGCCCAACGAGTCGAGGTCGTCGACCAGCAGCATGGTCGGACGCTCCGCGATGCGTGCCTCGCGGAGGGCTTGGAGCGCGAGCGCCGTGCCGGCGCCTCCGGCGCCCGCGTACGCGACCATGCCGGCCCGCCCGTGGACCTGGTGCGCGACCTCCGCGACGAGCCGGGTCTTTCCGATCCCCGGCGGCCCCGAGACGAGGAGCACGCGGCCCTCGCCGCGCCGGACCTGTCGCCACGTTCCGCGGAGCCAGCGGAGCTCCTCGGTCCGGTCCACCAACGGCGTGA
>JBOGVD010000030.1:0-6709 GCA_050696355.1 Actinomycetota bacterium
CGGTGAGGCGCCCGCCCAGGCACCCGCGGCCGCAGCGCCGGCGGGCACGGCGCCCGCCGCCCAACAGGCCGCGATGGTGGCGGCCGCGCCCGCGAGCGCGCCGACACGGACCGCGCCCCTGCCCACCGGGAACATCCCGACGCCGAAGAAGGGCGCGCCGGACAAGCACCGACTGCTGGCGCTGGTCCCGCCCGAGGGCATCCAGCGCGTCGAGCGTGAGCAGGGCGACCGGGTGAACGTCTGGCCGCACCTCCTGATCGAGGAGTTCGTGGCGCTGTTCGTGCTCTCGGTGGGGCTGGTGGTCTTCTCGACGTTCCTGAACGCGCCGCTGCGAGAGCTCGCCAACCCGAACCTGACGCCGAACCCGTCGAAGGCGCCGTGGTACTTCCTCGGCCTGCAGGAGCTGCTCCGCTACTTCCACCCGATGGTGGCCGGGATCTCGATCCCCACGTTCATCCTGGTCGGGCTGGCGGCGGTCCCGTTCGTCGACCGGAACCCGAGCACCCGGCCCGGCGACCGCAAGATCGCGATCACGCTGTTCACGATGATGTTCATGTTCGGCGCCGTGCTCACGATCATCGGCTCGTTCTTCCGCGGCCCCGGCTACAACTGGACCTGGCCGTGGGCGCAAGGGGTGTTCTTCGACCTGTGACGCTGCTCGCCGCCTCCACCGGCCTCATCGCCGCGATCGCGGTCCTCCTGGCGGTCGTGATCTTCGCGATCGCGTTCTTCGTGATCTCGCTCCGGTCCTACCAGCGCCAGCAGGAGGCCGTCGCCGCTTCCCAGGCCCGCGCGGCCGGGATGCCTGCTCCCGCGTCTCGAGCGCCGGCCGTCTCGCGGCGCGACTTCTTCCGCAAGTCCCTGATCTCGTCGCTCCTCGTCTTCAGCGCGCAGTTCGGCGGCGCGTCGATCGCGTTCCTGTGGCCGAGCCTGAAGGGCGGGTTCGGGGCCCTGATCGACGCCGGCCCGCTGGACGAGATCAAGGCGGCCGTCAGCTCGGGTGAGCCGTTCTACGTCGGGACGGGTCGCTTCTACATCGTGCCTTACAACGGCACGCCGAAGGGCGGCGTGGACTACGCGGGCGAAGGCGTGGCCGGCGAGGGCATCATGCCGCTCTACCAGCGATGCGTGCACCTCGGCTGCCGCGTGCCGTTCTGCGGGCAGTCGAAGTGGTTCGAGTGTCCCTGCCACGGGTCGAAGTACAACTCGGCCGGCGAGTACCAGCTCGGGCCGGCGCCCCGCGGGATGGACCGGTTCCACATGGAGGTCGCCGACGGCCGGGTCATGGTCGACACCTCCGAGGTGGTGCTCGGACCGGCTCGGGGGACCGACACGATCGATCAGCCGCCGCAGGGCGCCTTCTGCGTGGCGCCCGGATAGGGGCGGATGAACGCGATGCTGGCACTGTCGACGACGGCCGGGATCGCGCTCGCGGCCGCGGGCGCGCTGATCACGGTCGCGGCGATCGCCGGGCTCGCGCTCCGGCAGCGCACGCGGGAGACGGGCCCGGACATCCCCGACGCCCTGAAGCCAGGGCCCTCCGACGCCTCCCTCGAGACGCCGCTCCTCCAGAAGCTGCAGGGATGGAGCGTCGTGATGCTCGCGTTCTTCGTCGTGTGGATCCCCGCCACGTGGATCTTCGAGCCGAGCACGAACCTGAACCAGGAGCACGAGCTGAAGGAGCTGGCGCTGGATCGAGGTGAGCGAGCGGTCCTGCCCTTCTCCGAGGAGAACCAGCTGGGCGTCGGCTGTGTCCGATGCCACGGTCCGGACCTGAGCGGCGGCATCGTGCAGGCGGGGAACATCTTCGCGTTCCCGCCGGACCTCACGAACATCTGCGCCGGCCCGTTCGGCACTCCGGCGCACAACCAGATCTACTCGATCGACGACATCTACCAGGTGATCGCGGAGGGCCGCGGCGAGGTGATGCCGTCCTGGAGCATCCGCTTCGAGGGCGCGCTCGACGACCAACAGATCAACGACATCGTCGTGTACCTGGTGGAGCGCTCCTCGGAGAACGTGCCGTTCGAGGACAACGTGTGCCTGAACGAGGAGGCCTCGACACGGGCGCTGGCGCAACCCGGCGCCAACCCGAGGGAGCCGTGATGGAGACCTGTCTCGGCTTCAACATCGACTGCGGCACCCTCGCGAAGGGGGTCGGCGTCACAGCCATGGCCCTGATCCTGTTCGTCGGGAGCGTGTACCTCCTCCTCACGGCGGTCCTCGGCCGGTGGATGGGCTACCTCGTCCTGATGGTGGCGTTCTCGGGATGGATGATCCTGCTGTCGGCGCTGTGGGCGTTCGGCTTCTACTCCCAGGGCCCCGACACGCCGGTGAACCTCGGCCCCCGTGGTGCGGAGCCGTCGTGGGTCCCCCTGCTCGCCTCCACGGACGCGACGAGCGACCGATACGAGGTGTTCCGGACCTACCCGCAGACGCCGTGGGAGGAGCCGGCTCCCGGCGAGAACTCCGCGGAGGTCCAGTCGGTGACCGGCATCGTCACCGACTTCCTCGCGGAGCAGGCGAACGAGGAGCTCGAGATCGAGCACACCGACCCCACTGCGGTGACCGGCGTGGACTTCGCGGTGGACAGCATCCATTTCGCGACCGCCGACAACACCCAGGTCGCCGTCGCCCGGGCGCATTTCCTCGAGGGCGGGCCGCTGTGGACGGTGTCGCTCTACCACGACGAGGGGAGCGTCCCTCGCTACTCCTACATGTTCCTCGCGGGCTCGGTGCTCCTGTTCGCCGTGCACCTGCCGCTCCTGGACATCGCGGAGCGCAAGCGCAAGGACTTCCTCACCGGCGGCGCAGCGCCGCCCTGGTACGGGCCGGCGTGATGAGCGCGGCAGCGACGCGAGAGGAGGTGGGAGCGTGATCGGTCAGGTGCCACTCCTCGATCAGGGGAGCATCCAGTTCATCCTCCTCGGCGTGATGATCCTGGTCGTCCTGTTCGTGCTCTGGATCACGATCGCCAAGTAGCGGTTCTCTGCCGAGCCCTACCGGGTGGGCGCGAACGCGACCGCGCCGCCCCGGCGCCGAACATCGGCGAGCGCCGCCTTCCGCTGCTCGTAGTACGCGAGGATCTGCAGCTCGACCGCGAGATCCACCGACCGCACCGAGACGCCAGGCGGGGCGGCGAGCGGGGCGGGCGCGAAGTTCAGGATCGAGCGGATCCCGGCAGCGACCATGCGGTCCCCCACGTCCTGGACGGCCGTGGCCGGCGTCGCGATCACGCCGATCGCGATCCGGCGCTCGCGCACGAGCTCCGGGAGGTCGTCGATGTGGACGACCTCCAGCTCGGCCACGCGCTCACCCACCCGAGCGGGGTCGACGTCGACCAGCGCCGCGACGCGGAAGCCCCGATCGCCGAACCCCTTGTAGTTGGCGAGGGCGTGTCCGAGGTTCCCGATGCCGGCGATCGCGATGCCCCAGTCCTGGGTGAGCCCGAGCTCGCGACGGATCTGGTGGATCAGGTACGCGACGTCGTAGCCCACGCCGCGGGTGCCGTAGGAGCCGAGGTGGGACAGGTCCTTCCTGACCTTGGCCGAGGTGACGCCGGAGGCCACGGCGAGCTCCTCGGAGGACGCGACCGCGGTGCCGTCGGCGGCCATCCCTGCGAGTGCCTGGAGGTATCGGGGCAGCCGCCCGACCGTCGCCTCGGGGATCGAACGGTCCCTCACGAGCGGCTCGGCCCGGGATCCATGCCCGGAGACTAGCCGAAAACGCCGGTCCGTTCACAAGTTCACGAGCGGCGCGGCTCCGCCTCCGCGCCCAGCAAGCGCGCGAGCTCCGCCGCGTCCACGCTCACCTCGAACGCCTCCTCGCCGTCGACCTCGACCACCGGGATGCGGATCCCGTACTCGAGCTCGAGGTCCTCGTCCGCCTCGATGTCGACCTCCGAGAACGCGAACCCGAGCCGCTCCCGAAGGGACAGGACCGTCTCCCGAGCGACGTCGCAGAGGTGGCATCCCGGACGGGTGAACAGGACCACGCGATGCGTTGGGCTCCCGGACATGCGCCGATGGTAGCGTCCCCCGCCGAGAGACCGATGAGAGACGGCGACCCGGAGGATCTGGAGCTGCACCGCCGCCTCTCCGCCGGAGACCGAGGCGCGTTCGACGAGATCTACCGCCGGTATTCGCCGACCGCCTACGGGATCGCGTACCGGCTCACGGGGCAGCGGCTGCTGGCCCAGGACGCCGTCCACGACGCCTTCCTCGCGCTGTGGCGCGCCCCCGAGGCCTTCGACGCCGCCCGCGGGGCGTTCCGGACGTTCTTCCTGGCGCTCGTCCATCACCGGGCCGTGGACACGATCCGACGTGAGGAGCGCCTGCGGGCCCGACACGACCGTGCGGCGAACCTCGAGCCGGTCGAGGACGAAGACCCCTCGGAGCGCGTCGTCGACGAGGACTTCGTCGCCGGCCGCCGGCACGAGGTCCGGGAGGCGCTCGCAGACCTCTCCGCGGAGCAACGCGAGGTGCTGGAGATGGCCTACTTCGCAGGCAAGACGCAGGTACGGATCGCCGAGGAGCTCGGCATCCCGCTCGGCACGGTGAAGACGAGAACGTTCGCGGCGCTGCGCAAGCTTCGCCGCGCTCTCGAGACGGAGGACTGAGGAAGCGCGTGGAGCCGACCGGGACGCCGACGGACCCGTCCGAGCACGACCGGGTCGAGGAGCTCTTGGCCGGCTACGCACTGCGCAGCCTCGCCGGCGAGGACGCCGCGGAGGCCGACCGGCTGCTCTCCGAGCACGTTCCCGGTTGCCCGACGTGCTGGGCGACGCTCCTGGCGTTCAGCGACACGGTGGCCGACCTCGCCCTCGCCGCGGACCCGATGAAGCCGCCCGAGCCCCTGCTCCCCCGGCTCCATCGCGAGCTCGAGCCCCGGACCTCCCGACCGGCCCCGGGCCGGTGGGTCGCCGTCGCCTCCGGGATCGCGGTGGTCCTGATCGCCGGCGGCCTGGCCGTCTCGCAGGGGCTCCGGGCGGACGACCTCCAGGAGCGGAACGACCTGTTCGGCCAGGCCCTGCAGCTGTCGCAGCGCACCGGGGCCGACAGCGCGCCGCTCGTGGGAGCCGGGGTCTCGGATCCGGCGCCGGTCTCGGAGATCACGGCGCCCGACGAGGACCACTTCTTCCTGGTCGGCGGCGACGTCCCCTCACCCCCGAGCGGCTCCCTCTACGGCATCTGGCTCTCCGACGGCGTGGACGCCGTCTTCGCCGGGACGTTCCTCCCGGCTCCCGGGATGACCGTGGTGAAGGTTCCCTTCGATCGATCGAGGTTCGATCGCGTCCTGATCACGCTGGAAGCCGAGGGGAGCGTGCCGGCCGAGCCGGGCGAGGCGCTCTGGGTGGCCGCGGCCTAGGAGCTCTCGGCCCTGCGAGCCGGCTCGCTCCGCGGAGGATCGATCCGGTCGGAGGAGGGACGGGCCCTGGTCGCCCGCTCGAACCCGAGGAACATCACCGCGACACCCGCGAGCAGCGAGAGGGAGAACGCCGGCAGGTTCCCCACCGCGGCGAACGCCGATCCCGCCGCCGCCGTGATCGTCGCCCCCGCCGCGACGAGCAGCGTCCCCGTCGAGCGCGCGCGGAGCTCCGGCCGCCCCCGCATGCGCCACGCCGACCACGCCGCGCCCGCGACGAGGATCGTGTACGACGGGATCGAGATCAGCTGCGGGAGTCGATGCGCCGCGGTGCCGCCCCCGAAGACCTCCTTGCCCGAGGGGAGCGGGTCCGCGAGCGCGGCCGCGTCGATCGTCGCACCCCTGGTCACGGCCACCGTGTAGGCGACCACGAACGCCAGCGCGATCCAGACGACGAGGTCGAGGACCGGTCCGCGCCGCAGCAGGTGGATCTCGCCGGCGGCGAGCAGCGGGACGTTCAGCACCGCGCCGAAGATCCAGTACGCCTCGAAGAGCGTGCGGCTCCAGCCGACCGCCGCGCCGGCCACGACCGCGAGCGAGGCGAGCGCGTACAGCACGAGCGCGCCGCACCACATCGCGAGATGGATCCGCGGGCTCCGGGCGAAGCGCCGGCCGAGCGAGGCCGCGAACGCGAACGCCACGAGCGCGGCGGCGAGCGGGAACGCCCACATGGGCCCAGAGGATACGGCTCGGGAGTCCCGGAGCAGCCGGGTTGCACCGGTAGCATCGGAGCGATGGCTCCCCCACCCGTCCTGTTCTCCTCGGCCGCCTTCTTCGCGCGGCCGCTGTCGTGGACCTTCCGCTTCGCCGCCGAGTGCGGCTACCGCGGCGTCGAGGTCATGGTGACGAAGGATCCGGAGAGCCAGGACCCGGCCCGGATCCGCGCCCTCGCCCAGGAGTTCGGGCTGACGGTGGGTGCGATCCACGCGCCGTGCCTGCTCCTCACGAGGAAGGTCTGGGGCACCGATCCGATCGAGAAGATCGACCGTTCGGTGGAGGCGGCCGCCGACGCCGGCATCCCCGTCGTGGTGGTTCATCCGCCGTACCGGTGGCAACGCCCGTTCCGGCGCTGGCTCGTGGACGAGCTGCCCGACGTCGAGGCGCGCACCGGCGTCGCGGTCGCGGTCGAGAACATGTTCCCCGTGCGCGTGGGCCGCCGGGACGTCACGTTCCACTCGAACCAGGACCTCGAGGCGCTCGAGGGCATGCACCATCTCGTGCTCGACACGTCCCACGCCGCCGTCGCGAGACACGATCCGGTCGCGGTCCGCCGGCTGTTCGGCTC
>JBOGVD010000031.1:0-21622 GCA_050696355.1 Actinomycetota bacterium
ATCGAGCCCATCTCGGTGTCGTCCGCGAACGGGTCGCCGACCTTGATCGACTCCACCGCCGGCACCAGCTCCGCGAGGACGTTCTCGTAGGCGCTCGACCCGACGAGGATCCGTGCCGACGCCGTGCAGTCCTGACCGGAGTTGAAGTAGCCGCCGATCTTGATCCACTCGACGACCTGCTCCATGTCGGCGTCGTCGAACACGATGAACGGCGCCTTGCCGCCGAGCTCGAGGTGGACCCGCTTCAGCGAGTCCGCGGAGTTCGCGGCGATCTTCTTGCCCGTGGCGGTGTCGCCCGTCAGCGAGACGATGCCCACGTCCTCGTGCCGGACGAGCCGGTCACCGACGGGGACGCCGTCGCCGGTCACGACGTTGAACACGCCGGGCGGCAGGATATCGGCGGTGAGCTCCGCGAGCTTCAGCGCCGTGAGCGGCGTCATCTCCGAGGGCTTCAGGACGATCGTGTTCCCGGTGGCGAGCGCCGGGCCGATCTTCCAGATCGCCATCATCAGCGGGTAGTTCCAGGGCGCGATGAGCCCGGCGACGCCGATCGGCTCGCGACGGACGTAGCTCGTGAAGCCGGCCATGTACTCGCCGGCGCTGCGGCCTTCCATCGTCCTGGCAGCGCCGCCGAAGAACCGGAGGTTGTCGACGATCGGCGGGATCTCCTCCGAGAGCGTCACCGCGGCCGGCTTGCCGACGTTCTCCGCCTCGAGCTTCACGATCTCGTCGGCGTGCTCCTCGATCCGGTCCGCCATCTTGAGCAGCGCGAGCTGCCGGTCCTTCGGCGTGGAGTCGTACCAGTCCCCCTCGAAGGCCCGCTTGGCGGCCGCCACCGCACGATCGGCGTCCTCGGTCGTGCCTTCCTGGACCGTGGCGAGCACCTCGCCCGTCGCCGGGTTGATCACGTCGCGGGTCTGTCCGTCCGACGAGCTCACCCACTCGCCGTCGATGAACATCTGGTAGGCGTCCGCCATGTCCCCTCCTCCGTCTCCGGTGCTGCCGGTCTCTCCCGATCTTGCCTGCGACGGCGACGCCGCCGGCGAACCGCCAGTATGCGACATCCGCCCGTTTGGAGGCATCCAGCCGGCCCGCGGCGGGATGGGTTCGCGCGGAACGCGTCCCTCAGTAGCGGACCCGGGGGTCGAGGAAGGCGTACGCGACGTCCACCACGATGTTGGCCGCCAGGATGAACATGGAGCCGATGACGGTCACGCCCATCACCATGGGGAAGTCGTTGCTGGCGATCGAGCTGACCGCGAGCTGTCCGAGACCGGGGAGGCCGAAGAGGTTCTCGGTGATCACCAGGCCGGCCAGGATCGTCGCGAAGTCGATGCCGAGCATCGTCACGATCGGCGTGAGCGATCCCCGGAGCGCGTGCTTGTAGATCACCCTCCGCTCCGAGAGCCCCTTCGCGCGCGCCGTGCGGATGTAGTCCTCCTGCGTGGTCTCGATCATGTTGCTCCGGAGCATCCGGGCGTAGATCGCGGCGTAGCCGACCGCCACGGTGATCCACGGCAGGATGAACTTCCCGGTCAGGGCGCTGGTCCATACGCTCGCGTTGATCTCCATGCCGCTCGAAGGCGCGAGGTGGAGCTTGAACCAGAAGAAGTACAGCAGCAGCTGTCCGAGCCAGAAGACCGGCAGCGAGACCCCGACGATCGCCAGCACCATCGTCCACCGGGCCCCTGAGGATCGGGGCCGAACGCCCGACGCGATGCCGAGCGGGATCCCCACGAACAGCCACAGGGTCGCCGCACCGGCCCCGAGGATCGCCGAGACGGGGAGCCGGCGCCAGATCTCCTCGCGCACGGGCAGGTAGTTCGAGAACGAGTAATAGACGTCCTCGGACAGGAACGTGTTCGGCAGCGGGATCAGCCCTTTGGCGAAGCGTCCGTACTGGACGAACAACGGCTCGTCGAGCCCGAACGCCCGTCGCGCGTTCGCGATCTGCTGGGGATCGGTTCTCCTGCCGACGGCACGCCGCGCGGGATCGCCCGCCGGCAGCTTCACGAAGATCAGGAAGGTGAGGAGCGAGATGATGACGAGGACGAGGACGGAGTAGAGCAGCCGGCGAGCCATGTACCGGAGCACCTCACGACGGTAGGAGAGGAGCCGAACCGACGCTAGCGCGTTCTTGCCGAGGGGTGCCGGTTCCTTGCCGTTCCTACTGGTTCCTTGCCCCGGAGGGCTTCACCGCCGTTCGGTCACGCGCCGGTAGTCGATCGTCCACAGCGGCTCCCACGCGGCCCCGGCATCGAACGACCGCTCCCATCGCCACCGTAGGGAGTCGGCCTCGATGTCGGAGAACACCATCCGTTTCACGACTTCCCGATCGTCCTCGAGCTCGTTGACCACGAACGCGAACCCCTCGGGATGTGGTTCCCCGTGGAACGCCCAGTAGTTGCCGGTCGAGTCGACCCACGTCTGACGCCAACCGCGACGCTCGTCGAAGACGCTGAGGCTCATCCCCGACCATCGCTCGGGCGCGAGGGACTCGAACCGCTCGACCACCACGCGCCCCTCGAGCTCCCTCAGGATCCGGTTCCGGCCTCCTCCGCCGTCCCAGGTACACGTCCACTCGCCGAGCCAGAAGTCGAGCGCCGCGGCATGCGACGGTTCGGACATCGCTTCGTGCTCGGGGAGCGCCATCGGCACCAGTGTCCCTCACCGCTCGCGTGCGCGCTTCCGGATCCTGCCCGTTCCCGTTGCCGTTGCCTGGGCGACCGGGCAGGGCTGACAACCCGGCGGGATCGGCACGATACTCCCGGGCGATACGGCCACAGGCACCATCCACAGGCCGGCGGACGGAGGCTGTCATGGACATCCCGCAGGAGCGGAAGCTCGTCACGGAGATCCCCGGACCGAGGTCGCGCGATTGGTTCGAGCGGCGCGAGGCCGCCGTCCCCCGCGGCGTCGCCAACATCCACCCGATCGTGACCGCCCGCTCGTCGGGCGCGATCGTCGAGGACGTCGACGGCAACCGGCTGATCGACTTCGCCACCGGGATCGCGGTCCTCAACTTCGGGCACGCGGCGCCCGAGGTCGTGGCCGCCGCGCAACGGCAGCTGGAGCTCGACACGCACACGTGCTTCCACGTGACCGCGAACGAGCCGTACATCGAGCTCGCGGAGCGGCTGAACGCCCTAGCGCCGGGCGACCACGAGAAGAAGACGATGTTCGCGAACTCCGGCGCCGAAGCCGTCGAGAACGCCGTGAAGATCGCGCGCACGCACACGGGTCGTCAGGGCGTGGTCGTGTTCGATCACGCGTTCCACGGACGCACGCTGATGGCGATGACGCTCACGGCCAAGGTGATGCCGTACAAGCAGGGGATGGGCCCGTTCGCACCCGAGGTCTACCGGCTGCCGCTCGCCTACCCGTACCGCTGCCCGACCGGCGGGACGCCGGAGTCCTGCGCCGAGTCGTGCCTCGCGTACGCGCTCGACGAGATGCACAAGCACATCGGCGAGGAGAACATCGCCGCGATCCTGATCGAGCCGATCCAGGGCGAGGGCGGCTTCATCGTGCCGGCGGCCGGCTTCCTCGCCGGGCTCGCCGAGTTCGCCGCCGCGAACAGCATCGTCTTCATCGCCGACGAGATCCAGTCGGGCATGGGCCGCGCCGGCCGCTGGTTCGCGATCGAGGACGAGGGCGTGGTCCCCGACGTCGTGGTCAGCGCGAAGTCCCTGGGCGGCGGCCTGCCGATCTCCGCGGTCACCGGGCGTGCGGACGTGATGGACAGCGTTCATGTCGGCGGGCTCGGCGGCACGTACGGCGGGAACCCTGTCGCCGCCGCGGCCGCTCTCGCCGTCCTGGACAAGATCGAGAACGAGGGGCTGCTCGATCGGTCTCGCGCCGTCGGCGAGACGATCGATCGACGGCTCCGGGCGCTGCAGGAGCGCTTCGACGCGGTCGGCGACGTGCGAGGGCGAGGCGCGATGCGAGCGATGGAGCTCGTCGCCGACCGCTCGACGAAGGAGCCGCTCGCCGGCGCGACGATGGCGGCGATGAGTCGAGGGGCCTTGGAGCGCGGGCTGATCGTCCTGACGGCGGGGACGTACGGCAACGTCGTCCGGCTGCTTCCCCCCGTCACGATCGACGATGGTCTTCTCGACGAGGGGCTGGACCTGCTGGAGCAGGCCGTCGCCGCGACGGTCGGATGATGGACCGCCGGGGACGGGCCGGATGAGCGACGCCGAGGCGCTCGCGGAGCGCATCCTCGGGTCGGTCCTCGCCACGATGGACGTGTTCGCGATCCACCTGGGCGATCGACTGGGCTTCTACCGGGCGCCGGCCACGGCACCGGCCACGCCCGCCGAACTCGCCGAACGGACCCGCACCGACGCCCGCTACGCCCAGGAGTCGCTCGAGCAGCAGGCCGTCACCGGGATCGTCGAGGTCGCGAGCGCGTCGGCCCAGGGCGACGCGCGGCCGTACTCCCTGCCCGATGGCCACGCCGAGGTGCTCACGCGTGAGGCCAGCCTCCTATACATGGCGCCGTTCCCGAGGATGCTCGCCGCCGCCGGGCTCCAGCTCCCGGCGCTCCTGGAGGCGTACCGCACCGGCGGCGGCGTCGCGTGGGAGCGGTTCGGCCCCGACATGCGGGAGTCGCAGGCGGATGTGAACCGTCCGCCGCTGCAGCAGCTCCTCGGTCCCGAGTACCTCCGGCAGGTGCCCGACCTCTTCGCACGGCTGTCGTCGGGCCCGTCCAGCGTCGCCGATCTGGGGTGCGGGGCCGGCTGGTCTTCGATCGGCATCGCGCAGTCGTTCCCCCAGGCGGTGGTGCGCGGGTACGACGTCGACGCGCCGACGGTGGAGCTCGCGAGGGAGAACGCCGCCGATGCCGGCGTGGCCGACCGGGTCACGTTCGAGGTCGTCGACGCGGCCGACGCCACGCTCGCGGGCGATCACGATCTCGTGATCGCGATCGAGTGCGTCCACGACCTCGCCCGGCCCGTGGAATTCCTCGCCACGATGGAACGGCTGGCGGGGCCCGAGGGCGCCGTGATCGTCGGCGACATGAACGTCGCCGAGACGTTCACGGCGCCCGGCGACGATATCGAGCGGCTGATGTACGGCTACAGCATCCTGATCTGCCTGCCCGACGGACGCTCGCAGCCCGGTTCGGTCGCCACCGGCACCGCGATGCGGCCCGAGACGCTCGAACGCTACGCGACCGCGGCGGGCTTCGGACGCCTCGAGGTGCTCTCGATCCAGACCGACTTCTGGCGCTTCTATCAGCTGCACCGGTGAGCGGCCGACCTCGCTCCGCTCCCGGGTCGCGACTGCGCCGCCTGGCGATCGACCTCACACCGCTCCGGGTCTCGCGCGACTTCCGGTTGATCTGGTTCGGGCTCCTCGTCACCTCGGCCGGCAGCCAGTTCACGCTCGTCGCCGTCTTCGTCCAGGTGGAGGAGCTCACCGGGTCTGCCGCGGCCGTGGGGGCGACGGGCCTCGCCTACCTGCTCGGCCTCGTCGTGGGGTCGCTCGCCGGCGGCGCGATCCTCGATGCCTGGGACCGGCGGCGTCTCCTCATGATGGCGCAGGTCGGGCTCGCCACCGGCTCCTCGATCCTCCTCGGCGGCGCGATCGCGGGAGAGCCCCCGCTCTGGTTGATCTACGGGGGCCTGGCCGTGCTCGCCGCGAGCAGCGCGATGGACGGCCCCACGCGGTCCGCGATGACCGCGCGGATCCTCGACCCAGCCCATCTGCCGGCGGCGCAGGCGCTGAACCAGGTCGTGTGGAACACCTCCGCCCTGCTCGGCCCCGCGCTCGCCGGGTTGGTGATCGTCCGCTTCGGGGTGACGGCCGCCTACGCGGCGGACCTCGCCTCGATCGGATGCATGTTCGTCGCCGCCGCGCTCGTGCGGCCGATGCCGCCGACCTCGGAGGACCACGTCGACACGGGGCTGCGCGCGATCCGCGACGGATTCGCGTTCGCTCGGAAGCACCGGCTCATCATGTCGACGTTCGTGATCGACCTGATCGCGATGATCTTCGGCCTCCCGCGCGTGCTCTTCCCCTTCCTCATCGTCGACCAGTTCCACCGATCGCCCGAGGCGCTGGGGTTGCTGTTCGCGGCCCCGGCCGCAGGGGCGCTCCTCGGGGCGCTCACGAGCGGATGGACGGGCAGGATCCATCGGCAGGGACTCGCCGTGATCGTCTCGGTCGCGGCGTGGGGGGTGGCGATCGCGGCGTTCGGCTTGTCGGGCACGTGGCTCTGGCTCGGGCTCGGGATGCTCGCGCTCGCCGGATGGGCGGACGTGATCAGCGCGATCTTCCGCACGACGATCCTCCAGATGTCTGCACCGGACCGTCTGCGCGGGAGGCTGTTCGGGATCCACGTCCTCGTCGTCACGGGCGGCCCGCGGCTGGGCGACGTCGAAGCCGGGCTGGTCGCGAGCCTCGTGTCCCCGACGTTCAGCGTCGTCTCCGGCGGGCTCGCGTGCATCCTCGGCGCCGGGCTCGTCGCGCTGTTCGCGCCGGAGTTCCGGCGGGCTCGCACCCCCCATGGCTCCTGACGTACGCTGCGCCGCATGGCGAAGCTGACCGACGGCGAGCTGAAGACCTTCCTCGCGGAGATGGAGGGGTGGACCTCCCTCGCGGACGCGATCCACAAGGACTTCTCGTTCCCCGGCTTCCGCGGGGCGATCGCGTTCGTGAACCGCGTGGCCGAGCGCGCCGAGAACGCCGGCCATCACCCCGACATCGAGATCCACTTCAACCGCGTCATCGTCTCGCTCTCGACCCACGACGCCGGCGGCGTGACCGAGAAGGACGTCGCCCTGGCCGCCGAGATCGACGCGGCCGCCAGGGGTGACGCAGCCGCCGAGCCCAGCGGCGGATGAAGGAGGCCGACGCCATCCGCACCGTCGAGCTGCGCGTGCTGGAGGGGCCGAACCTCTACTTCCCGCGTCCGGCCGTGAAGCTGACGCTGGACGTCGCGGGGTGGCTCCGCGCGCGGGACGAGCGGGTGGCCGCCATCGCGCGCGCGATCGGGGTCGGCGTCGATGTCGGCGCGCCCGGCAGCGACCAGCGGCTCCGCGCGACCACCCGGATCGCGGTCCAGCTCACGCGGCGGCTCGCGGCGGCCGTGGGCACCGGCCGGCTCGCCGTCCGCGGCCGGACGGGTCCCGAGGCCGGCCGGCTCGTCGTCGCGTTCCCGTGGCGCCGACAGGGTTCGGCCGAGGCGCTCGCCGGCGCCGTGTCCGCGGGCATGGCCGCGATCCTCCGCCGTTCACCGGACCGGGTGATCGCGGAGCTCGCGCGCGAGGTGGCCGCCGCCGACCCCGGCCCCGAGCCGGCCCTGCCGGACCTCGACATCCCCGTGATCCAGGTGAGCGGGACGAACGGCAAGACCACGACGACGCGGCTGATCTCGCACATGGTGATGACCGCCGGCAAACGCGTGGCGTTCTCGTCGACCGACGGGGTCTACCGCGACGAGCGCCTCGTCCGCAAGGGCGACTACTCGGGCTTCAGCGGCGCGG
Source organism: Actinomycetota bacterium (assembly GCA_050696355.1). Classification (GTDB taxonomy): domain Bacteria; phylum Actinomycetota; class UBA4738; order UBA4738; family HRBIN12; genus JAJNBA01. The sequence goes on from JBOGVD010000031.1 coordinate 7,494, forward strand.
CCATCGCGCTGGGGCAACGGCCCGACATCGCCGTCCTCGAGACCGCGCGCGGAGGCATCCTGATGCGAGGGATCGGCGTCGCGCACAACGACGTCGCCGTCGTCACGAACGTCTCGGCGGATCACCTGGATCTCCACGGCATCTCCACGGTGGATCAGTTGGCAGAGGTCAAAGCGACGGTCACGCGGATCACCCGGCCGGAGGGATGGGTCGTCCTGAACGCCGACGATCCTCGGGTCCTGGCGATGCGGCGGACGGCCTCGGGCCGCGTGTGGCTCTTCTCGCTGGACGCCCGCCATCCCGCGCTCCGCGAGGCGCTCGCCGACGGCGGCCGGGCGATCACCGTGGTGAACGGCACGATCGTCTGGATGGAGGACTCGGTCGTGCACCCGCTCGTCGACCTCGATCGCGTGCCGGTGACGCTCGCCGGTCTCTCCCGGATGTACACGCAGAACGCGCTGGCCGCGGCCGCCGCCGGTCTGGCCGTGGGCCTGTCGGAGCGGATCGTCTCGAAGGGTCTCCGCTCGTTCGTGCTCGATCCGAAGAGGAACCCGGGACGGACGAACCTGTTCTCCCTCGACCGGCGGCTCCTGGTCCTGGACTACGCCCACAACGAAGCGGGGATGGACGGGCTGGTCGAGATCCTCCAGGGGCTGCGGCGGCCGGACCGGGACATCTGGCTGGCGATCTGCGCCGCCGGCGACCGGACCGACGACATCCTCCAGGGCTTCGCGGTGCGTGCGGCGCTCGGCACGGACCATCTCGCGATCGCTGAGCTCACGAAGTACCTGCGCGGCCGCCCCCGGGAAGACGTGATCGCGCAGCTCCGTCGCGGCGCGGCTCGAGCGGGCAAGCACGACGTGCCCGTCTACCCGGACGAGCTGCGAGCGCTCCGAGCGATGCTGAAGGACTCCGCCCCCGGCGACGTCGTGGGCATCACGGCCCTCGCACAGCGGGTCCAGGCCTTCCGATGGCTCGAGCGCCAAGGCGCCGAGCTGCTCACGCCCTCGAACGTGCGGCGGCTGGTCAAGGCCGCCTCCCGCGCCCCTCGGCCGGCGTGACCGTTCCCCGTTCGTCCGGCCGACCGCGAGCCTGAGAGGATGGGGGCGCATGGCCTCCCTTCCGCACTCCGCGATGGAATCCCCGCTGGTCGTCGCGTCGAACCGAGGCCCCGTCCGCTTCGACCGCGGCGGCGACGGCAAGCTGGTCGCTCACCGCGGTTCCGGAGGCCTCGTCACGGTGCTCGGCGGTGTCCTCGAGCGTGACGACGCCACCTGGGTCGCGGCTGCCGCCTCCGAGGGCGATCGAGAGGTCGCGCCGCGGGGCCGCAGGCTCGAAGGCGCGGCGCAGCGGGTCCGCTACGTGGACATCCCGGAGGAGCGCTATCACGGCTACTACAACGGCATCGCGAACGGGATCCTCTGGTTCGCGCACCACTACCTCTGGGACATCGCGCGCACCCCGGCGTTCGACGAGCGCACCGCTCGCGAGTGGACCGACTACGTCGAGGCCAACCGGGCGTTCGCCCGCGCGTTAGCCGCGGAGGCGAAGCACGATCCGGTCTTCCTGATCCAGGACTACCACCTCACGCTGGTCCCGCGCATGCTGCGCGACCTGGTCCCGCAGGCACGCATCCTCCACTTCTCTCACACGCCCTTCGCCGGGAGGACGTATCTGCGGACCCTCCCCGTCGACATGCGGCAGGCGATCCTGCGAGGGATGCTGGGCGCCGACGTGGTCGGGTTCCAGGGTCGGCACTGGGGAGAGAACTTCCTGCTCTCCGCCCGGGAGCTCGAGGACGTCCACGTCGACATCCGCGCCCACCGCGCGGAGGTCGACGGCCGGCACGTGCAGATCCGGTCCTTCCCGGTCGCGGTGGGCGCGCAGGAGATCCGCGAGGCGGCGGCGAGCGATCGCGCGAAGCGGCTGCGCGCACAGGTGGAGAAGATCCGGGGCGATCGGAAGCTCCTGCTGCGCGTGGATCGGCTCGAACCCTCGAAGAACATCCTGCGCGGGTTCCTGGCGTTCGGCTCGTTCCTGAAGAAGCATCCGGAGTGGCGCGGGCGCGTCGTCTTCCTCGCGCTGTTGAGCCCGTCGCGCGAGGAGGTACCGGCGTATCGCGACTACCGGACGGACTGCCGGGCGGCCGCCGATCGGATCAACTCGACGTACGGCAAGGATGACTGGACCCCCATCGTGCCCAAGGTGCAGGAGGACTTCACGTATGCCGTCGCCGCGTATGACCGGTACGACGCGATGCTCGTGAATCCCGTCCACGACGGCATGAACCTCGTCGCGATGGAGGCCCCGGTCGTGAACACGCGCGGTGGTGTGCTGATCCTCTCCCGGAACGCCGGCGCGTTCGGCCGGCTCGGTCGCCACGCGCTGGCGATCAACCCCTTCGACCTGTCGGAGACCGCCGAGGCGATCCACGAGGCTCTCGAGATGCCGGAGGAAGAGCGCACACGCCGGGCGCGGGGACTCCAGCGCTCGGCCCTCTCCCACACGCCGGCCACGTGGCTCGCGGGGCAGCTGCGGGCGATCGACGAGGTCCGGACGCCGGAAGGCTAGCGTTCCGTCGAGCGCTCGAGCTCGTCGGCGATCGAGGCGAGGAGCGCGACGACCCCGTGCGGGCCGTCGAGGACCACGTCGGCAGCGGCCTGGACCGCGGCCGGGGTCTCCGGGCCACGGGCGGCGGCGGCGCAGGTCCAGATGCCGCGAGCCCGGAGTCGCTCGAGCGCCGCGAAGGCGTCCAGGTCCCCCACGTCGTCCCCGGCGAAGAGCACGGCCTCGAGGACGCGCTCCCGAGCGATCCGCTCGACCGCCCCTCCTTTGCGCGGGCGGCCGGCGGGCGTGAGCTCGAGGATCCGCTTCCCGGGGACGACCTCCAGGTCGTGCGCGGCGGCGATCACCGCGAGCCGGCCCGCCGACACCGTCTCGGCGCCCTCCGGGTCCTCGAGCCCGCGGAAGTGGACGGCGGCGGCGGCGCCCTTGGGCTCGACCCAGGCCCCGACGACGGTGGCAACCTCCTGGATCTCGTCGAGGACCTCGGCCGACATCGACCGCTCGCCCTCCAGCCCGTGCGTGCCCACGATCTCCAGGCCCTCCACGTCCATCAGCGCGCGCACCTGGTCGGAGGGGCGCCCCGAGATCACCGCGACCACCTCGATCCGACCGACCAGCCTGACCAGCGCCGGCAGGGCCTCGGGGAGGGCTCTCGCGAGCTCGGGCCGATCGACGATCGGCGCAAGCGTCCCGTCCAGGTCGAGGAACACGCCGGCCCGCGGCGCACGCGCCGCGATCGCGGCCGGGATCCCTGCCTCGTGGATCACGGACGACTCACCCGTCCGGACGCGATCGCTCCGCGACGCACGGCGACGCCACCGTCACGTCTTCCGCGCCGCGCAGTCGATGCACAGGACCGACCAGGGCCGCGCATCGAGACGCTCCTCCGGGATGAGCCGGCCGCATCGGTCGCAGATCGCATACGTGCCCTCGTCGATCTTCAGGAGCGCGCGCTCCACGTCACGGAGCATCGCCTCGAGGCCTCGCGCGGTCCCGACCCGATTCAGCCGTTCGACCGCTTCGGTGGTCCCGTCACCGACCCGCTTGCCGAACGACACGGACGCATCCGGATCGCGCTCGACCGTCGTGACGACGCCGAGCTCCGCCGCGAGCTCGTCGCGGCGCGCACGGAGCTCCTCGGCGATCCGGGGGATGTCCATCGCTCAGCGAGGCACGGAGGAGAGATCGATCAGGTCGGCATCGCCGCCGACGGCCTCGATCAAACCCCCCTCGGACGCCCGCAAGACCGCGGGCGTGGCGCTCCCCCGCCGCTTCTCGAGCTCCTTGTAGACGTCGGTGGCGTAGTCGACGCAGAGGACGACGACGTCGCCGGGCCTCGCTCGGTCCAACGCCTTGCGAGCGGCGTCCATCTCGTCGAGCACGATCTCGACCGTGCCGGCGCGTGCGTGCCCCTCGGCGATCGCCTCCCGAACGCCCTCCACCACGAGCTCGGCCGTGTCGCCCTTCTCCCGCCCGCGCGGGTTCCGGTCCTCACGCACGATCACGATGTCGAAGTAGCGTGCCGCGATCCGCCCCAGCTCTCGCATGTCCTCGTCGCGACGGTCTCCGGCCGTGGCGACGACGCCGACCACGAGGTTCGCGGCGCGCGAGGCCTCGCCGGGGCGCTCGGACAGGGCGGCGTCGGCGGCCAAGCGGTCGACGAAGTCGCCGAGCGTTCGCAGTCCGGCCGCGTTGTGCGCGTAGTCGAGGATCACCTTCACACCGTGGAGCTCGAACACGTTGAGGCGACCCGGCGCCTGGTAGATCGACGTCGCGAACGAACGGAGCCCCTGCCGGATGTCGTGGAGATGGGCGCCCGCCGCGTGCGCGGCCCCGGCCGCCGCCATCGCGTTCTGCACCATCATCCGCGCCCGGCCGTCGAAGGTGGCGGGCAGCATGTGCACGTAGGCGATCGGTGAGGAGCGCCGCCCTTCCTTCAGCACCATCAACTCGCCGAGCGGGCCGTGCTCGAGGACGATGGCCTTGCGGCCCCGGCGGATCCACCGATCCACGAACTCGTGCTCCTCCTCCATCGTGAACAGGATCACCTGGCCGCCCGTGTGCCGCCGCATCTCGAGCACCAAGGGGTCGTCGGCGTTCAGCACGGCCCACCCGGTCTTCGGCACCGCCTCGACCACGACCTGCTTCACGCCGGCGAGCTGCTCGAGCGTGTTCACCTCCCGGAGGCCCAGGTGATCGCCCGTCACGTTCAGCACGACCCCTACGTCGTTGCGGCCGTACCCGAGACCCTCGCGGAGGATCCCGCCCCTGGCGACCTCGAACACGGCCATGTCGACCCGCGGGTTCTGCAGCACCATCTGCGCGGACTTGGGGCCCGAGGCGTCGACCCGCTTCACGAGTCGCTCGTCGATGTAGACCCCGTCGGTCGAGGTCATGCCGATCTTCCGGCCGAGGCCTCGGAAGATGTGCGCGATCATCCGGGTCGTGGTGGTCTTCCCGTTCGAGCCGGTCACCGCCACGATCGGGATCCGCGACGGGGTGTTCTGCGGGAAGAGCGCATCGATCACCGGCTTCGCGACGTACTGCGGCTCGCCTTCGGTGGGATGCGTGTGCATCCGGAATCCCGGCGCCGCGTTCACCTCCACGATCGCGCCGCCGGTCTCCCGGACGGGTTGGGTGATGTCGGGCGCGAGGAAGTCGATGCCCGCGACGTCGAGCCCCACGACCCGCGCCGCCTCCTCGGCGATCTCGACGTTGTCCTCGTGCGCCTCCAGGGTCCGGTCGATCGAGATGCCGCCGGTCGACATGTTCCCGGTCGCGACGAGCAGGACGCGCTTCCCCTCGGACGGGACGTCCTCGAGGTCGAAGCCCTGGCTGCGCACGAACTCCTCGGCCTTCGCGTCGACCGTGATCCTCGTGAGCACCTTCTCGTGGCCGATGCCGCGGCGCGGGTCCCGGTTCGTGATCTCGACGAGCTCCCGGACGGTGTGCTCCCCGTCGCCGACGACGTGCGCGGGCTCGCGCTCGGCGATCGCGACCATCCTGCCCCCGACGACCAGCACGCGGTAGTCGTTGCCCGTGACGAAGGTCTCCACGACGACCCTGCCGTCGCGGGACTGCTCGAGCGCCCCTTTGAAGCCCGTGCGCACCGCCTTCTGGTTCGGCAGGTTCAGTCCCACGCCGCGCCCGTGGTTGCCGTCGAGCGGCTTCGTGACGACCGGATACCCGATGCGGTTCGCCGCGACGATCGCCTCCTCCACGCTCCGGACCACCTCGCTCCGAGGCACCGGCAGCCCCGCCGCCGCGAGGAGCCGGTTGGTCATCTTCTTGTCGGAGGCGATGTCGACCGCCACGGCCGACGTCATCGACGTCATCGTCGCGCGGATCCGCTGCTGGTACTTGCCCTGCCCGAGCTGGATCAAGGATCCCTCGTTCAGCCGCATCCAGGGGATGTCTCGGGACGCCGCCTCGTCGATGATCGCCTGCGTAGAGGGGCCGAAGGCCCGCCGCTCCGCGAGCTTGATCAGCCGTTCGAGCTCCGCGAGGAAGTCGAAGCCCTTCTCGGCCTTGACGACGTGGTTCACGACCCGCACCGCGAGCTTGCCCGCCTCGACGCCGACCGTCTCCTCCCAATACCCGTAGATCACGTTGTACTGGCCGGTCTCCCCGGCGCTCCGCGTCTTGCCCCGCGAGATGTGCGCGCCGGTCTCCCGTTGGAGCTCGAGCGCCACGTGCTCGGCGACGTGGCCGAGCCAGGTGCCGTCGGCGAGCCGCTCGCCGAACCCGCCGCTCCGGCCGAGCGAGCAGGAATGCTCGGCCACGCCGGGGACCAGGGCGAGGAGGCCCTCGTTGAACCCGGGGATCTGATGGGATGGCCACTCCTCGAGCGAACCCAGGTCGACGAGCATGCGGATGCACGGCTCGTAGGACCAGTAGTTGGGACCGCGGAAGACCTGCGTCTGGACGATCGTGAGGTCGGGCTTCGGCGTGCGGGACCTGGCGGCGGCGGACCGTCGCGTGGCGGCGCCGCTCGCGCGCCTGGGCGCCTTCGTCCCGGCGGGCCGCTCCTGCCGGGTTCGCTGGGGCTGGCTCCGCGCGGCCTCGGTCACGTCGACGCCTCCCCGTCCTCGAGGGCGTCCGGTCCGGTGAGCAGCGCGTGACCGCGCAGGTCGAACCGGTACCCCGAGGGCAGGGAGTGCAGGATGGCGCCGCTCACCATGACCGGACGATAGCCTTTCCCACGGTAGGCATCGGTCTTGACGTGGGAGCCGTCGAGCAGGGTGATGGCGCCGCGGCCGAGCACGTGCAACACGCGATCTGCGGTCACCACCGCGCACGTGTCCTCGTCGACACCGATCCCGAGGAGCGACGGGGATTGGGCGACCAGCGCCAGCAGCCGTCCGATCCGGCCTCGCTCCTCGAAGTGCTGGTCGATCACGACCCCCTGGACGATCCCGAGGCCGGCGGCGAGATGCACCATCCGATGCTTGGGCGTGGGGCCGGGGCGGCCGAACGCGACCATGTGGGAGGCGAGCGCCGAGGCGCCGGCGCTCGTGCCCGCCAGCACGACGCCGCGATCGTGCGCGTTGGAGATGGCGTCTCCGAGCCGGGTGCCGGCCACGACCTGCGTGAGCCTGGACTGGTTCCCCCCCGTGAGGAACACGCCGGTGGCCGCGGCGAGGGTCGCGATCACGCCGGGATCGTCGGCCTCCTCGCGCTCCTCCGGCCGGATGCCGCTCACCTGGCCGATCCCCAGCCCGAGGAACAGCTCGCGATAGGCCTCGGTCGCGGCGTCACCGAGCGAGGATGCCGTCGAGATCACGACGACGCGTCCGTCGGCGCCGCCGGCGAGGTCCGCGAAGGTCCCGAGGATCACCTTGTCGCGGAACCGGTCCTCCGCCCCGCCGATCACCATCACCGGGCCTGCCCCGCCCACGGCTCGAAGCGCGCCCCCGTCCGTCATGGGGCCAAGTGTATCCGGCGCCCGTCGGCCTCCTGGCAGGTCAGGCCGGCTCGCGGGTGCTGCGTTCGGTGTCGCCCGGCGGGCGGAGGATCAGCTGGTCGTGCGGCTCGACGACGTCCACGGTCCCCTCGAGCCCTTCCTCGGCGAGGAGGGTGAACCCGGACGGGTGCTCCACGAGCCGATCGGCGGGGCCGGCCTCGTCGGTGAGCTCGAAGCGGACGCCGCCCACCGGATCACGCACGATGCGCACCCGGACATCCGGGTTGAAGCGGCGGGCCGCCGCGTCGGCACGGGACAGGATCTCGATCGCCCAGTCGGTGAAGGCAAGCACCTGACGAGTCTACGGAGGCCCGAGACCGCCACGGGGCTCGCTCGTCGTCGCCGGCGTGTCCCAGATGGGACCGGAGCGTGTAACCTGTCATGCGTCATCGATGGTTTCACCGAGAGGCGGAAGATGGAGACGCGACTCGCCCAGCCGGTCCACGAGGAAGACACCGTGGCGCCCGCCCCCGGCGACCTCGAGCTCGTGCGCGGCTTCCTCTCGCTGCACGACCACGAGCGAGGGAACCCCGACGGGATGCCGCCGAGCCCGGAGAGCCTGCGCTGGTGGCTGGGCGCGCGGCAGCTGATCGACGCCGACGATCACGTGAAGGACCAGGACCTCGCCTGGGCGCTCCGCGTGCGCGACGCGCTGGTCGCCAAGGTGCGGGGGAACACCGGCGGTCCGCACAACGCCGAGTCCAACGAGCGCCTCAACCGCGCCGCGGAGGAGACCGGTCTCCGCGTGTGCTTCGGGTGCGCGGACGACGACGCGATCCACGTGGAGGCGGAGGGCGTCCGGGGGGCGATCGGCCGCATCCTCGGCACGGCCTTCCTCGCCGAGCTCGACGGCCGGTGGGAGCGGCTCCGTGTCTGTCACGATCCGGGGTGCACCTCCGTGTTCTTCGATCGCTCGAAGAACAAGAGCGGCAAGTGGTGCTCGATGACCTCGTGCGGGAACCGTGCCAAGGTCCGGGCGTTCCGCGCGCGACGGGCGGCCGAGTGACGTCGCTCGACCTCGAGCTCCGGGCCCCCGGCGGCGAGCCGGTCGACCTGTGGAGGACCCTCGTCTCCCACGGGTTCGCGGAGCTCTCGCCCACCGTCCTCGACGAGGAGCATCGGGTGCTCGCGTTCACGGTCCGCGTCCCCGGAGGACGGCCTCGCCGGGTCCGGATCTCGGAAGGCTCGGACCGGGCGGCGCGCGTGGACGTCCTCGGCCCGCGACCCGGACCCAACGTCGTCCGCGGGGTGCTCGACGGGACCGCTCACGTGCTGCGGCTCGACCAGGACCTGTCTCACTTCTACCTCCTCGCCGCGGCGGACCCCGACCTCGCGTGGGCGGCGACCGGTGCGGGCCGGATGCTCCGCTCCCCCACGGTGTTCGAGGACGTCGTGAAGACGGTGTGCACGACGAACTGCGCGTGGAGCGCGACGATCCGGATGGTCGACGCCCTCGTCACCCATCTCGGCGACGCCGCGATCGGCGGCGACGGCCCGCTCACGAACGCCTTCCCCACGCCCGCGGCGATGTCGGCGGCCCCGGAGTCCTTCTACCGGGAGGTCGTCCGCGCCGGCTATCGCGGCGCCTACCTGGTCGGGCTCGCTCGCGCGGTGGCCGAGGGTGCGCTCGATCTCGAAGGGTTCGCGGCGGCAACGCCCGAGGAACTGCCCGATCTCGAGCTGGAGACCGCGCTCCTCGCGCTCCCGGGGGTGGGCCCCTACGCCGCGGCGCACATCATGATGACGCTGGGCAGGCACTCCCGGCTGATCTTGGACTCGTGGACCCGCCCGAAGTACGCGAGGCTCCTGGGCCGGAAGAAGCCGGTCACGGATCGTCTGATCGAGAAGCGTTTCCGTCCGTACGGGGACTTCGCCGGGCTCGCCTTCTGGCTGTACGTCACCCGCGACTGGGTCGACGACGGCCCCGCTTGAGCTCGCGCCTATACTGCGCGAGCCGCCGAGGCGCCCTCCAGGGCCCTCACCAGCCAGAGACCATCGAGAGATCGACGATGACGGTGCCCTTATGTCCCCGCGGAGCCGCGCGTTCGACGAGCTCCTCCGAACCCCGTGCGCCGGGGGGTCCCGGCCTGCGCGCGAGGCGGGCAGGCGCGCGGTCCTGACCTCGGAGGACGGGCGACATGGCTGAACGCCTCGGCGCCGCGCCCGCCCGCCTCGCGCGCCGCGCCCGCCGGCTCTACGGCTACTGGCGGTCCGAACGCCGCACGCTCCGGCAGGGCACCGTCGCCCTGGCCGTCAGCACCTGCGCCGGGTTCGTGGCCGGGCTCGTCCTCGGCTCCATCACGGGCACCCTCGAGCGACTGCCCGGGCTGCTCGTGCTGATCCCCGCCGCGGTCGGCATGCGAGGATCGATCTTCGGCGCGATGGGCGCCCGCCTCGGCACCGGGGTCGCGGCCGGGATCTTCGAGCCGACGCTCCGGCGCGGGAGCCTCCTGTCCCGGAACGTCGTGGTCGGGATCCTCTCCGCGCTGCTCACGTCCTTCTATCTCGCCGGCGTCGCCAGGCTCGTGGCCTCGGCCTTCGGGAAGGATGGCGTGATCTCGTTCTGGGACCTCGTCACGATCTCGGTGGTCGGCGGCGTCCTCGCGTCCTCGATCGCGCTCTTCGTCACGGTCGGGATCGCCGTGCTCTCGTTCCGCAGGAGCTGGGACCTCGACGCCGTCTCCACGCCGATGGTCACGGCGATCGGCGACATGGTCACGCTGCCGTGCCTGTTCCTCGCGAGCCTGCTCGTCGACAACGAGACGGTGAGCGGGATCACGGCGGCCCTCTGCACCGTCGCGACCGCCGCCGCGCTGCTCACCGCGTTCGTCGTGGCGCACCCGGTCCGCCGGATCCTCCTCGAGATGCTCGCCGTCGCGGCGATCGCCCCGCTGCTGGACATCTTCGCGGGGGCGCTCCTCGAGGCACATCGCGGCGAGCTGCGGGCCGCCACCGCCGTCCTGATCCTGATCCCTCCGTTCGTCTCGCAGGCCGGGGCGCTGGGCGGGATCCTGTCGTCGCGTCTCTCCTCGAAGCTGCAGCTCGGCGTGATCACGGCGCGCGGGCGACCGGAGATCCCGGCCGTGGTGGACGGCGCCATCGTCACGGTGCTCGGCGTGGCGGTCTTCACGACGATCGGCGCCGCCGCCTGGGCCCTGTCGAGGTTGATCGAGGGACCGGACCCGGGGGTCGGCACCCTGATCGGGGCCACGCTGCTCGCGGGAGCGATCGTCCTGCCGGTCACGCTCGTCGTCGGGTACTACCTCGCCGTGCTCACGTCCCGCTTCGGGATCGACCCCGACAACCAGGGGGTGCCATTCATCACGTCCCTGCTGGACCTCGCGGGCGTGGCGGCCATCCTCCTGGTCATGAGAACATCCGGGGTACTCCCGTGATGGACGAGCAACCTCGCAACGTCAAAGACCTCCTCGTCGAGCTGAAAGACGCCTCGGAGCTCATGGTCGACCTGGCCTACGCGGCCGTCTTCTTCAACGAGGAGAAGCTGGCCGAGGAGGTCGAGCGGCTCGAACAGCGCATGAGCGATCACCTGCGTCGGCTCCGGATCACGGCCATGCTCGCGGCGCGGAGCCCCGAGGACGCCGAGGGGATGGCCGGTGTCCTGTGGATCGCGGGCGCGATCGAGGGCATCGGCGACGCCGCGTCCGACATCGCGCGCGTGGTCGCCGCCCACCTCGGGATCCCCGACGCCCTCCGGCAGGATCTGCGCCACGCGGACGAGATGACGGCCAGGGTGAAGGTCCGCGACGACGCCCCGGCCGGTGGCCGCACGCTCCGCGACCTCTCGCTCCCCACGGAGTCCGGCATGTGGGTGATGGCGATCCGCAGCGGCATGGACTGGCGGTTCGACCCGGGCGCCGACGATGTCGTGTCCGTGGGCGACGTGCTCATGATCAGGGGTCCCGAGGAAGGCGTGAACCATGTCCGCGAGCTGGCCGGCGCGCCGCCGCTGCCCCACGCGCCGGGCGAGGAGCCGCCGCCGCTTTCGGAGCTCGATCGCGCGGTGGACATCCTCGTGGAGATGAAGGACCTGGCGGAGGCCGCGGTCGGCCTCGCCTGTTCGGCCCTGTTGTTCAACAACCGCTCGCTCGCTGCCGAGGTCGGCACGCTCGAGGCCCGCTCCGACATCTTGCACGACGAGCTCGAATCCTGGGTCTTGCGGGCCGCGCCCGAGGCACGGGACCCGGACTCCCTCCGCGGGCTCCTCCGCCTCGGGGCCGCCTCGGAGTACATGTGCGACGCGGCGCGCGACATGACCTGGTACGTCGAGCAGGGCGAGCCGCTCCACCCCGTCGTGCAGCTCGCGCTCGAGGAGACCGAGGAGACGAGCTCGGAGGTCGTCGTCGAGCGCGGATCCACGGCGGCCGGCCGCTCCCTCAAGGAGCTCCGCGTCGAGACCGAGACGGGGATGTTCGTGCTCGCGGTGCAGCGCGGATCTCGATGGATCTACCGCCCGCGGTCGCGGTTCTCGCTACAGGAGGGCGACCGGGTGATCTCGGTCGGCCCGGAAGAGGGCGAAGAGGAGCTCGCGGCGCTCACCCGGCCCCCGGTCGCGGCGCACGGGTAGGTCCGGCCGGTCCTTGTTCGGCCCCTGGGCCTGGCCTAGCCTCCCCCCATGGAGGCCTTCGTCTACCTGCGGGTTCGACCGGGCAGCGTCGTCTCCGTCCGGAACCAGCTCACGTCCTCGGCGGTCGCAAGGCGCTCCATCGTGGTCGTCGGCGAATGGGACGTGCTCTGCCTGATCGACGGGCCGGACCTCGCCTCGATCGGGACGAGCGTCCTGTCGGAGCTGCAGCTGGTCGACGGGGTCGAGCGGACGTACACGGCGCCCGTGGTGCCGTCGGACCGTCTCGGCGTCGTGGGGTTCGGCGGACTGCCCACCCCGCAGATCATCCGGGGAGCGTGCTACGTCCACATCGACGCCGAGCCGGGGGCCGCGGCCGGTCTCTACGAGCGCCTGTCCGAGATCGGCGGGGTCTCCGGCGCCGCCGTCCTCGGCGGACGATGGGACCTGATGGCATGCGTCCCGGAGCCGTGGGAGATCGCGTCGAGCATCGTCCTCGACAAGATCCAGTCGCTGCCCGGGGTCCGATCGACGAGCACCCTGGTCTCGATCGACTACGAGGAGCCCGAGGAGGACCGCGACCAGTTCAGCTCCTGGTCGTAGTCCGCACGCCCGCCGGCAGCGCGAACCGAACGCTCTCCTCCGTCACCAGCGCCTGCTCGACACGGTCGAAGCCGCGCGCCGCGAGCCACCCCAGCATCCGGGTGACGAGCCGCTCCGGCGCCGACGCCCCGGAGGTGAGGCCGACGATCTCGGCGTCGTTCAGCCACGAGGGGTCGACCTCCGTCTCGTCGTCCACGAGGTACGCGGGCGTGCCGCGCTCGAGGCTCACCTCGGCGAGGCGGTTCGAGTTCGAGGAGTTCCGGGAGCCGATCACGAGGACCACGTCCGCCCGTCGCGCGACCTCCTTCACGGCGTCCTGGCGGTTCTGCGTTGCATAGCAGATGTCCTCACGCGGAGGGCCCTGGATCTTGGGGAAGCGGACACGGAGGGCTTCCACGATCTGGTTCGTCTCGTCCACGGACAGGGTGGTCTGGGTGAGGTAGGACAGTCGCCCGGGATCAGGCACCTCGACCCGCTCCGCCTCCGCCACCGATCCGACGAGGATCGTCCGATCCGGGGCCTGCCCGCTGGTGCCCTCGACCTCCTCGTGCCCGGCGTGGCCGATCAACAGGATCGTCTGGTCGTCCTGGGCGAAGCGCCGAGCCTCGAGGTGGACCTTGGTGACGAGCGGGCAGGTCGCGTCGATCAGCGAGAGCCCCCGGTCGGTCGCCTCGGCGTGGACCGTCGGAGACGAGCCGTGCGCAGACAGCACCACCAACGCCCCCTCGGGGACCTCATCGAGCTCGTCCACGAAGACGGCGCCCTTGTGCTCCAGGTCGCGCACGACATGCAGGTTGTGCACGATCTGCTTGCGGACGTACACGGGGCCCCCGTGCTGTTCGAGCGCGCGGTCGACCGCGTCCACGGCGCGTTCGACGCCGGCGCAGTAACCACGAGGTGCCGCGAGGAGGACCGTACCCACGCACCCATCGTACCCAGGCGGGCAGGGACCCGAGGTCGGGTTGCCGTCTGTCGGCCGGGGGGACTAGGGTGGTCGCTGTCTGCCTCGGACCGAGTTGGCCCGGTCCTCCTGCGCACGACGCGCGCTTCCTACCTTCCCAGGGGTGTGTTCGTCGTGCGCGCACATGTGTTCGGGCCCCGTCGCCGACGGAGAGGCAGGTATGGGGAGCACGATGCCAGGAGGCGGCGCCACCACCCGCGTCGGAGCGCGGGGTGGCCATGGTGTGCTTGGACGACCCCCTCGGGGAAGACACGAGGCGCGGCCGTCCGTCGCGCAGAGGTTGACCACGGTGATCCGCGGCGGCCGCCCACTCATCGGGGTCACGATCCTCGTCGCCGTCATCATGTGCATCCCCAGCATCACGTCCGAAGCGAAGGACCAACTCCCTACCGCGGCATCCGACGCTCCGCCCCGGGTCGCGAGCCGTGAGGCTGACCACTACGACAGGGCCAGCA
>JBOGVD010000032.1:0-23986 GCA_050696355.1 Actinomycetota bacterium
ATCTCGTGGTGGCGGACGACACTCCCTCCCAGATGTGCTCGGCGCGCTGCGCGATGCAGTAGAGCGCACCGCGCGCCGTCTGAAGAACCTTCCCGGCCCCCGCGTAGATCTGACGCGAGACGAAGAACGGGATCATGACCTCCGCGAGGCGGCCGAACTCGCCGTAGCGGGACACGAGATAGTTCTCGTGACTTCCGTAGGAGTTGCCGGCCGAGTCGGTGTTGTTCTTGAAGAGGTAGATGTCGCCCGAGATCCCCTCTTCGCGCAGGCGGGCCTCGGCCGCTTTCAGCAGGCCCTCGAGGATGCGCTCGCCGGCCTTGTCGTGAACGACGAGGTCGTACACCGAGTCGCATTCCGGGGTCGCGTACTCGGGGTGGGAGCCGACGTCGAGGTAGAGCCGGGCGCCGTTCTCCAGGAACACGTTGGAGGAGCGCCCCCAGTGGACGACACGACGGAAGAGGTACCGCGCCACCTCGTCGGGCGAGAGCCGTCGCTGCCCCCGGAACGTGCAGGTGACGCCGTACTCGTTCTCGAGGCCGAAGATCCGCCGCTCCACGCGGCAAGTTTAGGCTGGATCCGGGCGGAGACTCGCGAGAGTAGGGTCTTTCTGTGAGCGTGAAGAGGATCGCTGCATGGCTGGCGACCGTCTTGCTAGCCGGCAGTTGTGCCGGCGGCACCGGAACACAGGACAGCTCGCCGTCCATGCCATCGGTTGGGACGACAACTCCGTCTGCATCCGATACACAGGGTGTACACCACAGAGGCCGGAGGCGAATCCTCCTTTTCCTACCCGCTGACCTGGCGAACGAGCACGTCAGTCACCGGACTCGTTGACGTGATCGTCGCGGCTCCATCCGCTGAGGCCGGCGGCTTCGTCCCCAACATCAACGTGGTGATCGAGCCCCTTCGTCTCGATCTCGATGCGGAAGGGTATCTCGAGGCGTCGCTATCGACGATCCGCGCGACGTTCAACGAGTTCGAACTCCTTGATCAGGGCCGCGTCACGATCGACGGTGAGACCGCAGCGTGGATCGAGTACGTATGGGTCAGCGGCGGACAGGAGATCCATCAGCGACAGGCGTATCTCATCCGTGCATACAACGGATCCGTGATCACATTCAGCGCGCCGCCGGAGAGCTTTCGATGAGCACCTCGTGTCGCAACGCCTCGTGGAGTCCACCTTCCGCTTCGACTCCTGAGAGTCAGCCCGCGAGGAACCCGGCGATCTCCGGGTCCGTGAGACGGCGGAACTTCCGTCGCCGGGTCTGGCTCCGTTCGAGCACCCCCGACTCGATGTGATCGTGCTCGATCGTGCGCGAATCCGGGGCGCCCAACACCTGGACGGCGGTCTTGACGGCCGTGGCCAGGTCCCAGCCGGCGCTGTATCGCTCCTTCAGCGTCTCCGTGAGATCGTCGGCGTGGCCCCCGATCGCCACGAACCCGTGCTTGTCGGTCACGCTGCCGTCGAACAGCACGTGGTAGATCGACGTGCCGTTGACCTCGCCGTTCACCTCGCCCACCAGGATCTACACCTCGTACGGCTTCATCTGTTGCGTGAAGATCGTGGACAGGGCCTGCGAGTACGCGTTCGCGAGATCGCGTGCCTTCACGTCCTCGCGCCCGTACGAATAGCCGCGCAGGTCCGCGAGCCGGATGCCGGCGATCCGGAGGTCCTCGAACTCGCTGTACTTCCCGACGCCCGCGAACGCGACCCGGTCGTAGATCTCGCTGATCTTGTGGAGGGTGGCGCTCGGGTTCTCCGCGATGAACAGCAGTCCGTCCGCGAACTCGAGACCGATCACGGAGCGGCCGCGCGCGATCCCCTTGTGCGCGTACTCCGACCGGTCCTTCATCATCTGGTCGGGCGAGACGTAGGGCATGAACGACATCTAGGACCTCGCCTCCAGCACCGTGCGCACGGCCGCCGACACGTCGTCGTCCGTGGATTCCGCGGCGCCTTCCGACGTCACCGTGACGATGACCGGGAAGATGCCGCGGGTGAGGTCGGGACCGCCGGTGGCGACGTCGTCCTCGGCGGCGTCGATCAGCGCCTCCACGGCGACGCGCATCGCTTCGTCGTGCTCCAGCCCCGGACGCCACCGCTTCTTGAGCGAGTTCTTGGCGGGCTGCGCCCCCGACCCCGTGGCCTGGTAGTCCTCCTCCTCCCACCGCCCACCCGTGGCGTCGTAGTAGAAGAGGCGGCCCTCGTCCCGAGCAACGTCGTAGCCCCCGAAGAGGGGCACCACGACGAGGCCCTGGATCGCGAGCGGGAAGTTCGCACGGATCATCTGGGCGAGCCGGTTCGCCTTGCCCTCCAGAGACAGCCGGTCGCCGGTGAGCTTCTCGTAGTGCTCGAGCTCCAGCTGGAAGAGCCGCACGGTCTCGACGGCCTGTCCCGCCGCCCCGGCGATCGCGATCGCCGAGTAGTCGTCCGCGGCGAAGACCTTCTTCATCTTCGCGTCGGCGATCGTGTACCCGGCGGTCGCGCGACGATCGCCCGCCATCACGATCCCGCCCCCGAACCGGAGGCCCAGGACGGTGGTCCCCTGGGTCACTTCGATGGGGCCGGCCATCTGCAGGGACGATGGGAGCGCCGCGGGCTGCTGCCGTCGCAACAGCTCGACGAAGCTCGGGTCGGCGCCGAACGAGGCTCCGGAGAGCGGGAGCTCGACGCGGTCGGTCACTCGCCGCCCTTCTGCACGTAGGACTTCACGAACTCCTCGGCGTTCTCCTCCAGGACGGAGTCGATCTCCTCGAGGATCTCGTCCATCTCTTCCTTCAGCTCGGCCGCCTTGGACGTCGCGGAGACCTGGCCGGCGTCGGACTCGTCCGGCTCTTTCCCGCCGGACGGCTTCTGGACCTTTTTGCGTTCCTGTTCGGGCATGGCTCCTCCTCGGTGGCGATTGTAGCCGCCGGGCCGCGGAGCTCCGCTATCCCTGGAGCGCGGTGACCAGAGCGGCCGCGTCTCGGGAGGCCTCCAGCAGCGCGTCCACGTGCGCCTTCGTGCCGCGGAGCGGCTCCCGCATCGGGATCCGTTGCAGCGCCTCCGCACCGGTGTCGACGATCAGCGAATCCCACGAGGCGGCCGCGATCGCATCCGGGAACCGGCTGATGCACCGCCCGCGGAAGTACGCGCGCGTGTCCTCGGGCGGCTGCATCACCGCACGGTCGATCTCCGCGTCGCTCACCAGCCTCTCCACCGAGCCGGACCGCTCCAGCCGGGCGTGCAGACCCTTGTCGCGCCGCACGTCGTGGTACTGGAGGTCGATCGCGTGGAGCTTCGCGTCGCCACGTTCGAGGCCCCCGCGTTCGCGATACGCCTCCAGGAGCCGATACTTCGCCACCCAGTCGAGCTCGCGATGGAGCGAGAGGGGCTCGGTCTCGAGTGCCGTCAGGACCGACTCCCAGCGATCCAGCACCTCGCGCTGGTCGGGCGTATCGTCCTCGCGCTCGACGTACTTCTTCGCGTGCTCGAAGAACTCCCACTGGAGCTGCACCGCGCTCAGCCGACGGCCGTCTGCGAGTGCCACCTCGACCCTGCAGGTGAGATCCCGCGAGATCTCGTGCAGGCCTCGTACCGGCCCCTCCAGGGACAGATCCGGGAGGAAGCGGTCCTCGATCATCTTCAGGACGATCGCCGTGGTGCCCACCTTCAGGAACTGTGCAACCTCACACATGTTGGCGTCGCCGATGATCACGTGCAGGCGCCGGTACTTCTCCGGATCGGCGTGCGGCTCGTCGCGGGTGTTGATGATCGGGCGCTTCAGCGTCGTCTCGAGGCCGACCTCGGTCTCGAAGAAGTCCGCCCGCTGCGTGAGCTGGTAGATCGGCCGGCCGCGCTCGTCCCACGGCGCCTCGGAGCCGAGCTTGCCAGCGCCGCAGAAGATCTGACGGGACACGAAGAACGGCGTCAGGTCCCGCACGATGTCGGCGAAGGGGGTCTGCCGGTCCACGAGGTAGTTCTCGTGGGTGCCGTAGGAGTTGCCCTTGCCGTCGGAGTTGTTCTTGTAGATCAGGAGCGCCGGCGAGTCCGGCAGCTGCTCTCCCACCTCGCGGAGCGACCGCTCGAGGATCCGCTCCCCCGCCTTGTCGTGGATCACCAGCTCGCGCGCGGTCAGACATTCCGGCGTCGAGTACTCCGGGTGCGCGTGGTCCACGTAGTACCGCGCGCCGTTGGGCAGGATCACGTTGGCGAGGCCGAGGTCCTCGTCCGACACCTCGCGCGACGGGATCGGTTCGAATCCGCGCGCGTCCCGCAGAGGCGACTCCTGCTCGTAGTCCCATCGGATCCGTCGGAGCGATCCCGCGAACGTCGAGATCAGCAGCGACGACGCGAGCACGGGGTTGAAATCCGGCACGCCGACGGCCGCGATGCCGTACTCGGTCTCGGTGCCGAGGACCTTCGGGATGGCCACCCGGGGACCCTACAGATATTGCCCGGGGCTCACGCGCTCGACCTGGCGGCCGTCCCCTTCGTCGCCGAGCAGCGTTCGGACGTAGACGATGCGCTCGCCCTTCTTGCCCGAGATCCGCGCCCAGTCGTCGGGGTTGGTCGTGTTCGGCAGGTCCTCGTTCTCCTTGAACTCGTCGCGGATCGCCGTGAGGAGGTCGTCCGTCTTGATGCCCTTCTCCCCCGTGGAGAGGAACCGCTTGATCGCGTCCTTCTTGGCGCGGCGGACGATGTTCTCGATCATCGCGCCGGAGTTGAAGTCCTTGAAGTAGAGGATCTCCTTGTCCCCCGAGGCGTACGTGACCTCGAGGAAGCGGTTGCGCTCGGACGGCTCGTACATCTGCTCGATCGTCCGTTCGATCATGCGGGCGACCGTGACCTGCACGTCGCCCGCGTGCCGCGTCACCTCGTCGGGATGGATCGGCACGATCGGATGGAGGTACTTCGACATGACGTCTTTGGCCTGCTCGGCGGTCGGCCGCTCGATCTTGATCTTCACGTCCAGCCGGCCCGGACGCAGGATCGCCGGATCGATCAGGTCCTCCCGGTTCGAGGCCCCGATCACGATCACGTTCTTCAGGGTCTCGACGCCGTCGAGCTCCGAGAGCAGCTGCGGCACGATCGTCGACTCGACGTCGGAGCTGATGCCCGTGCCGCGCGTACGGAAGATGGAGTCCATCTCGTCGAAGAAGACGATCACCGGGAGGCCTTCCTGGCTGCGCTCCTTTGCGCGCTGGAAGATCTCGCGGATCTGCCGCTCGGTCTCCCCCACGTACTTGTTCAACAGCTCCGGACCCTTCACGTTCAGGAAGTAGCTCCGGGCGTCCTCACGGCCGGTGCGCTCGCGCACCTTGTCCGCCAGAGACTTGGCGACGGCCTTGGCGATCAGCGTCTTGCCGCACCCGGGCGGCCCGTACAGCAGGACCCCCTTCGGGGCCTCGAGCTGGTGCTCGTGGAAGAGCTCGGCGTAGAGGAACGGTAGCTCCACTGCGTCCCGGATCGCCTCGATCTGGCCCTCGAGGCCCCCGATGTCCTCGTACGTGATGTCCGGGATCTCTTCGAGGACGAGCTCCTCGACCTCCTCCTTGGGCAGGAGCTCGGTCGCCACGCCGGACCTCGCGTCGTACAGGACCGGATCGCCGGCCCGGACGGTCGCGCCGAGGAGCGATCCGGCCAGGTAGGCGACGTGCTCCTCGTCGCCCCGGCTCACGACCACGGCTCGATCGGCCCCCAGGCGATCCTTGACCTTCACGACCTGGCCGCTGCCGTCGGGATCGAGGACCTCCACGACGTTCAGGGCGTCGTTCAGGATGACCTGGGCGCCGGACCGGAGCCGCTCGGCGTCGAGGTCCGGGGCGGGCATCACGCGCATCTTCCGGCCGGCCGTGACCACGTCGACGGAGCCGTCGTCGTTGCTGCCCACGAACACGCCGAAGGTGGCGGGAGGCTGGGAGAGCTTCTCGACCTCCTCGGCGAGGGTCTCGATGCGCTGCTTCTCGTCCCGCAGGGCGTCGGCGAGCTTCTGGTTCTGGCCGGTGGCCCGGGCGAGCGCCTCCCGGGTCTCCACGAGCTTCTCCTCCAGGAGCTGGACCTGCCGCGGGGCGTTGGTCAGGCGGCGCCGGAGGAGGCCGACCTCCTCCTCCAGGAACGAGACCTGCGTCTGTAGTTCGTGCACCTGCTTCTCTCGCTGCTCAGCCTGTTCGTGGCCGTCCACCATCCGGCTCCCGCCTTCCATCGGATCCTTTCGATGCTACCCCCAGCATCGGGGTGCCTCCAGCGCTCTCTCCCACGTAGATACGGCGTTGCGGGCGCCCAGGCCGATGCCCGGAACCGGGTAGTTCTGGATGCTAGCCCTGCGGCCCGACACGGGCGAGGGTGAGGAACCCCGTGTGGCCGACCATCCGGTGCTCGGGACGCACGCTCCTCGACGTCACGTGCCAGCCGCGCTTCAGCACCTCGAACGACTCGATGTGGAGGAAACCCACCGCCGGCAGCGCCAGGACCAGCTGCTGCAGCTGGACGGTCGTCGGGAGGTAGGCGCAGAGGACCGCCCCGGGCTCGAGCGCCGGGCGCAGCGCCTCGAGCGGCTCCCATGGCTCGGGCACATCCAGGATCAGGCGGTCGAAGCGCTCCCCCGCCGCGCCGGCTCCGGCGACGTCGCCGTCGCGGAGGTCGAGCCGATCGGGGATCTTCCCGAAGAAGCTCTCGATGTTCACCTGGGCCTGAGCGCGATGCTCCGGGCGCATCTCGTACGAGACGACGCGGCCCTCCTCGCCCACCGCGCGGCACAGCGCGATCGTGAGGGCTCCCGAACCGGTCCCGGCTTCCAGCACCCGCGCCCCGGGGTGGATGTCCGCGTACACGACGATCGGCCCGAGATCCTTCGGGTAGACGACCTGCGCGCCTCTCGGCATCTTGAGGACGAAGTCGGCGAGCCGGGGTCGGAACGCGGCGAGCACCATCCCCCGCGCGGTCCTCACCGTGGTGCCTTCCGGCCGGCCGATGAGCGCATCGTGTGCGAGCGTCCCCGCGTGCGTGTGGAACGTCGCGCCCGCTTCGAGGGAGAACAGGTACGTCCGGTCGCGCTGGTCGATCAGCAGCACCTTCTCGCCGGCCTGGAACGGGGCGCTCATCGGCCCGCCCGCTCGTAGATCTCCCGTGGAAGCACCTCGTCCGCGAGCTCGTCGGCCACCTCTCGGTCGGTGGGCTCGTCCGCGCCTCGCAGTCGTTTCCCGAGGATCTGCGCTCGGGCTCGGCAGAACGCGCAGAAGCGGCCGGTCGTCGGCTGGTTGCACGCCTCGCAGGAGCGCAGGTCCGCCCGATCCTCCGAACGGAACAGGGGCATCCCGCGGTCGAGGTAGCCGAGGAAGAACTGCGTCTTGGCGCCGGGCGAGGAGCGCTCGATCGTGTTCATCGCTTCCTTGTACCGGAGCTGGGTGTTCCCGGCGACCAGCGGGCATTCCTCGACCACGTAGTCGATGTCCCGGAGGAACGCGTAGGCGGCCGTCTCCAGCTCCGACAGCCGGTGCAGGGGTTTGACCTTCTTCACCATCCCGTCCCGCGCGGGAAGAGCCGGCGACTGCCGGGCGATCGCGTCCGTCTGCCAGCGCAGCGTGTTCCCGAGCAGCGTCGCGGCCTCGTCGTCGAGGTTGTGTCCGGTCGCGACGACGTCGAACCCTCCCTCGAGCGCGGCACGATTGAAGACGTACCGCTTCGACAGCCCGCACACGGCGCAGGTCGAACGGGATCCACGCCGCCCGGCCGTGGGGATGTCGTAGTCGTGGTCGCGCTCCAGGTCCACCGATAGGAGCCGAGCGCCGCGCTGGTCCGCGAACCCCTTCGCGGCCTCATGCGATCGGTCCGAATAGGACCCGATCCCGAGGCCGAGGTAGAGACCGGTCGCGTCGTAGCCGAGCCCCAGGAGCACGTCCCAGAGCGCCAGCGAATCCTTGCCACCGGATACGGCGACGAGGATCCGATCGTCGGGCTCGATCATCCGGAAGCGGCGGATCGCCTTCTCCACCTGCGACCGGACCATCGCGAGGAAGTGCTCGGTGCAGAAGGCCGAATGGTGCCGCGGGACCTCGATCACGGCGGGCGCCCGGCAGGTCCGGCATCTCATCGCGCGCCGCCGGAGATCACCGGGCGGATCTCGAGCTCGTCGTCGTCGCGGACGCGCGTCTCCCGCGTGATCAGCTCGCCGTCCCGGATCACGAGCACGGTCTCGACGGAGATGCCGAGCTCGTCGAGGACCCTGCTGACGGGCCGCCCGCCGACGACCTGCACCTCGCGGTCGGGGTTGCGCAGTCTGACCTTCACCCCGAAAGGCTAGCGCAGACCGCTACGGCTCCCAGGACCTATGGCTCCCAAGGAACTATGGCTCCCAAGGAACTATGGCTCCAGGAACGCCGTCGGCAAGGGCTTCGTCCCCAGCTCCACCGAGAGCCTGCGCTCACCGCCCGCGCCGGCCAGGCGCACGTCGACCTCGTCTCCCGGCCGCAGGTCCTCCAGCACGCGCCCGAGGTCCTCGGCTGTCTCGATCGCGTTCCCGTCGAGCTCGACGATCACGTCCCCCTCCCGCACACCGGCCGCGGCGGCCGGGCCGTTCGTGAGGGTGGCAAGGACGAGCGCTCCGCGCTCGACCGGCAGGCCCAGCTGGAACGCCAGGTCGGCCGTGACGTCCCGGGTCGAGACGCCCAGGTAGGCCGTGGCCCGCAGCGGGTCCGAGATGGCTCGCTCGATCGCGCTCCGAGCCGAGTCGATCGCGATCGCGAACCCGATGTTCTCGGCGTTGTCGCTGCCGGCGGAGTTGATCCCGACGATCCGACCGGCCATGTCGACGAGCGGACCGCCGGAGTTCCCGTGGTTGATCGCCGCGTCGGTCTGGATCACGTCGCTGTACGTCCGGACGCCGTTCGGGCAGATCGTGCACTGGGGATCCGGCACCCGGATCGTCCGGTCGAGGGACGACACGATCCCGGCGGTGACCGAGGGGCCGCCCTCCAAGGCCAGGGCGTACCCGATCGCGACGACCTGCTGTCCGAGCCGCAGGTCGGTGCTCGAGCCGAACACCAACGTGGGCAGGTCGTTCGCGTCGATCTTGAGGATCGCCAGATCGTGCTCGCAGTCGCCGCCGATCACCCGCGCCCCGTAGCGGGTGGGCTCCTCCTCGGACGTGAACACGGTGATCCGGGACGCCCCCTGGACCACGTGGCAGTTCGTCACGACGACCCCGTTCTGCCTCACGATGAAGCCCGTCCCGACCCCCTGGCCCTGCTCGGGATCACCGGTCGGTGAGGACCGGTAGATGTTCGTGGTCACGTTCACGACCGACGGCAGGACGCGCCGGGCGACCGCGGCGAACGGCTCGCCGCCCAGCTCGAGCGGAGGCACCGGGGACGGAGGGGTCGCCACCGAGCGCGGCTCCGTGCAGCCGGCGAGCAGCAGCGCCGCGGCGGCCGCGAGAGGCAGGAGGCGTCTGATCGTCGCCGGCTTCACGTCGAGGGGTTCGCTCCCGGTCGTGCGAGGGTTCGGAGCTCTCTCCGATGTCCCCCACGGGTCGGAGATCCAACGCCTCGAGGCTACCCGAGCAGCGAACCCGCGGGACGCTCCTTCCGTGGATCCACGAACGGGATCGCGGCCGTGTGCCCGACCAGGTGGTCGCCATCCTCGGTCTCGATGTCGAGCTCGGTCCCCGGTGACGACAGGTCGATCGGCACCCAGACGTACCCGATGTTCTTCTCGAGCCCCGGGGACCACACCGCGTCGGTCATGCGTCCCACCTCGCGGCCGCCGTGATGGACCGGCCAGTACTCGGACATCTCCGCCCGGAGCTCGTCGCCTTGGATCTCGATCCCGACGAGCTTGCGATCGACGCCCTCGCGCGTGAGATGCTCCAGCGCCGCCTTGCCGATGTAGTCCTGCGGCTGGTCCTCGACGAGCCGTTCGAGGCCCATCACGTGCAGCGGGGTGTCGTCGATCCGCATGTCGGAGCCGTAGTTGAAGATTCCGGCCTCGATCCGGCGGGCCTCGCACGGCGCGATCGGCTTGATGCCGAACTCCTCCCCCGCCTCCGCGACGGCGGCCCAGAGCCGGTCGCCCATGGAGCCGTCCAGCAGATTCACCTCGAAGCCGGGGATCGCCGTCCATCCGGTCCGGCTGATCAGCACCGGGATGCCCTGGATCTCGAACTCGTCCACCCAGTAGTACTTGATGTCGAAGATCGCCGGGCCGACCAGCTTCTCGAGCGTCTTGGCCGACATCGGCCCCTGCACCTGCATCGGATGCACGTCGGGGAACGACACCTCGACGTCCAGGCCGGACGTCGCCGCGACCCCCATCGCGTACAGGCCGGCGTCCGAGTCCGCGAGCTGCATCCACCAGGTGTGCTCCGCCACGTGCAGGAGGACCGGGTCGTTCACGATGCCGCCGTCGGGCGAGGTCACGATCATGTACTTGCCCTGCTTCACGGCGCAGGTGGTGAGGTCGCGGCACGTGATCATGTCGATCAGCCGGTCGGCGTCGGGCCCCGCGACCTGGACCGTGCGCTCGACGCCGACGTCCCACATCGTGACGCCGGTCGAGAGCAGGTGGTACTCGGTCTCCGGATCGTCGTAGTACCCGGGCAGGTACATGTGGTTGTAGATGTCGTAGGCGGTGCAGCCCGCTCGGAGCGTCGACTTGAAGAACGGCGACTGCCGGTACCACGGGCCGAAGTACAGCGTCGCGCTCTTGGCGAGCATCTCGGGTCGCTCGTTGACCATCGTTCCCTCCTCAGGATCGTCGTGCTGGGCATCCTGAATCATCGTTCAATCCGAGGAGGCGCGCAAGCCGAGAAACCAGCCCTGAACAGGTGGGACGTTCCTGAACGGCCGTTAGGAATCTCGCGGGCTCTGTCCTCTACGACACCGGGATCGTCTTGTCCGGGTCCACGAACGGCATCGGCTCGACGGTCGCCGTCCGCGTCCCCCATTCGGTCTCGACCGAGACGGACGTGCCTCCGAAGGACCGATCGACGGGGAGCCAGCAGTAGCCGATGTTCCGGCGCAACCGCGGCGAGTAGATCGCCGAGGTCACGCTGCCGATCCGCTCGCCACCGTCGACGGCGTCCCACTTCACGTTGTTCAGCGCCGGGAACGGATCCCCGTCGAAGCGGACCCCGTTGATCCGGTTCGCGACGCCCGCCTCGCGGATCCGGCGGAGGGCGGCGATCGAGATCGACGCGTCGTCGGGCAGATCCCAGGCAACGAGACGATCGAGGCCCATCTCGATCGGGTTGTTCTCGTAGGTCATGTCCGCGCCCCAGTTGAAGATCGCGCCCTCGATCCGGCGGATGTCGCTCGGACCTGTGGGAACGATGCCGAACTCCTGGCCCGCCTCCATGATCGCCTCGTACACCTCGGTGCCCTTGCTCGTGTCGGTCAGGTAGACCTCGAACCCGACCTCCGACGTCCACCCGGTCCGCGTCACCACGACGGGCGCGCCGGCGATCTTCGCCTCGGTCCAGTAGTAGTACTTCAGATCCAGGATCTCCCGGCCCAGCAGCTTCGCCATCAGGTCCTTCGACTTCGGTCCCTGCACCTGGAGGGGGGCGACGTCAGCCTCGCGGATCGTCACGTCGAGGTCCGGGTAGGCGTTCCTGAGGCCCCGCGCGAACAGCAGGGCGTCCGAAGAGGCGAGCGCGAACCAGAACGTGTTCTCGTCCATGCGGGTGAGGACGGGGTCGTTCACGATGCCGCCGTCCGAATCGCAGATCAGGACGTACTTGCCCTGGCCGACCGCGCACGCCGAGAGGTCCCGGGGCGTGAGCAGCTGTGCGAACCGGAAGCCGTCCGGCCCGGAGATCTCGAGGCACCGCTCGACCGAGACGTCCCACAACGTCACACCGTTCAACAACGCGTCGAACTCGGCTTCGAACGAGTCGAAACGGATCGGGAAGTACATGTGGTTGTAGACGGTGTAGCCCTGCGGGCCGTAGCGCTGGGTTGCCTCGAAGTACGGGGTCCGTCGGTTGCGGGCCCCGCGCTGGACGAAGCTCATGTCGAACGGCTCGGTCATCGTGGTGGCTCCTCTCGGCTGTGGCCGCCGCTCGCGCGGGCGGTCCTCGTCGCGTCGCGGCTGCGCGCGGGACGCCCCGGTATCGTGCGAGGGCGCTCAGGCGCGGGCAACCACGGCCGGTGACCGGAAGTCAGGCGATGACGTGGCGCTCGTAGACGGGGACGCCTTCGACGAACGTCATGTCGACCCGGGCGTTCGCGATCTCGTCGACCGGATGGGCGAAGAGATCGCGATCCACGACGGCGAGGTCCGCGTACTTCCCCACCTCGATCGAGCCGGTCCCCTCGTCCAGATGGTTCACGTACGCGGACCCCATCGTGAACCCCGCGATCGAGGTCGCCAGATCGAGCCGCTCCTCCGGCAGGAAGACCTCGGCGTTCCCGTTCCCGTAGGGGTACGACGGGGGCATCACGCGATTCACCGCGACGTGGATCTCCTCGAGTGGATCGGGACTCGAGACCGACCAGTCGCTGCCCATGGCGAGGCCGGCACCGGACCGGACCAGGGATCCGAAGGGGTACTGCCAGCGCCAGCGCGGCTCCCCGAGGAAAGGGATCGTCAGGTCGTCCATCTGGCCTTCGTGGGCCGCCCACAGCGGCTGGGCGTTCGCGACCGCTCGGAGACGGCGGAACCGCGGGATGTCGTCGGGGTGGATCACCTGCAGGTGAGCGAGGTGGTGTCGATGGTCGCTCGGCCCGTTCGCCGCCAGCGCCGCCTCGATCGCGTCGAGCGATTCGCGAACGCCACGTTCGGCCAGGGCGTGGAAGTGGACCTGGAAGCCCAGCCGATCGAGCTCGGTCACGTAGCCCTTCAGCTCGTGGGGGTCGACGAAGGAGATCCCGCGCTCATCCGTGACCGAACCGTCCGCATCGAGGTAGGGCTCGAGGACTGCGGCCGTGAACGTCTCGCACACGCCGTCCTGCATGATCTTCACGCTCGTCGCGGCGAAGCGACCGGAACGGCCCCGCTCACGGAGGTCGACCAGCTCCTCGATCTGGTCCTCGCCCCGCTCCCGGTCCCACCAGAGCGCGCCGACCACGCGGGCGGTGAGGTCGCCGTTCTCCCCCGCCCGGAGATAGGCGGAGTAGTTGTCCACCCAGAAGCGGTCGGACACGATCGCGTCCTGCCACGCGGTGATGCCGAGGCCATGGAGGTATCGCTGCCCCTCCAGCAGCCCTTCGTAGACCTCGTCGGGTGTGGAGGCGGGCGCCAGCCGGCCGACCAGATCGGCGGCCCCCTCGTGCAGGGTGCCGCTGGGCTCGCCGGCCGGGTCCCGCTCGATCCGGCCGTCGGCCGGATCGGGCGTCGTCGCCGTGATGCCGGCGAGCGCGAGGGCCCGGCTGTTGACCCACGTGCTGTGACCGTCCCGGTTCGGCAGGAACACGATGCGGTCGGGCACGACCGCATCGAGGAGATCCTTCGTCGGGGTCCCACCCGGGAACACGTCCATCGACCAGCCGCCGCCGAGGATCCATGCCCGATCCGGATGGGCCTCAGCGTAGGACCGCACGACCTCCACGTATTCGTCGCGGGTGTGGAGGTCGTGCAGGTCGCACTGCAACCGGTCGACCCCGCCGCCCACGGGGTGGACGTGGGCGTCCTGGAACCCCGGGAGCAGCATCCGTCCGCGGAGGTCCACGATCTCCGTCGTCGGCCCGACCTCGGTGCGGATCTCGTCGTCGCTGCCGACGGCCACGATCCGGCCGCCCCGGACCGCGACCGCGTTCGCGCGCGTCCTCGCCGCATCCACCGTGTAGACGGCGCCGTCCACGAAGGCGAGATCGGCAGGGCTCATCGGCGGACGAGCTTACCCGGTCACGCGAGCGCGACGAGGTCGAGGAGGTCCTCGCTCCAGTAGTCGAGCGTCCCCTCGGGCATCAACAGGACGCGTTCCGGGGCAAGCGCCCCCACGAACCCAGTGTCGTGGCTGACGATGACCATGGCGCCGGGCCAATCGCGGAGAGCCTGGGCGATCGCTCCCCGGGACGGTGGATCGAGGTTGTTGGTCGGCTCGTCGAGCAGGAGCAGGTTCTTCCGTCCGGCGACGAGCTGCGCGAGAGCGAGCTTCGTCTTCTCGCCGCCGGAGAGCGTGCCGGCGTCCTGGAAGGCCATCTCTCCGGGCAGGCCGAACATCCCGAGGAGCGTGCGGAGCGCCTGGTCGTCGGCACGGGACGCCTGGTGCATGTGTGCGAGCACGGTCGACCCTTCACGGATCCCTTCGTGTTCCTGCGCGTAGTAGCCGAGCTGGACGCCGTGGCCGAGCCGGAAGGAGCCGGCGTCGGTCCGTGTCTCGCCGGCGAGGATCCGGAGCAGGCTCGTCTTGCCTGCGCCGTTCAGTCCCATCACGAGCAGCCGCTCGCCGAGTCCGACCTCGAACGCCACGTCCTCGAAGACCGCAGGGCCGCCGTAGCCCTTCGTGAGCCCGTCGACCGAGAGCATCGTGCGACCGGAATGCGGCGGCTCGGGGAAACGGAACCGGACCCCGCGCTCGTGCGTCGGGGCGGCGACCTTCCGCGCCTGCAGCCGCGCCACGCGCGTGTCGAGGGTCTTCGCCTTGCGGGCCCGCTTCGCTGTCTGCCCTCGCATCGAATCCGCGAGCGTCTTCAGTCGTCGGATCTCGGCGTCCTGGCGGGACGCGAGGGAGGTGAGGCGCTTCTCGTCGAGGGCCCTGGCCTCCCGGTACCGCGTGTAGGTCCCTCGGTACTCGACGATCCCGTCGCGATCGAGATGGAGGATGCGCGTGATCGAGGCGTCGAGCAGGGCGATGTCGTGGCTCACGACCAGGAGCGCCCCCCGGTACCCGGCGAGGAACCGCATCAGCCATCCCTTCGCGTCCGCGTCGAGGTGGTTCGTCGGCTCGTCCAGCAGGAGCAGGTCGGAGCCGCCGAACAGGATCCGCGCGAGCTCCAGGCGGCGACGTTCCCCGCCGGAGAGGGCTCCGACGGGGAGTCCGAGGCGATCCTGAGGCAGCCCGAGGCCCGACACGATCGTTCGGACGTCGGCCTCGGCACGGTAGCCACCGCTCCGTTCGTACTCCTCCTCGAGCCGCGCGAAACGGGCGACGCGCTCGTCCGACGCGTGCTCCTCGAGCTGGAGGCGGGCCTTCTCCACGCGACGTTGCAGGTCCACCAGACCGCGCGCGGCGAGGAGGTGCTCGATCCCGCTGGCGGCGTCGTCCGCGCGGTGCTGCCGCGGATCCTGCCGCAGGTAGCCGACCGCACCGCGGCGCACCACGGTGCCCGCCGCGGGAGGCGACTCGCCGGCGAGGACCTTGAGCGTGCTCGTCTTGCCGGCGCCGTTGCGCCCGACCACCCCGACCTTGTCCCCGGCGGCGACGACGAGGTCGAGGTCATGCACGACCGTCGTGCCGCCTGCCTCCACGGACAGGCCGCGGACCTCGAGGGTGGTCACGGGCGCGCTCCCTCGGGGCGTGGGGCTCGGGATGTGGCCTGGGCGGGCATCGGTCCTCCTGGTGCCGGACGTGGGACGACGGGCGATCTGTCGCCCGGTCTGCTCGAGGAGGGCCCGCTAGCTCACGTCCGGAAGTGTAGCGCTCGATCCCCCCGGTACACGCCGATCCGGGTGGGCCCCGGTGAGACGCACGATGGCCGGCGCGACTGCCTCAGCGGCAGGATGCGCTCACGATACGGCGGGCGGAGGATCGCCGTCCGGATCGGGTTTCCATCGGTAGCCGAGCCCGGCCTCCGTGACGATGAACCGCGGGCGCGCCGGGTCGTCGGACAGCTTGCTCCGCACCTGCCGGATGAACACCCGAAGGTACTGATGCTCCGTCGCGTACCCGGCTCCCCACGCCTTCTGGAGTAGCCACCGGTGCGTCAGGAGCTTCCCGGGGTTCGTCACGAACGCCTCGAGGAGGCGGTACTCCGTCGGTGTGAGATGGACCGCCTGGCCGGCGAGCAGCACGAGCTGGCGCGACAGATCGACCTCGAGCTCGCCGAACCGAACGACCGGCGAACGCCGGTCCCCTTCGACCCGCCGTCGGACGGCCCGCATCCGAGCGAGGAGCTCGGGCATACCGAACGGCTTGGTGACGTAGTCGTCGGCGCCCGCCTCGAACGCCCCCACCTTGTCGCGTTGCCCGTCCATGACCGACAGCACGATGATCGGCACGTCCGACCAGGATCGAACCCGTTCGATGACCTCCTGGCCGCCGATCCCCGGGAGGCCGAGATCCAGCACGACGAGGTCCACGCCGGCGTCGGGCAGGAGGTCGAGCGCGGTCTCGCCGTTGCCCGCCGTGAGCACGTCGTAGGAGTGGCCCTGCAGGCTCGTCCGCACCGCCCGGAGGATCTGGGGATCGTCGTCCACGATCAGGACCCGCCCCTCGCTCACCGGGCCGCTCCGGGGAGCTCGATCACGACCGCGGTGCCGCCGCCGGGCTCGTCCGTGATCCGGATCGTCCCGCCGTGCGCGTCCACGATCGCCCGGGCGATCGCGAGCCCCAGCCCCGTGCCGGTGCTCCCCCCTCCGCGCACGAAGGGCTCGAACACACGCTCTCGCTCCTCGCGTGAGATGCCCGGGCCCCGGTCGGCGATGCGGATCTGCACGCCGTCCTGCCAGCGCGCTGCAGCGACCGTGATCGCTCGTCCGGGTGGCGTGAACCTCGCCGCGTTCTCGAGGACGTTCGTGAGCGCCTGATCGATCTGACCGAGGTCCAGCGAGATCTCGGGGAGGTTCTCGCGCAGCATCAGCCGGATGTCGTGATCCTTCAGCAGGAACCCGGTCCGGGCGACGACACCTTCGATCAGCTCGTCAACCGCCGTCGGGGCCTTCGATGGCGCGATCGCCCCCGCGCGCATCCTCGAGAGGTCCATCAGGTTGCCGATCACCCGGTTGAGCCGCCCCGCCTCCTGGTCGATCGTCTCGAGGAGCTCCTGGCGTTGCGCGAGCTGCAAGGGTGACGCCTGCTCGAGGAGGGCCGACACCGAGGCCGTGATCGACGCCAGCGGCGTGCGCAGGTCATGGGTGACCGAGGAGAAGAGCGCCGCGCGGAGGCGGTTCGTCTCCGCCTCCATCCGTGCTTCCTCGGCCTCGGAGCCGAGCCGCAGTCCGTCGATCGCGAGCGCGATCTGCGAGGCGAGGGTGTGGATCACGCCGCGGTCCTCGGTGCTCAGGACGGGCCGGGTTCCGTTCGTCACCACCACGATCCGTCCCAGGTCCCGCTCGTGCACCGTGATCGGGATGGTCTCCTCCCGGCCGCCGTCGACCGGGCCGTTCCTGCCCTCGGCCACGACGGGTCCCTCCGCCAGGTCGCTGACGATCTCGCAGCGAGCGAGGTCGAAGTGCTCGGTGATCGAGACGGCGAGGCTCCGGAGCACCTCGCCGGTCGGGGCGCCCGAACGCAGCCGCGAGCCGAGGTGGTGGAGCAGCCGAGCATCGCGCTCGCGGCGTTCGGCGCGGACCCGCTGCTCGAGGACGCGCGAGAGCATGGTGCCGACGGTCACGGACACCGCGACGAACACGGCGAGCGCGACGAGGTCGGCACGCTGCTCGACCGCGAACGTGTGGAACGGTGGGGTGAAGAAGAAGTTGAGCGCGAGGAAGGAGCAGACGGAGGCGATCAGGCCAGGAACGAGACCGCCGGTGGCGGCCGCGACGACGACGGCGAGCACGTAGCACAGGGCGGCGGTCGTCGTGGAGACGTCCACCGGCAGGAGCGCCCCAAGTGTGACGACCCCCGCGGGGACGAACCCGGAGACGACGACGCCCGCGGAGCGCAGCCATCGCCTGCGATCGCGCACGACCATCCCCGGTCCCCTCGGGGGAGCGTAGCAAGAGGCTGCTGCCACCTCCCCGACCCTTACGGAACCCTTATGCGGAAGGGCACCTCCCACACCTCGCGACTATGAGCCCGGACCGACACTTCAGGCATGATCTTCGGAGGGATCCTCGCGATCACGGGTGCCGGAGCCGGTGGCTTCCTCGCCGGGCTGCTGGTCGGCGGTTGCCTCGGCCTCCTCGCGGGCCCCGTGATGCGCTCGTGGCTCGCCTACCGCGAATGGGAACGCGCGTCGCGTGAGGCGGACGTGGCGGATCGGCTGCTCGAGCGGATGGAGGCGGACGCCGCCCGATCCGAGCAGCGGTCCGATCCGCACGGCACGGCGGCTGGGGCTGCATGGCGACCCCAGCCCTGAAGCGGGTCCTGGTCGGGCGGGCCCTCGCGAGCCGCAGCGCCGAGCACCAGCTCCTCCCCCGGGTCCTCGCCCTGCCGGTCTTCGCGTCGGACCCGTTGTCCTCCAACGCGTACGCGACCGAGCAGATGATGCTCGTCCTGGTCACCGCCGGCACGGGAGCCCTCGTCGCCCGGATCCCCATCGCGATCGCGATCGCCACGATGCTCGCGATCGTCGTCGTCTCGTATCGACAGACGGTGCGCGCGTACCCGGCCGGCGGCGGTTCCTACATCGTCGCCCGGGAGAACCTCGGGACGCTCCCCGGTCTCGTGGCGGCGGCCGCGGTGCTGATCGACTACGTGCTCACGGTGGCGGTGTCCGTGGTCGCGGGATCCGTCGCGATCACGGCGGCCGTCCCGGCGTTCTCCGCACACCGCGTCGCGTTGTCCATCGGGCTCGTCCTCCTGCTCACCCTCGCCAACCTGCGGGGGGTCAAGGAGGCCGGCACCTTGTTCGCCATCCCGACCTACGGGTTCGTGACGCTGATCTACGTGATGTTCGTCACCGGCTTCTTCCGGTGCCTCTCGGGATGTCCGGTCGCCGAGACGGCGGATCTCCCGCTGGAGGCCACCGCGACGATCAGTCTCTTCCTGGTCCTGCGGGCGTTCTCGTCCGGCGCGACGGCCCTCACGGGCGTCGAGGCGGTCGCGGACGGGGTGCAGGCGTTCCGGCGGCCGCAATCGAAGAACGCGGCCTCCACCTTGAGCATGATGCTGTTCCTGACGGTGACGATGTTCATCGGGATCACCATCCTCTCGGTCCTGCTCCATGTCCGGGTGACCGAGGAGATCGCCGTCTCCCGATCCGTCCTGTCGCAGATCGGCGAGACGGTCTTCGGCAGGACCCTGCCGTTCTTCCTCCTCCAGGGGCTGACCGCGGGGATCCTGATCCTCGCGGCGAACACCTCCTACCAGGACTTTCCCCGTCTCTCGGCGATCCTCGCACGGGACCGCTTCATGCCGTCGCAGTTCAAGAACCGGGGGGACCGGCTGGTCTTCTCCAACGGGATCGTGATCCTGGCGGTCCTCGCCTGCCTCCTGATCTACGCGTTCGACGCGAACCTGACCCGCCTGATCCAGCTGTACGTGGTCGGCGTGTTCACGGCGTTCACGCTCTCCCAGTCGGGCATGGTGCGTCGCTGGTGGAGGCTCCGGGAGCCCGGATGGCAGCGCAGCATGACCCTGAACGCGATCGGCGCGGCGGCAACGGGCGTGGTCCTCGTGATCGTGACCGTGACGAAGTTCACCCACGGCGCCTGGATCGTGATCGCCGCGATGCCGGTGATCATCACGTTCTTCCTCACGGTCCACCGGCACTACGAACGGATCGGGCAGGCGCTCCGCGCCGAGATCGAGCCCCCGACGCGCGGCGAGGACAACACGTTCGTGCTGCTGATCCGCGACCTGGGGCCGGCGACCACGAGGGCCGTCGGCTACGTTCGGGCCCTTCGGCCCGCCCACGTGCTCGCCTTGTACGTCGGCGATCCCGCGTCGTTCGAGGCGGTCGCTGAACGATGGGCGGGGTTCGCACCGCGGATGGGCTCCTTGGAGCAGCTCCGGGCCGACAGCGACCGGCCGACGAAGGCACTCCGGGCACGACTACGTTCGCTCCGGGCCGGGTCCCGTGGCTTCGTCACGGTCGTGCTGCCCGAAGAGCTTACGAGCCGATCGCTGCTCCAGCACCTCGGCCGACGCTGGGGATTCTGGCTCAAGGTCTCGCTGTTCCTCGACGGAGGCGTCGTCGTGACGGACGTTCCCCTGCTCCGGGAGGAGCGTTCGTCGATGAGCACCCGGCCGCAGGAGCCCACGCGCCACGTGGTCCTCATCCCCGTGTCCGGCGTGCAGGCCGTCGCGGCTCGAGCGGTGACCTACGCGTTGTCGCTGGAGGCGGCCGAGATCGAGGCCGTCTTCTTCTCGACGGACCCCGGCGAGGAGCGAGCGGTCATCGAGGGATGGATGGATCGGCAGATGGCCGTCCCGCTCTCGATCGTGGATGCACCGTTCCGGGACTTCTCGGAGCCGATGCTCGAAGAGGTTCGCCGGCACACCGCGCGGCCGGGCACGATCGTGACGGTCGTCCTCCCCGAGCTGGTCGTCTCCCACTGGTGGGAGCAGCTGCTCCACAGCCAGAGCGCGTTGTTCTTCAAACGCCTGCTCCTGTTCGAGCCCGGCGTGGTGGTGACGAGCGTCCCGTCGCACGTCGCGCATGCGCGTGAGCCGTTCGCTGCCACGGCGTCATCGCGATAAGCCTGGACCGTTGGTGGGGTCGGATGGGTGCGTGGGGTCGGAGGGCCGAGTCGGACCATGCAACCACACCCTCGTGCTCTCCTTGGCCTTCGTTGTCACAGCATGACGAACGGATCATGAGTTCACCAAGAGAGCCTCTCGGCTACCGGAACCCGAGGGATCTCTCTTCCATCAGCACGCATGTCGCCAGATAAACATGAGAGCCGATCGGCTATCAGTGACGACCGACTTCGTTCGCGAGGGACTCCACAGCGACGGGGTTCCCCGGTTCCCCGGAGGGCACCTCTACGGGGATGAGGCCGGTCACGGTGGTCCCAAGGCCCGGCGCCGACTCGACCGCCAGCGTTCCGCCGAGGGCCGAGACACGGTCCGCCATGTTGGTGAGACCGGCGCCGCGGGCGACGGTGGCCGCATCGAATCCCACTCCGTCGTCGCGGACGGTGAAGGTGAGCGCGTCGTCGGCGCGCCCAAGGCGGATCTCCACCCACGACGCCTGCGCGTACTTGGCCACGTTCTGGGGGGCTTCCAGACAGCAGAAGTACACTGCGGCCTCGAGCTCCTGGGAGTAGCGGCCGATCGCGTCGGTCTCGACCGCGACCGGTACCGGTGCGCGCTTCGCCTGAGCCCGCAGGGCGTCGGCTAGACCCTTGTCCGCCAGCAGCGGCGGATAGATCCCGCGGGCGAGCTCGCGAAGCGTCTCCAGGGCGTCCTGAGTCTCGGCCTGCAGCTCGGCCAGGAGCTCGCGTACCTTGGCCGGATCGCGCTCCAGGAGCGCCCCGATCAGCCGCTGTTTGACGGCCAGTGCCA
Source organism: Actinomycetota bacterium (assembly GCA_050696355.1). Classification (GTDB taxonomy): domain Bacteria; phylum Actinomycetota; class UBA4738; order UBA4738; family HRBIN12; genus JAJNBA01. The sequence continues at coordinate 21,255 of JBOGVD010000032.1, forward strand.
CGATCTCCTGCTGAGCCCCATCGTGCAGGTTGCGTTCGAGGCGGCGCCGCTCTTCGTTCTGAGCTCCGACCAGCCGCTGCCGGGAGGCCCGGAGCTCCTCGGCCTGCACCGACAGCTCTTCCAGGCGGGCCTGCAGCTCCGCGGTGAGACGAGCGTTCCGAAGGACCAGGCCAGCCTGGGCGGCGAGGTCGGACACGAGCTTGTCCTCGGTCGGGGTGAGAGGTTCACCGGCGGGCTTCATCACGGCGACGGCGCCGAGCACCTCGCCCTGGTGCCGGACCCCTACGCTCCGGGTCATCCCCGGCAGCTCGGGAGACTCCCCGTCGACGAGAGGGAACTCCTCGGCTCCCCGCGGAGCGGTCGTCCTGCCTGCCGCCCACGCGGCGGCCAGGCGGATCTCAGCGCCCACGCGCAGCCACACCTCCGCGCGCTCAGCCCCCGTCCCCTCCGCCAGGATGCGCGCCGTCCTGGGGAGGATGTCGTCCATCGAGTCGATGCCAGCCATCCGCTCCGAGAACTCCGACAGCACCTCGTAGGGCGTGGCTCGCTTCCCGTAGACCAATCGGTTGGCCAGGTGGCGGGCGCGCTCCCGCACGGGGTTGAACGCCACCGCGATGACCACCGCTGCAACGACCGTGAGGAATGGGCCCGCGCGGGCGCCCACAAGCGCCCCGATCCCGACGACGATGGCCACGTACACGGCGGTGAAGAAACCGGCGAGAAGCGCGAACACGACCGTCTTGTTGATGACGACGTCGATGTCGTACAGGCGGTACTTGAGGATGGCGAACCCGATGGCGACGGGGATTCCCGCCACCGACAGCGTGACCACGTCCTGGACGATCGCCATCCACGTCGGGAGGTCCTGCTCGAAGTCGGACATGATCCGCGGCAGGGACAACAGGAACACCAGGAGGAACCCCAGCGCCACGACAGCGGCAGCGAACGCAAGCCACTTGAGCTGCTCTCGCTGCTCGGTCCCGGAGCGGCGGTACCGGACCACCAGGGAAGTGGCCGACACCAGGAAGAGGATCGGCGCCAGCAGGAACATCGCTTGGAACAGCTCGGCGGCGGGCCTACCGACCCCGTAGGGGTTCTGGAGCGGGACCGGCGCCTCCTCCAGTTGGCCGGGGGCGAACGCGAACCCGACGGCGGCGAGCCCGATCACTATGCCCGTGATCCACCCGACGGGCCGCCACCGCGGCGACGGGAGGCTGCCGTCCGGGAAGAGCAGAAGGAGGAAGGTCGCGGCGGTGGCGAAGCTCGGGACCCACACCCATCCGGCCACCCAGGAGGCGACCACCCCGCCGCGGAACCCGGGGTTGGTCAGCAGGGCATAGATCGCCCACTCCCCGGCGAGCGTCTGTGTTCCGAAGACCGGCCCCATCACGAGCATCAGCCAGCCGACCGGGTTGCTCGCCCGCCGGGAGAGGACGAGCGCGCCGACGGCAGGGAACACCAGGTAGGCGAGTCCGGTGAACGCGACCGAGTACCTCGTCCCGTACGTCACCCGTGCGGGCGCCCCGGCGTTCAGGGCGAGCAAGGTGACGCCGGCGCCATAGAGCGCGACGCTCAGGACGAGGACGCCCCAGGCAAGGCGAGCAGTGGTCCGTTGGCGCATGCCTCATTGTCTCGCCCGAAGGGGCAGCCCGGCAGTGCCCGCCGAGCCCTACGCTGCCCCCGCCGTCCGGAGCGTGGGTGACGGGACCATCCCGCTCACGCCGGGACGAACACCGCGTTCAGTTCGAGCGGCCCGTCGCCTCTCCGGTCGTCGATCGGCGCGTATCCGAGCTCTCCCATGAAGGTGCGGACGTCGGACACGGTGGAGTCCGCACGACGAAGATGCGTCTCGATCGTCTCGACGACGATCATCCGCGGCCGGTGGCGCTCGATCGACTGCCTCATCCCGGAGAGGACGTGCATCTCCGCACCCTCGACGTCGACCTTGATCGCGTGGAGGCCGTTCGCGAGATCGATCGCGCCGGAAGCGACCAATCTGTCGAACGAACGAACGGGTACCTCGGCGACGGCGGGGCCGTTCGAGATGAACAGCGACCGTTTGGTCGAATCCTCAGGGTGCCCCGGATCGGCACGAAGGATGCCGGATCCGTCGTCGGTCCCAAGGGCCAGCTCGTAGATCGTCATCCGAGAGAGCAGACCCTCTGCCCGCGCACGCATACGAAGCAGGTGCGCTGCGTCGGCGGCGGGCTCGAACGCCAGGACCCGCCCGGCGCTCCCGACGAGCTTCGCGAGGGGTACGGCGAAGAACCCTGTGTTCGCCCCGGCGTCAACGAAGACGTCACCGGCCGTGACGACCTCGGCGAGGTGGGCCAGCAGACGTGGGTGCTCCTCGGCGCATCGGCCCGCCTGGGGAGCGTCTCGTGGCCCCCGGTCTCCGAAATGCATGTCCCTATTCTGCGACAAGCGGCGCTCCCGTATCCGGGAACCGGACGGCGTAGATGACTGCATGCGTACGGCGGCGCCGACGGAGGCTCCGGTGGACGGTACCTGTGCACCGATACGACGACGAGGCGGCGACGGCACTGTTCCGAGACATCACATGGTGTCGGAGGGGTGTGGCGTACCTCACCTACACCCCTCCTGGTACACGGAGCGTTGTCCTTGGCTGCGTAGTCGCTCGCCATCACCGACCGGGCGCGGCGCGATAGGCCTACGCACTCCTACGGCACGAACGATGCCAGCGGCCCTCTGTCCGGCACTCCTGGCTCGGC
>JBOGVD010000033.1:0-53455 GCA_050696355.1 Actinomycetota bacterium
GGTCGGCGGGATGTCTCCGCTGGGCGAGGACCGGTGGGTCCACGCCGAGGGCTCCGTGCCTGAGGCCGCCCTGGCCGGCCTCGCGCGGGCGGGGTTCCGCGTCGAACCGTGCGGCCCGCTCGACCGCGCGGTGGGGCATGCCCAGCTGCTGGTCGTGGGCGACGGCCGCCTCGTTGCCGGGAGCGACCCGCGGGCCGACGGCGGCGCCCTTGCGTCCTGACGCATCCGGCCATCCGGCCCCCGGCCATCGGGCCGATTGGCATCCTCCGGGGCTTCTCGCACACTAGCGCCCGATGTCGCCACGTCTGCTTCCGGCCGGGAGTGAGCGTCGCCGGGTGCTCGAGGCCCTCGGCGACGTCGACACCGTGGTCTGGGAGGGGATGGCCGAGCCCGGGCGCTTCACCTCGGTCTCCAGCGCTGCCCGCGGGCCGCTCGGGACGCTTGCCGGCTCGCTCGTCGACGACCCCGGCTCCTGGCTCCAGCGCGTCCATCCCGACGACCGCGAGGACGCCATCACCGCCTGGTCGAAGGCTGCGGAGGGCGGACGGATGGACGTGGAGTACCGCTTCGCGAAGGACGACGGCGGCGAGACGTGGATCTGGCACCTCGGGCAGCTCGTCCCCTCCTCGACGCGGAGCCGCGCCAAGCTCCGCGGTCTCCTCGTCGACGTGACGGAGCGGCGCCGGTCGGAGCGTGAGCGCGTGGAGTCCCTCCGCGACGCGAGCGAGGGCCGCACGCGCGAGGCGGCGTCGCGATGGGTCGAGGCGGAGGAGCGCTTCCGCGCGCTCGAGCAACAGGTGCCCGCGATCACCTACCTCGATGCTGTGGACGGCCCGCAGCGGACCCTCGCGATCAGCGAGCAGACCACGACGATCCTCGGCTACACGCCGGAGGAGTGGTACGCGGACCCCGACCTCTGGGACACGATCGTCCACCCCGAGGACCGCGCCCGGCTCGACACGTCCGAGCGTACCGGGGGGTTCCCCGGCGGGATCGAATACCGCGTGACGACGAAGGACGGACGAACCGTCTGGCTCCACGACCGCTCCCGCCTGATCACCGACGGCGAAGGCGTGCCGCGCTACTGGCTCGGCGTGCTCGTCGACGTGACCGACCGGCGGCGCGTCCACGAGCTGCGACACGAGCTCGCATCGGAGCGCGCGCAGAACCTCCGGCTCTCGGCGGCCGACGAGGCGAAAACGATGGCGATGCAGGCCGTGTCCCACGACATCCGGACCCCGCTCGCGGCGATCCTCGGACTCGCCGCGACCCTGGAGAGCAAGGCCGACGACCTGGCCCCCGACGACGTCCGCGACCTGTCCTCGCGGATCGTGCAGAACTCGCGGCGCCTCGACCGCATCGTGACGGATCTGCTCGACCTCGACCGACTCCAGCGCCAGGGCCTGGTGGCTCGGCTGCGGCCCGTGGACCTCGGGAGCGTCGTGCATCAGCTCGTGACCCGGACCGAGGCCGTCACCGCACGGCGGCTCCAGCTCGATACTGGTCCGGTGCTCGTGCGGGCGGATCCGACGATGGTGGAGCGGATCGTCGAGAACCTGCTCGCCAACGCCCTCAAACACACGCCCGGCGACTCCCGGATCTGGATCCGCGTGGAACGCACCGACGAGGGAGCGATGATCGCCGTCGAGGACGACGGACCGGGGGTCCCGCCCGAGGATCGGGAGCAGATCTTCGAGCCGTTCGTGCAGGGCACGAGCCCGGGCCCGGGCGGCGCGGGGATCGGTCTCGCCCTGGTCGCCAAGTTCGCCGAGCTCCACAGCGGCCGGGCGTGGGTGCAGGAGCGGACGGGCGGCGGCGCCTCGTTCCGGGTCCTGCTGGCCTTCGAGCCCCGGCCGGACGAGGTGCTCGTGCTCGAGGACCCTCAGGAGACCGCGACGGACTCCTCGCCCGAGGAGAGCCAGGCGTAGGCCTCCTCCTCCTGCGCGAAGTGCAGGCGGAGGATCGCGTGCAATCCGTAGAGGACCCGGCGCAGGTCGACGAGGTCGTCGGACGTCGGACCTCCCCTCGGGAGGTCGTCGAGCAGTTGCCGGAACACCCGCGCGAGGTGGGAGATCTCGATGTGGGCGCGCGCCATCGAGCTCATCGGATCCTCGCCCCCCATCAGGCGCGCCACCACCGGGTAGACGGCCGCCTCCTCCTCCTCCTCGTGCTGGGGCAAGCGCTCCACGACGAATCGGCGGACCGCTTCGAGCTCCTGCTGCGCTTCGTCCGGCGGCAGCTGGCCCAGGCGATCCGCTACCGACCGCACGCGGGCGAGCTCCGGCGCGAACTCACGATGCTCCGCGCGGAACCGCTCCGCGACATCGGTCGGTTCGCGTCCGCGGGCCGGCCGGCCGCCACCGCCGAGGGCCCGCAGGGCGTTCAGGATCGAGGCAACGTCGATCAGCTCCTGGATCAAAGCTCCCACGACCGGGAGGAACCAGCCGAAGGCTCCTCCCAGCATGAACCCGAACGCGAGCCCCATGCCGAGGAGCACCGACTGGATCGCGATCTCCCGCGACCGCCGCGCGATCGCGATCGCCTCGACGAGCCCGTCGAGGCGATCGGCCACGAGCACGACGTCGGCCGCCTCCGAGGAGGCCGTGGCGCCGCGGGCGCCCATCGCCACGCCGACGTCCGCGGCGGCCAGCGCCGGGGCGTCGTTCAACCCGTCGCCCACCATGACCACGACGCCGGCCTCGCGCTCGGCCTCGAGGGCCTCGACCTTCTCCGTCGGGTCGCGCTCGGAGAGGATCCGGTCGACACCGAGGGCGAGACCGACGGACTCGGCCACGTCGGGGTGATCGCCGGTCACCATGATCACGCGCTCGATCCCGGCACGACGGAGCGATCGGATCACGCGCGGCGCGTCGGGGCGGATCGGGTCGTCGATGATCAGCGCGCCCGCGACCCTGCCGTCGATCGCCACGAAGATGCACGAGGACCCGTCGAGCATCGACCGCCGGCGGACCTCCCGGGCTCGGGCCGGCATCGGCGCGCCCTCCGCCACGAAGCTCGCCTTCCCCAGGGCCACGCGCCGGCCCTCGACGGTGCCCTGGATCCCGGAGCCGTGGCGCTCGAGGACGTCGGTCGGGAAGCTCAGGTCGAGGGAACGCGTGCGGGCCGCGCGGACGAGCGCCGCCGCCAGCACGTGCGGCGAGACCTGGTCGAGCGAGGCGGCCAGGCCGAGCACCTCGTCGGGGCCGAGATCGAGACCCAGGTCGGAGAACGTCTCGATGTCGCTCACCTCGGGCACGCCCGACGTGAGCGTCCCCGTCTTGTCGAGCACGAGCACCCGCGCGCGGGCGAGCGTCTCGAGCACGCCGCCGCTCTTGACGATGATCCCCCGGTGCGCGGCGCGCGAGATCCCCGACACGATCGCGATGGGCACCGCGAGCAGCAAGGGGCACGGCGTCGCCACCACGAGCACGGAGAGCGCCCGGAGGGGATCGTCGGTCGCGGCCCACGCGACGCCGGCGATCACCAGCGTGATCGGGACGAAGACGGCGGCGTATCGATCGGCGAGGCGGACGAACGGCGCCTTCTGCCGCTCCGCCTCCCGCACGAGTCGCACGATGCCGGCATAGGTGCTGTCTTCCGCCGTGGCCGTGGCCAGCAGGTCGAACGCGCCACCCGCGTTCACGCCGCCCGACCGGATCGGGTCGCCCGCGACGCGTTCGACCGGGCGGGATTCCCCCGTCAGCGCCGACTCGTCGAGGACGGCGTGCGTCGAGGCGACCCCGTCCACCGGGATCACGGCTCCCGGCTTCACGAGCAGCCGGTCGCCGAGCCGCACGTCCGCGACCGGCCGCTCGACGAGCGCGCCGTCCTCGTAGCGAGAGACCACGCTCGGTGCCCGGTCGAGGAGCGCCGAGAGCTCCCGATGCGCCCGGCGATCCGCGTAGGACTCGAGCGCTTCCCCCGAGGCGAGCATCAGCGCGATCACGGCGCCCGCCAGATACTCGCCGAGCGCGAGCGAGCCGCCCATCGCGAGCAGGGCGATCACGTCGACACCCGGCTGGCGCCGCAGGAGGCCGGTCACGACGTCGCGCAGCAGGGACACGAGCGCGATCGCGGTGGTCGCCGCCCAGGCGGCGTCGGCCGCGCCGCGGAGATCGAGCAGCCACAGGACGCCGCCGCTCGTGATCCCGAGGATCGAGGTCGCGAGCCAGACGCGAGACAGGTCGCGCGAGCCGTCGGTCACGGGTCGACCCTGCCGAGCATCGCCCGGACGTGGAACGTCCGATCGATCCCCTCCATCGCCATGTCCAACTCGTAGGAGAGCCCGTCGCCTTCCCGGCGGTAGCGTCGCTCGATCTCCGTGACCGGGGCGCCGGCGGCCGTCCGGACGATCGCCGTCGAGCGCAACGTCACGGTCGTCCCGTCCACCGTCCCCTCGGCGACCTCCGCGACCCCGATCGGATGGGCGAGCGCGAGGTCGACCTTCCCGTCCCCCATCGGTCGCAACGTCCCTCGCTCGAAGTGCAGCGGCGCCCCTTCCGGCGTGCAGCTCGACTCGGTCACGAGCAGGAAGGCGTCCCCCACGTGGCCGAAGGTCAGCTCCTCCGTGTAACGGAACGGCTCCACGCTCGGGTATCCCCCGTCGCCCTCGCCTCGCCACGTCCCGAGGAGGAAGGCGACCGGGGCGAACCCGGGGTGCATCGGTGCGACCGGCTCGCTCACGTCGGCACGCGCCGGAGCTCGGCTTCGAGGTGCCGCACTACCGTATGCTCCACCGCCGCCATCCGGAGCTCGTACGTCATCACGTCGCCGACCACGTGGAAGCGCCGCTCGAGGCGGGTGACCTCTTTCGCGGTCGGCGAGCTCGCGACCGTGTGGGAGATCAGCTCCACGCGGCGGCCGATGACGGCGCCGATCTCGATCTCGACGATGCCGGTGGGATGCGCGAGCACCACCTCGACGCCGCCTCTCGGTGTCGGGCGCCAGTAGCCCGTCTCGGCGTGGAGGGGCCGCCCGTCCTCCAACGCCCAAGTGCGCTGACGGTACGCGAGGAACGCCTTCCCCGTGTGCGAGAACTCGATCTCTTCGCCGTAGCCGAAGGCATCGATCGTGGGGTACTCGCCCCGCCCTTCGCCCTTCCAGGTCCCGAGCAGGAACGCGAGCGATTCGAGTGAGGCGGGGAGGTCCGGCGACACGCGCCGAACGTACCACGGAGGTGTTGCGCGGCCGACCGAACGATTCAGCGGCCGTCGAGTCGGTTCGCGACGATCTTCTGGAGGTCGAGGGCGGAGCGCCAGGGGGCGTCGAGGTCGGTGTCGACCGCGGCGGGCAGGTCCGTTTCGGCCTCGGGCTCGATCCGTTCGATTCGCTTCGTGACGCTGGCGAGGTCGTACTCGAGCTGAGCGAGGCGTTCGTTGAGGGCGGCGAGCCGCTCGTTCACGCCCAGGCGATCGGCGGGAGGGGGCGTGATGGAGACGGTGAGGCCCCGCTCCATCACGGCGACGGTCTCCGGCACGGCGACGGTCTCCGGCGACGCCGTCGACGCCTCCGCCGAGGACGCATCGGAGGACGCGTCGAGGTCGTCGTCGTCGTGGGGCTGCGGCACGTCGCCTCGGAGTTCCGCCTGCAGATCGAGCAGATCCGTGAGGACCTCGTCCTGGTACTCGCTCATCGACTCCGCCCTTCGGTCTCCGCCACGGCGATCCCCCGTCCTCGTACGGGTGATGCTATGCCACGGTGTGCGGCCGGGCCAATAGACTTTCGGCTACGTTCTTCGGGCCGTGAGAACCCTCACCCGCCTGGCCGTGACCCCGGTGAAGGCCCTGCGCCTCTCCCATCCCACCGAGGCCGAGGTCACCGCTGCCGGGATCCCGACCGACCGTCGCTTCTACCTCATCGATGAAGCCGGTGCGCTCGTCGACGCGTCCGACCACGGCGGGCTCCAGCGGATCGAGCCCGACTACGATCCCGCGACGGAGCGCCTCCGCATCACCTTCCCCGACGGCTCGACGGTGGAAGACGCGGCCGACCGCCTGGATGGGGCGATCACGACCGACTTCTTCGGACGCTCGGTGGACGGCCATCTCCTGGACGGGAGGTTCTCCGGAGCGTTCACCCGAGCGATCGGCAGTCCGGTCCGGCTCGCTCGGGTCGCGCGCGACGGCGACGGACAGGACGTCCACCCGCTGACGATCGTGTCGTCGGCGAGCGTCCGGGCGCTGGGCGCTCACGGCGATCGGGCCGACCTCGACGCGCGCCGCTTCCGGATCAACCTCGAGGTCGACGGCTGCGAACCCTACGAAGAGGACACCTGGGAGGGCGCGACGGTGCGCGTCGGGGAGGCCTCGATCCGGCTGCGCGGCCAGATCCCCCGATGCGTCGTCACGACGCTGGCCCCTGACACCGGCGAGAAGGACTTCCCGACGCTGAACCTGATCGCGCGCTTCCGCCCGCGGATCGAGGGGCGTCGCGGACTGCCCTTCGGCATGTACGCCGAGGTGGTGGAGTCGGGTCGTGTCCGGGTCGGCGACGCGGTGGAGCCGCTCAGCGCCCCTCCGGGGGGGACGACGACCGTCGCCGGTCGGTGACGAGCCACGAGATCACGAGCCACGTCACGATCGGCGCCGTTCCCAGCACCCCGAAGATGATCCCGAACTTCAAGAAGTCGACGATGATGTCCACGACGGTCCTCCGGTCGACGATCCGCGACAGCCTACCTGAGCGTCGGGCCGTTCCGGGAACCGGCGGCCGTCTTCGCGAGACGCTGCGATAGCCTCCTTGACATGAAGCCCTGGGCGCGTTGGGCGATCCTGGCCGCCTCGGTGGCGGTCGTCGTGGTGCTGTTCGTGCTCCTCCGCCCCGGCGACGGGGGCGGAGTCGCTTCCCCCGCACCGTCGCCATCGACCCCGAGCGCCAGCCCGTCCCCCACCGCGTCCGAGTCGCGCTCTCCTTCTCCGAGCCCCTCGCCGGCGCGGATGATCATCGATATCACGTACCGCGACGGCGCGACCCAGGGACCGACGCGGTTCACCGTGACGCAGGGGGAACTGATCCGGATCGTGGTGCGCGCGGACGTCTCCGACGAGGTGCATCTCCACGGGTACGACCGGTCGGCCGACGTGACGCCCGGCGAGGCCGCCAGGATCGACTTCGCCGCGAACGCCGTCGGTGTCTACGAGGTCGAGCTCGAGAGCGCCGGCGAACTCCTGTTCCGGCTGGAGATCATCCCCTGAGTCGCCGGGGGACGATCTTCGCCGGGCTGCTGGCGACGTTCCTCGCCATCGCGACGCCCGCGTTCGCCCACGGGGCGCTCGGCGGCCGAAGGGACCTCCCGGTGCCGCTCTGGCTGTTCGTCTTCGGCGCGGCCACCGCGCTCGTGCTGTCGTTCGCCGCGCTCTCGGCGTTGTGGACCGAGCCCAGGTTCGAGGCCCGTCCCGTCCCACGGGCTCGTCCGTCCCGGCTCCAGACCGCGCTCACGGATCGCGTCCTGGAGTGGGTGATCCGCGTCGTGATGCTCGTGGCCTTCCTCGTGGTCGCGATGGCCTCGGCGCGGCGAGCGAGCGCCACAGAGACGGTCGGCCCGATCGTCGTCTACGCGTGGTTCTGGGTGGGCCTGGCGATCGCCCATGCGGTGCTCGGGAACCTGTGGGCCACCTTGTCCCCGTTCGACACGATCGGCCGGCTGATCGGCTTCGACGAGGGCGGGGATCCGGAGGGAGCGCGCGGAGGAACGACCCGGCCCTACCCCCCGGCGTGGGGGAAATGGCCCGCGGCCGTGCTGCTCTTCGCGTTCGTCTGGATCGAGCTCGTGGATCCGTTCGGGTCCTTCCTCGGTCATCTCGGGATCGTGATCGTGGTGTACACGCTCATCCAGATCACCGGGATGCACGTGTTCGGGCGACGGGCGTGGCTCGCGAACGGGGAAGCGTTCGCCGTCTACTTCGGCCTCTTCGCGGCGATGGCCCCGCTCACGCGGGACGAGGACGGCCGCGTGGCCGGCCGACCCCCGCTCTCGGGGCTCGCGCAGGTTCCGCCGCGCCCCGGGCTGCTGGCGGTGATCATGGTCGCGCTCGGCTCGACGACGTTCGACGGGCTCTCACGCTCGACCGTCTGGACCACCACGACCGCCGAGCTCGCCGGCCTGACGCGCATCGCGGTGGACACCGCCGGCCTCCTGCTCGTGATCGGGATCGTGACGCTCGCGTACCTCCTCGCGATGCGAGCCGCCGCGTGGGTGGCCCGCGGCGACCCTCGTGTGCTCGCCGTCCGCTTCGCGCACTCGCTCGTGCCGATCGTGCTCGCCTACGTCGTCGCCCACTACTTCTCGTTCCTCGTGCTCGAAGGGCAGCTCGGGCTCGTGCGAATGTCCGATCCCTTCGGCATCGGGTGGGACCTGTTCGGGACCGCGGACTGGATCGTCGACCTCTCGCTGCTGTCGGCGACGACGATCTGGTACGTGCAGGTCGCGGCGATCGTGATCGGTCACGTGGGTGGAGTCGTGCTCGCCCACGACCGGGCGATCGCGCTGTTCGAGCGCGATGCCGCCGTCCGGACCCAGTACGCGCTGCTCGCGGTGATGATCCTCTTCACGGCGAGCGGCCTGCTGATCCTGTCGGGATGAGACCGCTCCTCGCGCATCAGGGAGGATGGGACGAGCTGCTCCTCGCGGCGGTGCTCGTCCTGGCGATGCTGGGTGTCTCCCGGCTCCGGCGGCGCGCCTCGGCGACGGGCTCCGCCCAGGAAGGGCCCCCCGCCGACGACACGTGCGCCTACTGCGGCGCCGCCATGTCGCTCACCCGGGTCCGGTGCCCCTCGTGCGGCTTCCGCCGCGGCGCGAGCCACGGGTAAGCACTCCGGCGACGACCTCCCCGCGTTAGCATCCGCCGGTGGCTGCCTTCGGACTGACCGGCGTTCACGTCCGCGGGTACCGATCGCTGAAGGACACGAGCTTCCGGCCCGGCACGATCGCCGCGATCGTCGGAGAGCCGAGCACCGGCAAGTCGAACCTGCTCGCCGCGATCTGGGCGCTCCTCGATCCCGCGTCCGCCCCCCTCGTCGCCGAGGACCTCCCCGAGGACGGTCATGGGTCGCCGGGGCCCATCCGGATCGTGGGCGAGCTCGCCGACGGCTCCACCATCTCCGTGGCCGCCACGCCGCCGGACAGCACGTCGACCCGAGGGTCCTCGCGGCCGCCGGCGCTCTTCTTCCCCGCGGGACTCCGGAACGGGTCTATCGTCGCGCCCCCGAGTCCGGGGACCGAGCCGCATCCGGCCGCGGACCTCCTCCGCGAGTCGGTGGCCCGCGCCGACGCGACCGGTTGGTCGCGCGGGGCCGGCGAGGCGGCGGCGGCGCACGGGATCGTCGCCGGGCTCGAGGCGTGGCACGGCGCCGGTCTCGCCGGCGTCGTCATCTTGATCGAGGAGCCCGAGCTCTTCCTCCCGCCCCAGGCCCAGCGATACCTCTACCGGCTCCTCCGGTTCGTCGCGGCCAGGGGGAACCAGATCCTGTACACGACCCACTCCCCCGCGTTCCTGAACGTGGTGCGGCTCGACGAGCTCGTGTTCACCGAACGCCGCCCGACGGTGGGGACGCTGCTGCTCCAGCCGGAGCCGTTGGCCGCCGACGAGGAGTTCCGGGCCTTCTCGGAGTTCGATTCGTCTCGGAGCGAGCTGTTCCTCGCCCGCGCCGCCGTCCTCGTCGAGGGACTCACCGAGAAGCTCACGCTCCCGTTCATCTTCGACGCCCTCGGCCACGATCCCGATCGGGAGCGGATCTCGATCATCGAGTGCGGCGGCAAGGGGAACCTCCCGCTGTTCGGCAGGATCAGCCGGGCGGTCGGGTTGCCGTTCGTGGCCGTGCACGACCGCGACGCTCCGGCGGGGGCCGAGCCGAGCGACGCGGAGCGCCAGCTGAACGCGCTGATCGAAGAGGTCGCGAGGGGAGAACGGGTGGAGCTGATCCCCGATTTCGAGGGCGTCGCCGGCATCCACGGCGACCGGCAGAAGCCGGCTCGCGCCTGGCGCCGGTTCGCCGACCTCGGCGCAGACGCCGTCCCGCCCCCGCTCGCCGAGGTGGTGGAACGGGCGGTCGCGCTGGCTCGACGCGATCCGGCCTGACCCTCCGAGCGGACCGGTCCGCTCAGGACCGGCCGGATCCGGCTCCCTTCGCCGCTCGATCGGCGCGCTTGCGTTCGGTCTTCGCCTCGTCGGCCAGGCGCTTCGCCTCCGCCTCCGCCTCTCTCGCCGCCGTCACCGCGGTCGCGGCCTTCGCCTTGAGGTCCTCGGCCCGTCGGCGTGCCTTGTCCGCGGCGCGATCGGCGGCGGCGGCGCGCTGCCCGGCCTCCCGCGCCTCGCGAGCCCGCTCCCGCTGCACCTCGGCCGGATCCTCCTCGACCGACGCGTCGTCGTGAACGCCGCCGCCACCCTGCAAGACCTCGAACCCCTCGATCGCGCCGAAGCCCGCCGTCGGCCGAGCCTCCCGCTCGAGGATGCCGGCCTGGAGCCGATCGCCGACCTCGTCGTCGACCGAGGCGGCATCGAGCGTGGTAACGATCGCGTCGCGGTGGCTGCCGCCCCGGTCCCCGACCGCGGCGACCGCCGCGTCGGCGATCGCCTGGATCAGGGCCCGGCGCTCGTCGGTCGCGCGCCGGAGATCCTCGCCGCCGCCGCCGGAGAGCGCCTTGCGCTGCGCCCGGCGGAGCTCCCGCCCGGCCTCTCGGAGCACCTCGATCTCTTCGGGTCGTCCCCGTGCCGCGGCGTTGACCGCCCACGCCACGACGCTCGGCCGGCGCAGCTTCTTGACGCGCGCGGCCTCATCCGCCTTGCCCGCGTCCTTCAACTCCCCCGCCACACGGTCCCGCGCGGCCACGAACTCCTCGGGCGGCACGGCGAACAGGTCCCGGATCGCCTCCGTGACCTCGGGCGCGCTCAGGACCCCTCCTCGAACTCCTCGTCGGTGACGGGGTCACCCCAATCGGGGGCGCCGCTGCCGTTCACGGCCACGTGGACCATCGGTGTGGTCGGCGTTCCACCGTGGAAGTGCCACTCGGACCCGACGTGGATCACGTCGCCGGGCTCCAGGATGTGCCCCGTGTCCCCCTTCGAGCGAACGCGCCCGCGACCGCTCACGCCGAACAGGAACTGGCCGCCGGGATGCCGATGCCAGTGGGTCCGGGCGTTCGGCGAGAAATGGACGACGCCGACACCGGTCCCGTCGTCGGCCGTGAGCGTGGACCGGAGCCAGACCTCGCCGGTGAACCGGCCGTCGTCGCCCCGTTCGAACGAGCCCTCGGAACCTCGGGCGATCTCCATCGTGCGAGCGTACGCCATGGCGGACAGCACGGTCGTGGCGGCGGCACCGGACCGCGCCGTGGCTCTCGTCGACGCCGCGCGTGCGTCGGCCCCTGATGGATCCGCCGTCAGGAGATCATGAGTCGGGCTTCGTCTTCACCATGTTCACGAGGGCCGTCTGGTTCCAGAAAGTCCGCGTGGAGCGAACAGCCCTTCCCCCTGCAGGTCGCCATCATGTCCGACGAGAGGTGACAACCGGCCTTGATGCAGTTGGTCACGTCGTACCGGATGTTCACCTTCACATGCGGGAGCTGGATCGGGTGCGACGACGGGCAGCCCACCTTCGCCGAGATCGAGTAGATCACGTGGCTCCGATGATCGGCGGAATCGGTCACGATCTTGCCGGCCGCGTCGAGCTTCCCGCAGTTCGGGAAGATCACGGTCGCCCGGACGTACGGGGGTGGAGGATCCCGTGCAGTCGATCAACGATGTGGTCTTCAAGCCGAGATCGTCGCAGTTGAAACCCCACACACCGGCCGTGGGGACTCCGGCGATCATCCGGAAATCCGGAGGGAACGGCGTGACCGGTCGAGACTCCTGCGGCCTGTGACGGTAGTACACCGTCATCCGGCGCGCCAGGATCCGCTGATGGGCCGAGTCGTACAACGCCGGTGCCCAGTACCCCGCCGTGTCTCCGGCGAAGGGCACGTCGTGGATCTCCCGATCATCGACGCGTAGGTCGAGAAGGCGTTGGTGCTCGTGTTCCCGTAGAACTCATGGAGATGCGCCTTGCCCGGCCGGCCGGGGAACACGATCGGACCGTCCGGGGCCGTGTGCGAGGGTTTGCACTCGATCTTCAAGGATCGCGCTCGGACGGGTGTCCCTCCAGAGGGATGAGCGTCATCGAGCAGACGATCAGGATCGCCCTTGCGCACCGTGCTCCCTCCTCTCGGCTCCGCCGCGAGGGCGGCTCTCATCCGTCGGTCGGGTCGTGGGCTCCGCGGCCTCACTCGGGGGGGCCGTCATGGAGCCCGCTGGGGGATCGGAAGCACCGCGGTCGATGAACGCGCAAGTCGGCTCGACAAGGGATGCCCCGACGGGCCGACCATCGGAGGACGAAAACCGAGGACGCGGCCGTCATCCGACGTGGGAGGGGTCGTCAGGTTTGGCCTCGATGGCATCCCCGACGGCCGGCTCTTCGTCGTGCGGGCACGGGATCACATGGAGATTCGACAGCCCCCCGTCAACCCCCATGAGATCGATCACCCGTTCGACCGCGTCATGGACGCCATGAAGGACGATGCAGCCGGTGGGCAGCGCGTTCACCGACGTGAGGATCGCCTCCACGCCGGTGGAGTCCATGAAGGCGAGCTCGGTCACGTCGATCATGATCGGTCCGCCTCGACAGACGGCATCCGCGATCGCGATGTTCATGAGAGGCACGGTCGCCAGGTCGAGCTCTCCGCTCAGCGAGTACATGGCCGGACCGGTTGCGCGGATCCCGAAGTCCGTCATCGTGGCGCTACCTCGCTCGCGTCCTCGCCAACTCTTGGAGATCGGCGATGGTCACCGGTTCGTCGACCGATTCGCTCTCGTCGGCTCCCGTCAGGCGGTCGCGGAGTGGCCCGTGGCTCGACGTGCGCTGCCTCGCGGCGAGGGCTCTCACCTCGTCCAGCCGCACGGTCTCCATGTCGCCCCGCATCTCGATGATCAGGTCCCCGCTCCGTGCCCATCCGCGCACGGTCGCAACATCCACGCCGGTCAATTCTGCGGCGGCCTCGATCATCACCGAGGCCCCGTCGATGTACCCGCGGCCCTTGGAGCTCATGCTCGGACAGTAGGGTCGATGGCTGACACGGCGCATCGGCCGGTTGCACTACGGTTCGGCCCGGCAAAGGCCCGGGAGGAGTAAGCCCTTCGACCTAGGACGTGATGACGGTGGGGCGGGCAGGACTTGAACCTGCGACCGACGGATTATGAGTCCGCTGCTCTGACCGACTGAGCTACCGCCCCTTCGATCGAGCCTACCGGTTCGGTCTGAGCCTTCGGGGACCGCGGAACGCCGAGCTTGGTCGCGACTACGAGCCCGAATCCCGCCATCGCGACCAACGCCCCCACGAGGAACGTTCCGCTGCGGCCAAGGCCCGCGGCGACGAAGCCGAGCGACGCGGGGCCCAGTCCGAACCCCAGATCCAGGAAGGCGCTCGTCGTCCCCATCACGGCGCCTCGCTCGTTCGACGGGACGTCCGCCACCGCCAGGGCGAACAACGCGGGCGTGAAGAGGGCCACGCCCACCCCGAGGACGGCAGCGCCGACGAGAAGGCCGGTCGGCTCCTGCCATGAGCCCACCGTCACGAGTCCGAGCGCGGACAGGACGAGCGAGACCCGCGTCGTCCGAGCGGCCCCGAACCGGTCCGGGATCCGGGCACCCACGCTCCTGATCAGCACGACGATCCCCGAGAACAGCCCGAGGACGAGGCCCGCTCCCCCCATCCCGAGGTCGCGAGCGTAGAGAGGTACGAACGCCAGGAAGCCACCCATCCCCCAGATCGTCGCGAGCAGCACCAGACCCGGCAGCAGCCCCGCGGGGTGGACCAACCGATGCGCCTCGGGCGGAGGACCCTCCTCGACCGTCGGGCGCATCGCCGGCAGACGGAGCGACAGCGCCACCGCGACCCCCGCCAGGCCGATCGAGACCAGCCAAGCGGCGCGGAAACCGAGGTGCTCGATCACGGTCTCGCCGATGAACGGTCCGATGCCGATCCCCAGGTAGAGGGAGAGCGACGCGAAGCTCATCGCCTCGCCGCGTCGCTCGGCGGGGGCGAGGTCGAGGTTCGCCGCGACCGCACCGACGAAGAACAGGGCCTCGCCGACACCCGTGAGGAGTCGCATGCCGACGAGGAGCGGGATGGCGGTCGCGACGAAGTACCCCGCAACGGAGAGACCGAAGATCGAGGCCCCAGCCACCATGAGGATGCGCCTCCCCCGCAGATCCGCCTGCGTTCCCGCCCAGGGCCGGAGGAAGAAGGCGGCGAGGCTGAACGCACCGATCACGAGACCGACCGCGACGTCTCCGCCACCGAGAGGTCCCGTCACGTACCGGGGCAGCGCCGGCAACAAGACGCCGTCTGCCGTGAAGTAGGCGAGCTCCGCAACGGCAACCGTCAGGAACATGGGCGTGAGCAGCGAGGGTCGAGCTGCAGCGCGGCGCGCCCCCGGGGCCCTCTGCCTTCGCATCGTCACGGTTCGCATCATCGTCGGCCTCCTCGCTCCGGTCGATCCGAGGATGCTCCCGACCTGCGGCCGATGCATCGGTAGGACTACCCATCTCTGGCTCGAGGACTCGTCGCCTGCCATCCTTGGTCACCGCCTCGAGGGGAGAGACGACGTGCGGGACGACGAGCTCCGACTGGCAGACCTCCTCGCCGCGTTGTCGCTCACGACCGATCTGGCGATGGGCCAGCCGGCGGAGAAGGCGATCCGGGCGTGCGTGATCGCCACCGAGATCGCGCGTCACCTGGGGCTCTCGAACGCAGCGGTGGCCGACGTGTACTGGACGACCCTGCTGAAGCATCTGGGCTGCACCGCCACGGCCCACGACGAAGTGCACCTGTCGGGTCCGGACGACATCGGCATGCGCCGGGTCGCCGAGCGCACGGACGTGACCCGCCCGACGGAGCTGCTGGGCGTGCTGCGGGCCACGGGGCTCGGGACCGGTCTCGGACGGATCCGGTATCTGGCCCGATCCGTCGGGGGCGGGGGTGCGGCCGCGGTTGAGATCATGCGAGCGGTGTGTGAGGTCGCCTCGCACATGGCCGAGCGCCTGGGGATGAGTGAGGGCGTGACCCGGGCGCTCGACGAGAACCTCGAGCGCTGGGACGGCAAGGGCGCGCCGGCGAGGCTTGTCGGGGAGGACATCGCACTGGCTGCCCGGATCGCGGAGCCGGCCACGCAGGCCGTGATCTTCCATCGGCTCGGCGGGGTCGAGGCCGCCTGCACGATGGTGTCGCGTCGCTCGGGAGGGTGGTTCGATCCCGCGGTGGCTGAAGCGTTCCTCGCGGTCGGCCCTCGCGCGCTCGAGCGGCTCGACAAGGACGACCCGTGGATCGTCGTCCTCGAGGCCGAGCCCGAGCCGGTTCGTCGGATCCCGCCGGACCGGCTCGACCATGTCGCCGAGATCTTCGGCGACATGGTGGACCTGAAGTCCTCGTTCACCCTCGGGCATTCGACCGGCGTCGCCGAGCTCGCGACGGCGGCGGCCGAGACCATCGGCGTCCGCGACGTGGGCGCCGTTCGCCGATCGGCCTTGCTCCACGACCTCGGTCGGACCGCCGTCGGCACCGGGACCTGGGAGAAACCGGACCCGCTCACCTCGTCCGAGTGGGAGCAGGTACGCCTGCATCCATACCAGACCGAGCGGATCCTAGTGCGATCGGTCGCACTTGCCCCCTTCGCCCGGATCGCCGGCATGCATCACGAGCGTCAGGACGGATCCGGCTATCACCATGGCGCTTCGGCGGCAGAGGTCCCCGTCGAGGCCCGGCTGCTGGCGGCGGCGGACGTCTACCAGGCGCTCACCCAGGACCGGCCGCACCGCCAGGCGCTCGCGTCGGGCGAGGCCTCACGGTTCGTGGAGGAGGAAGCGCGGGCGGGAACGCTCGACCCGGAATGTGCCCGAGCCGTCCTGGAGGCCGCCGGACAGCCACGGAGCGGGGCGCGGACGCCGTGGCCGGCCGGCTTGTCGGACCGGGAGGTCCAGGTGCTGCGCCTCGTGGCGCGGGGCGCGTCGAACCGGGAGGTCGCCTCTACGTTGGTCATCTCGCCGCGGACCGCCGAACACCACGTCCAGCATGCTTACGTCAAGATCGGCGTCTCGACGCGCGCCGGGGCCGCGATGTACGCGATGGAGCACGGGCTGCTCCGGGCCGAACCGGATCGGGCCTAGGGGTCGCGCGCGGGCTTCGAGATGCCGGCGCGCCCTGCTTCGAGCTGGGCGGCGAACGCGAGGCCGTAGAGGACGGCGAGGCCGGTGGCGTAGGCCCATACCAACAGGGCGATGATCCCGACGAGCGGTCCGTAGGACCCGCCCAACACGGATGCGCGCTCGTACACGAGGCCGAGCACCACCGTGGCGAGGACCCAGATCGTCACGGAGACCGCGGTCCCGGACACCAGCCAGGAGGACCCGGGCTGTCTCCTGGCCGGCACGACCTTGAAGATGACCGTCGTGGCGGCGGTCACCAGCGCGACCCCCACGGGCCATCGGAGCACCGACCAGGGGGACCCGTCGGACGTGGCCCCGTCTCCACCGTCCCCGATCGAACCACCCGCGACGATGACCGCCAGCGCCACCATGAACATCACCTCGACCGTGGCGGCCAGGATCACGGCGAGCCCGAGGCGACGCCACGGGGCCCGATCCTCGTCGACGCCGTAGATCCGGTTCGCGGCCCGCTCGAGGTGCGTAACACCCACCGTCCCGGAGATCAGCATGCCGGCGAGGCCGGCGAGCAGGGCGGAGGGTCCCGACGACGGCTCGGCTCGCTCGAGCGCTTCGGTCAGGATGCGACCCGCGGGACCGGGCGCGAAGGACAGGGCCGCGTCCTCGAGCACGTTCTGGAACCCCGTCAGGTCGAACGTCACCACCAGCCCGATCACCGCGATCAGCGCGGGGATCAGCGTCAGGAGGGACGAATGGCCGATCGCCCTCGCGAAGGAGGTGCCGTCCGCGGCCCCGAGGCGGACGGCGGCGTCACGGAACAGGCGCCCGGTGCCCGTCTTCCGCAGCTGCTCGCGGACGTCGCCGGCGTCCCGGCGTCCCGTCTCGGGAACCGGCGTGGCGGCACTCATCGGAGGTCTCCCGGCACGGCCCGTCCATTCCCGTTCCGGATCCGTCCCAATCGCCGGACGGTCCCCTGCCGGTCGACCCGATCGTCCGCCATGCTGTCGGGATGATCCTCGCGCTGGTCACCGAGCTGGTCGAATGGGTCGAGCCCTTCTTCGGCACCTTCGGCTACGTGATCGTGTCCGTCGCGATGTACTTCGAGTCGGCCGCACTCACCGGCATCGTGGTGCCCGGCGACGTGATCCTGGCGATCGGCGGCGTCTACGCGGCGCAGGACGAGCTGGGCCTCGGGAGCGTGATCGCGTTCGGCGCGTTCTTCGGCCTCCTCGGAGAGTCGACCGGCTTCCTCGTTGGCCGTCGCTACGGGGACTCGCTCCTCCGACGCCTCCCGATCCTCCGTCGCTTCGAGGCGCGGCTTGACCAGGTGGAGGACTCGATCCAGTCCAATGCGGGGAAGACGATCGTGGTCGGCCGATTCGTGACCGGCGCGGCAGGACTGATCCCGTTCATCGCGGGCGCGTCCCGCGTGCCGGCGCGCACGTTCTTCGTGTACACGATCCCCACGATGCTCCTGTGGTCGACCGCGGTGACCCTGCTGGGCTACTTCGTCGGCAACCACGTGGAAACGATCGACAGGATCCTCTCCCGCGTCGGCTGGATCGGCCTCGCCCTCGTCGCCGTCGTCGTCGGGATCTGGTTCTGGCGGCACCGCGCAGCGGCGGAGGACGCGGCCCGCTAGGACGCGGCCCGCTAGTCAGTTGTGCCGATCCGACCCGTCGTCGACCACGAGCAGCTCGTCGAAGAGCGAGCGGTAGTAGACCATGGCCTTCCGGAGCGACTCGGTGTCGGCGTCACGGTCCTCGCGCGACTCCTTGACCGCGATCGAGTGGGCCGACCGGTAGTTCTCGACGACCTGCGGATGCTCCACGGAGATGTCCGCGGCGCGACGATCGAAGTCCTCCACTGGGTAGCCCCGCGACGCCATCACCTGCTGGATCAGCTCGTCCGCGTCCGTGACGGCCTCCGATGGCTCATCCACGAACGCCGCCTGCACCTTCGCCCACTGCGACGCGAAGCGGTCGTGGTCGCCGCGCGAAAGCGGGCGGACGTCCAACGCGTCGACGCGGTCCCGACGCTCCCGGAGGTCCGACTCGGCGAGGCCTCGAGCGCCCGCCCTCGCCACCGTCCGATCGTACTCGGGGCCGAAATCACGTTGCAGTGTACGTGTTCTGGCTCGATGCACCATCAGCCAGACGATCAGGGCCACCGCGATCAGCGCGACGGCGATCAGGATCCATCCCAACGTGTCCATGCTGAACCTCCTTGCGTCTGTGTGCCTCGTACCCGCGGGAACCGACGTCGAATCCCCGCCGGTCTCCGTGCGTGGCTGGTGCGGTTGACGCCGCTCGAACCCCGCGACTAGGTTCAGGCGGCATCCGGGGATGCGGACGATCTCCCGTCCTCCGGGCCATACCCCGCGTCCCCCCGCCCGGGGACCCAACCGAGGGAGGTTGCATGAGGCGAACCCTCATCGCATCGCTCATGCTCGCACTTGCCGCACTCGCGGCCCCGGCGACCGGCGCCGGACTCACATCACCGGGACCTGACAACCCCGGTCGAGGCCACGCACCCGACATCTTCGAACCCGGTGCGGATGTCAACGCCAAGATCATCCGGCAGGGCAAGGCCGCCAACCCGTCAGCGGCCAAACCAGCCCAGCCGGGAGAGGTCCGGACCTGGCTGGCCCTCGACGATGTGGCGGGAGGCTTCTACACGAAGGACTTCCAGCTCCGCAGCACGGGCAAGCACATCGAGGTCTGGACCGCGACGGGGACCCGGACCCTGAACGGCGTGACCGGCACCGACCTGAACTTCCAGGAAGGCGACTGCCGCAACGGCGCTCGCACGACGGTCACCGACGAACAGGTTGACTACCTGGTCGATCAGTTCGACACCAACATCTATCCGATCGAGTCCAGCGTCTTCAGCGTGCCGCCCAGGCGGAACGGTGCCAACGCACCAGGGGCCGCGCAGCTCGGCCTTCCGGCGGGCTACTACGCCGGGAACGGCGGCCGCGTCGTCGTTCTCGTCGACAACGTTCGGGACGACAACTTCTACGACCTGAACAACACCGAGGGGTTCTCCTACATCGCTGGCTTCTTCTCCTCGGGCCTGAACGGGTTCTTCAACCGGAACGTGATGACGATCGACGCGTTCGACTGGCTGCACCGCACCGGTGCCAACCCGCCGAACGAGCCGGTGCCCGGTGACAACTGCGCCAGCGCCCCTGCCCGCCCGAACCTGTACGAAGGGGTCTTCGCGCACGAGTACCAGCACCTGCTCCTCTCCTACGTCGATCCGCCCGAGGCGACCTGGATCAACGAAGGCATGGCGGACATGGCGATCGCGTTGACGGGGTACGGCGACCCGGCGGCACCGATCACCGACCTGGGGTTCGACTCGCACATCCAGTGCTTCCTCGGGAACAACGCGGTGCAGACCGACGCGAACCCGAACCCGAGGCCGGGTGGCCCGGAGAACTCCCTGAACCAGTGGGGCGATCAGAACTTCGATCACGAACAGGAGATCCTGTGCGACTACGGGGCCGCCTACAGCTTCCTGCTGTGGCTTGCGGATACGTACGGTGACGGGGTCATGACCACGCTCCACAACGACTCGGAGAACCAGGGCTTCGATGCGATCCAGGCGATCCTGGACGGCGTCGGCGCCGGGGTCACCGTCTCGGAAGCGATCGACATCTGGCAGGCCACCGTGGCGCTGGATGCCGCGATCGACGACGGGGCCACGCTCTCCGGTGGCGACGCCGAGACCTATCAGGTGGAGCGTCTCCACGCGGCGATCAACTGGGAGACCGGGGCGCCGGACAACGACGCCTACGACACGCCCGGAGCGCCGCCGAACGGCGGGGACTTCGTCCGCCTGATGGACGGCGGGGGTGCGTTCCTCGGGGCGAGTGGCGTCACGGACATCGCGTTCCAGGGCGCCGACGCACTGCCGGCGCTGCCCGTCACGTGGGAGGTCGACGCGACGCCGCCCAGCGGCGCCGAGGGCCCCGCCCTGCACTCACCGGTCGGGGACAACCTGAACGATGTGATCGTCCGGGACGTTGCCGTGCCGGCCGACGCGGCGGAGCTCGCGTTCGACGCGGCCTGGGACCTGGAGACGACGTTCGACTTCGGGTACGCCCAGGTCACCGTGGACGGAGGCGACACCTACACGAGCCTCGAGTGCACCGACACGGTCGACGACACGGACCCCGCCCTCGGTAACGTGGGGCCGGGCTTCGGTCACGGGTTCAACGGCGAGAACGCGACTCCGGTCTTCGCGCCGCAGACCTGCGACCTGTCGGCCTTCGCCGGTCAGACCGTCGGACTCGCGTTCCGCGTCTTCAACGACGGCGGCGTCCACATGGAAGGGTTCTGGGTGGACAACGTCGCGGTCGGCGGCACGGTGGTCTCCGACGGCTCGTCGCTGGAAGGTTGGCTGTCCGCCACCCAGTACAACCCGGTGGAGGTCGAGGGCTACACGGTCCAGCTGGTGGCCTACGACTCCGGGTCGACCGAGGCGCACGTCTTCAGCATCCCCGTGGACGGGACGACGTTCCACGGCGAGTTGAGCGGGGCCGCGGTGGCCGACGCGATCGGCACCACCGCCGATGTGGTGGCGGCGATCGTCACGTACCACGACGGCACGCAGCTGGTCACGCAGTACGCGCCGTACACCCTCACCGTGAACGGCGTGACGCAGCCGGGAGGGTAGGCAGCTCGTCCTTCCGAGCACACGCGCCGAGGGCGGCCCGGAAACGGGCCGCCCTCACGCTTGTCCGGCCTTAGCGACATGGGAGGATGGGAAGGACGCTTCCGGCCGGAGGGTGCCAGAGATGACCGAGTCCCGAACCGAGACCGACTCGATCGGGCCCATCGAGGTCCAGGCTGACCGCTACTGGGGCGCCCAGACCCAGCGCTCGCTGCACCATTTCTCGATCGGCGACCCGGCGGGCGACCGCATGCCGGTGGAGGTCGTTCGCGCCCTCGCCCTCCTGAAGAAGGCGGCCGCGATCGAGAACGCCGATCGCGGCCTCCTCGATCGAACGCTCGCGGACCTGATCGTGGCCGCGGCCGGCGAGATCCTCGACGGGCGGCTCGACGGCCACTTCCCGCTCTTCGTGTGGCAGACGGGCTCCGGCACACAGACCAACATGAACGTGAACGAGGTGATCGCGAACCGGGCGATCGAGATGGCCGGGGGCGAGCTCGGCTCCAAGACGCCGATCCATCCGAACGACCATGTGAACCTTTCCCAATCCTCGAACGACACGTTCCCCACGGCGATGCACGTGGCGGCCGCGATCCAGCTTGTCGAACGCGTGATCCCCTCCGTGCGAGCGCTGCGCGACGCGCTGGACGAGAAGGCCACGGCGTGGGCAGACATCGTGAAGATCGGCCGCACCCATCTCCAGGACGCCGTTCCACTCACCCTCGGTCAAGAGCTCTCCGGCTACGTGGCACAGCTGGACGCCGGCATCGAGCGGATCGACGGAGCGCTTCCCCACCTGTACGAGCTCGCGATCGGCGCCACCGCCGTCGGGACCGGGCTGAACGCCCCCGAAGGCTTCGGGGACGCGTGCGCGGCGAGGATCGCGGCCTTCACCGGCCTCCCGTTCGTCCGCGCGGACAACCTCTTCGCGGCGCTCGCGGCGAACGACGCGGTCGTCCACGCGAGCGCCGCGATGGCGACGCTCGCGGGCTCCCTCATGAAGATCGCGAACGACATCCGCCTGCTCGGCTCGGGTCCGCGCGCCGGGATCGGCGAGCTGATCCTCCCGGAGAACGAGCCCGGCTCCTCGATCATGCCGGGCAAGGTGAACCCGACCCAGAGCGAGGCCGTGACGATGGTGGCGACCCAGGTGTTCGGCAACGACACGGCGACCAAGATGGCCGGCTCCCAGGGGGCGTTCGAGCTGAGCGTCTTCAAGCCGGTGATGATCCGGAACCTGCTGCACTCCGGCGCGCTGCTCGCCGACGTCTGCCGGACGTTCCGCGAGTACTGCATCGAGGGGTTGGAGCCGAACCGCGAGCGGATCGAGGAGCTGGTCCACCGGTCGCTGATGCTCGTGACGGCCCTCACCCCGAAGCTCGGATACGACAAGGCCGCGGAGATCGCGAAGAAGGCGCACCACGAGGGCTCCACGCTGAGGGAAGCCGCCCTCGCCCTCGGCTATGTGTCCGAGGCGGAGTACGACGAGATCGTCGTGCCCGAGAAGATGGTCTGAGCGCGGATGGAAGCGTTGGAGGAAGAGCGGCAGGATTCCGAAAGCCAGCGCATCCCGTACGCGCGTACCCTTTGGAGGAAGATCATGAGGGCCGCGAGGGCCATATGACGCTGATCGCCGAAGGGCTCCCCAGCCCCCATCTCCAGCGGAAGATCCACGAGGTCCAGCTCTTCCTCGCCCAGAATCTCTCGCACGACGTCGACCTGAACACGATCGCCGCGCACGCGTCCCTCAGCCCGTACTACTTCACGCGGCAGTTCACGGCGATGGTCGGCATGCCGCCGTACCGGTACCTGATCTCGCTGCGGATCGCGCGCGCCGCCCAGCTCCTCCGGGAGTCCGACCTCACCGTCACCCAGATCCTCCACCGCGTGGGCTTCCACAGCCCGAGCCACTTCACCACGACGTTCCGGCGGCACGTGGGGATGAGCCCCACGGACTACCGGCGGCGGAACGACTTCGAGCACAACGCGAACCGGTTCAGCCGCGCGGTCGACCCCCTCGTCCACCAGCCGGATCCGCGACTCACCCGGTAGCGCCCGCCTCACCGGGCGCCCGACCGTCGCCGGCGGCGCCAGAGAACGATGAAGGAGCCGGCGAGGACGCGACTGCTGTCGCACCTCGAATTCGGCCCCTCCATGGAGCGGTTCCGGCCGCGGTGGCCGGCCGCTCAGGTTCGTGTCGCCGTTAGAACAGCCACATGAGGACGGCGATCAATCCGATCACAGCCAGGATGGTCCAGATCATCTTTGGTCACCTCTTCCTTGTCACGTTGTCCAGACCCTCTGTACCCCAGGCCTCCGGACTTCACACATCGCTCGGGGGACGCATCTCGACGGGTTCTCGGATGATGTCGAGATGGCCGAAGGCGACACGGTGTTCGCGACCGCGGCGAGGATGCACGGAGCGATCGCGGGACAGGTGCTCACCCGGACGGACTTCCGCGTGACCTGCTTCGCGGGACTTCCGCGTGACCCGCTTCGCGACGGTCGACATGTCCGGGCAGGCGATCCACGAGGTCGTCGCGCACGGCAAGCATCTCCCGGCGCGGACCGATCGCGACCCCTCGGTGCATCCGCAGGTGCTCGGTCACCTCCGCCCCGACGTGCTCGGCGCCGATCGGGATCCGAGGGAGGCGACGCGGAGGCTGACCGCCGCGCCCACCGCCAGATCGGCGACACGCTCATCGACCCGGGCGGCGAGGAACGGATCGTCTACGTCTGTCCGCTGCCAGCCCGCCCCCCGATAGGCGGTACGGAGACAGAGCCCTCACGCCTCAGGCTCGGCCTCAGAACGGCCGATGCGTAGCGGGAGATGCGGGAGCACGAACCCGGCTCTTCGGTGACCAGCCTGGGCTCTGCGCGCCTGTTCGCCGCCGCCCCCGAGGCCCTCTTCGTCGTCCGTGACCACCGCATCGAGCTGGCGAACGAGGCGACCCTGGCGTTCCTCGGGGCAGACCCCCTGGGACTCGACGTGCGCGAGGTGATCCCCGACTGGGTCGAGGGAGCCGACGCCGGCGTCCCGTTCGAGGCCACGCTGCGGAGCCCCTCGGGCAGAGAGCTGGCCGGCGAGGTCCGCGTCCGGCGTCTCGACGCCGCGGCGTCGATCGTGGCGATCCGCGACGCGCGGGCGCTGGTTGCCGGCCGGGAAGCCGAGACCGCCCTCACCGAGGCTGAGGCCCGCTATCGCTCCCTCGTCGAGCAGATCCCCGCCGTCGTCTACGCCGACGACGGCAACGTCACGACCTACGTGAGCCCGCAGATCGAGCAGATCCTCGGCGTCGCTGCCGACGCCTACCGGGGGAACCCCGACATGTGGCTCCGGATGGTCCATCCCGACGACCGCGAGCAGGTGCAGGCGGAGAGCGAGGCCTTCCTCGCCGGCGAAGGCGGGGACCTGTCCGACTACCGCATGGTGCGACCCGACGGCCGGGTCGTCTGGGTGCGCGATCGCGCGTACGCGAGGCGCGACGCCGACGGACAGGTGATCTGGGAGCACGGGCTCCTCTTCGACGTCACGGAGCTCAAGGACGCGGAGGCGCGCGTCGCCGAGATGGCCTTCCACGACGGGCTCACGGGCCTGGCGAACCGCGAGCTCTTCGAGGAGACGCTGGTGCTCGCCGTCGAGCGCGCCCGGCGCAACCAGACCTTCGCGGCGGTCCTCTACTTCGACCTGGACAACTTCAAGCTGGTGAACGACTCGCTCGGACACCACGCCGGCGACACGCTCCTGAAGGAGATCGCCGAGCGGCTCCACGGCTGCACCCGCGACACCGACCTCGTCGCTCGCCAGGGTGGCGACGAGTTCCTGATCCTGGTGGCCGACCTCGATCCCGATCTCGTGGACGACGCGATCCGGGCGGTCGCCGATCGGGTGACCGAGGCGATGCGCACGCCGTTCGACCTGCACGACGTCGAGTTCCACGCCCGCGGCTCGATGGGGATCAGCGTCTACCCGAGGGACGCGAGCGACACGGTCGAGCTCCTCAAGAACGCCGACATCGCGATGTACCGGGCCAAGCGGCTGGAACCCGGTGGCGCCCTGTTCTTCGCGGCCGACGCGGACGACGCGATGGAACGATTGTCCTTCGCCTCCCGGCTCCGCGAGGCGGTCGCATCCGAGCAGTGGATGCTCCACTACCAGCCGGTCGTGGACCTGTCCGACCGGCGGATCGTCGGGGCGGAGGCGTTGATCCGATGGCGGGATGCGAGCGGCGGGATCGTGCCGCCGGGCGACTTCATCCCGGTGGCCGAAGAGCTCGGGTTGATCGAGGCGATCGGGGAATGGGTGGTCGACGAGGTCGGGCGCCAGCAGCGCTCCTGGCGAGAAGCCGGCCTCGAGCTCCAGCTCTCCTTCAACCTGTCACCGCGCCAGCTCTGGACGCCTCGCCTGGCCGAGCGGCTCGTCGAGCGGCTCCGGAACGCGGGCGTCGACCCCTCGACGCTGATGGCCGAGATCACGGAGTCTTCGGCGATGGCGGACCCGGACCGGACCCAGCGCGTGCTCCGGGACCTCCACGCGTGGGGACTGGGGCTCGCGATCGACGACTTCGGGACCGGCTACTCGTCTCTCGCGCGCCTGAAGCACATGCCGGTCGACGTGCTCAAGATCGACAGGGAGTTCGTCCGCGACGTGGATCGAGACGTGCGGTTGGCCGGCATGGTTCGGGCGATGATCCAGGTCGCGCAGAGCCTGGACATGATCCCCCTGGCGGAAGGCATCGAGACCGAGGGCGAGTACATCTTCCTCCGATCGAACGGATGCCGACTGGCCCAGGGGTTCTGGTTCGCCCATCCGATGCCGCCGGAGGAGCTGTTCCGGCTCGCGATGCGCGGGGAGGGACTCGGTGACCCGACACACGAGGGCCATGCGGCCGCGATCGAGGGCCGGCTCGGACGACCAGTGGTCTAGCTGCTGAGGAGCGTCCTCAGCGCCGCCGCACCTCACCGATCCGTCGGCGACGCGTGTCGACCGCCGACCGCTCCCCTACCCTGAGTGGAACCCGTCCGGATCACCACTGCCGCAGGGAAACACGGGAGAGCCATGGAAGCGACGAGGGAGGAGCCCGGGACCGTGGACGCCACCCCCCGATTCCTCGCGACGTTCGACATGGAGGACTGGTTCCACGCCGAGAACGTCCGGGCGAGCCTCCCGACGACGGATCCGGACTCACTGGAGTCCCGGATCGAGCCGAACGCGAACGCCCTCCTGGACATCCTCGCGGAGACGGGAGCGAAGTCGACCTTCTTCGTGCTCGGCTGGGTCGCGGAGCGCTACCCGGCGATCGTCCGTCGCATCGTCGACGAAGGGCACGAGCTCGCGAGCCACACGCACCTCCACCGCAACCTGAACCAGCTCTCACGTGAGGAGGTGGCGCGGGAGCTCGTCCAGGCCAAGGACGCCCTCGAGCAGATCGGAGGGCAGGCCGTCCGCGGCCTCCGTGCGCCGAACTTCTCGGTGAGCGACGACGTCCTCGACGTCCTCGCGGAAGCCGCGTACTGGTACGACTCCAGCTACTTCGGTTTCGCGCAGCACGACCGGTACGGCCGGATCTCGATGTCCATCGACGCGGAGGTCCCCGTGACGGAGGTCCGCCCGGGATTGCTGGAGATCCAGATGACCCGGGTGCCGGTGGGGCCGCTGAAGGTGCCGTGGGCCGGAGGGGCCTACTTCCGACTGATCCCCTACCCCGTCTTCCGACGCGGCGTCGCGGAGCGCCTGCGATCGACGAGCTGGTTCACGTTCTACCTCCATCCGTGGGAGCTCGACCCCGAGGAGCTCCCTCCCGCCGGCATGCCCCGATCCCTCCGGCTCCGGGCCTACACGGGTCGTGCCCGGGTGCAGCGCGACCTCCGGCGTCTGCTCTCGGAGTTCGGTTCCACGAGGATCGACGAGGCCCTGCTCGCCCGCGGCCACACACCGCCCGGACCTGACGGCGCTAGCGTCCGCGGAAGATGACCGCGATGGTGCGGGCGACGATCACCAGATCGCGCCACAAGGACCAGTTCTCGATGTAGTAGTTGTCGAGGCGGGCGCGTTGGGGGACGGAGTCGAGGCCACGGCTCCGGCCGTGGATCTGCGCCCACCCGGTGATCCCACCGACGACACGGTGCCGATCGTCGTATCGGGAGACGGTCTCGGAGAACTGCCCCGTGTAATGAGGTCGCTCCGGCCTCGGCCCGACGAGCGACATGTCGCCCCGCAGCACGTTGAGCAGCTGAGGGACTTCGTCCAGGCTCGTCCGTCGGAGGAGATGCCCGATGCCCGTAACGCGGTCGACATCCGCATCCGACATCCACGTCGTGTCGGAGTCCTCGTTCTCGTGCATCGTCCGGAACTTCACGATCTCGAAGAGCTGACCGTTCAGCCCGACCCGCTTCTGACGGAAGAACACCGGGCCCGGGCTCGACACCCGAACCGCGAGGGCGATGACGCTCAGCAGCGGGAGGCTCAGGAGAAGGAGCAGCGACGCGACGACGACATCGAAGGCGCGCTTCTGGAATCGCGCCGCCGGACGGAGCGCGGGGCGACGGAGGTGGAACAGCGGGATCCCGTAGACGTCGTCCACGGCGGCTCCCTGTGGGATCCCGCTCAGCTCGAAGAAGCGCGGCACGACGTGGATCTCGGCCGGCACGCGCTCGTTCGCCCGGAGGACCGTCACGAGCTCCTGATCACCCGCTTCTCCGAACGCGACGAGCACGCGCGTCACCTCGTGGTCACGGATCACCGACTCGAGGTCCCGCAGGTCGCCGAGGCACGGCAACGGGGCGATCCTCGGCGATGGTCTGCCGAGGAATCCGACGGGCCGCAATCCGAACTCAGCTCGCTCCCTGAGCGTCTCCACGAGGTCGGCGGCCATCTCTCCGTCGCCGACGATGAGCGTTCGCTCGGCGGCCATGCCCCGAGCCTTCGTGACTCGGCCCAAGGCGTACACCGCGCCGCGCGCGAGCAAGATCGCTGCCGCACCGACGGGACCGATCGCGGTGAGCGTTTTCAGATCTCCGAGGATCTCGATCCCCAGGAGGGGCAAGATGGATCGCACGGACACGAGCACGAGGAAGGACACCGACAATCGCCCCAGGAGCCATCCGGCTTCGTCCCCGAGGCGAGGGTTGATCCGGTACATCCGAGATGTGTCGCCGCTCAGGATCAGGAAGGTCAGTGCCGCGTAGGCGATCGAGACAGGCTCGAAGGTGAAGATCGCTCCGACGCAGATGAGCGCGACAGCGTCGGCCGCCGGTAGCAGGCTCGAGAGCGGGGGCCGGGATCGGAGCGCCCGGGGGGTCGAGATCGCGATCTCGAGAGGCTCCTGGATGGTCATGGCTCAGAGACCTCCAGGCGATCCGCGGGGCCGTTTGAACGTGAACACCGTGACCATGCCCTCCCAGCGAGATCCGGGGGATAAGTGTGGCCACGCCATCCTCCCCGACGCATGCCCCGTTCGCCGTAGGAATCGTACCGAGTGAGGCTGGCCCTGAAACGTGCTGCCGACGAGAAGGGGGCAGTGGCGCGGCGCGTCAAGAACGGGTGACGGACGCGTCGTCGGCGTAGAAGCAGGTTCCAGGCGGGGCATATGCCCTGGGCAGGAACACCTGAAGGTCCAGCGACGAACCCGGGGACAGCGCCGCGTGTGTCACGGAGATCTGCTGCCAGGAGGTCGTCAGGGTGAAGGTCTTGACCCTCGACCTGACGACGCTCGAACCGTTCATCTCCCTGATGTTGATCTTGACGAGGGCTCCCGCGACGTCCCCGCGCACCCAGATGCTCGCCGTGTAAGTGCCGGCGGTGGTGCTCGTCACCGAGTTCGGGGCATCGTTCAGCACGCACTTGCGCTTCCCCGTGCTTCCGTTGGCCAGGCGGCCTGCCCCGCTGCTCCCGTCCCTTCCAGGCGAGACCCGGGTCAGCGTGACGCCGGCGCCCGATCCTGCGGTCGACCAGCCGCTCGTGTCGACCTCGAACCCGGGGTTCGCGACGAAGTTGCCGGGGTCCGGCGGCTGATCGGAGACCTCGATCTGCCTCGTCGCCGAGTCGTTCCCGGCGGTGTTCGACACCGTGAGGGTGACGGTGAACGTTCCGGTCGCGCTGTACACGTGCGTCGGATGCCGGACCGAGGAGGTCGCGGATCCGTCACCGAAGTTCCAGAGCCAGCTCGTCGGACCACCCGTCGACGTGTCGGTGAAGTTGACCGTGAGCGGTGCCGTGCCGGACGACGGATCTGCCGAGAACGCCGCGGTCGGCGCCACCGGTCCTGGTCCGGTGACGTCGAAGACGAAGACGGCGCGGCTCAGTGGATCGCCGGCGGGGCGCGAGTCCGCTCCGTCGCTCACGTAGAACTGGTCGTTGATGAGCTCCACCCCCCGGCTGTCGAGGACGTCGAACGGTGTGAGATCGAAGTTCCAGCCGCTGACGAGGGTCTTCGTGGACCAGCGCACGCGGATGAGCCGTTCCTGGTTCATCGTGACGAACAGATCGGCCCCGTCCGAGGTGAACACCATGCCCGTGATCCCGGAGAGACCGGTGACTCCGAAGGTGGGGCCTTGCGCGTTCGCGACGTAGTCGTACGTGCGGAGCTGCTGTCCCTTGCCCACGTAGATCTTCCCGTCCCCAGGGTTCCAGGCCGCGCCCGTGTAGTCGGCGGTGCTGACCAACGGCTGGTAGGACTCCACCTCGAGTGCGCCCCCGACCCGAACGAGGCGGAACGCGGTGGGCAGGATGGAACCACTGCAGCACGGGCCGGAGAACACGTAGAGCTGATCGTTCGCTGCGTCGTACGCGATCGACTCGAAGTCGTTCGTCCGGTCCGTCCCGGCGACCGGTCCGCCGCCGAGTTGGGGGGCCGCGTTGAAGATCGCGCGCGGGATCGTCCGCTTGAGCGCGCCGGTCCCCGGATGGACCTCGTAGATCGCCTTGCCGTTGTCGTCCGCGAGCCAGAGCGAGTCGTCGCCCGGAACGTAGGCGCTCCCCTCGTGATCCCGCATCGACGTGGAGCTCCCGACGAAGGGCATCGTCCGGATGGTCCTCACGAGATCGAGTTCCGGATCCGTCGTCTCGGGAAGGGCCGCCGATGCCGGGAATCCCGACAGGATCACTGCCACCGCGACCAAGAAGAGGAGGCCGGCGTGCTTCCTGGTCATGGGGAAGATCGGGGCGCGAGCCTCACGCATGGCGGACGATCGCTTCACAGGGACTAGGTTGACGGTTGAGGACCGCAGCCGACATCGTCTGTTCAACGCATGTTGCGTACGTCCTCGGACCGAAAGGGCCCAGACAGCCTGCGCCGGAGGAGGTGCGACCGAAGTGCCGAAGATCAAGTTCCCCGGTTCGCACGGACGCGACTGGCGCGGAGGACGTATCTGACGTACGCCGTTCATCCGTTGGGCGCAGGACAGCATGCCGTTAGGGTGGCAGGACAAGCGATGTCAGCAGGAGGAGCATTGGCGCGGGTCGGTGATCCGGCGGTCGGTCGACGGTGGCCGGCAGTGTCGTCGGTGAGGAAGATCGAGGTTCTCGGCGTCGCCGGGGCGGGCAAGTCGACACTCGTGCGCGTGCTGGGCGAGCGCACCGGTTGCCAGACGGCGGGGTTCATCCATGCCCGCCGACCTGCGCATCTGCTCCAGATCGTGCGCGGGATCCCTCGCCTCCTCCCCATCCTCGCTACCGGCACCGCACGGCGGCCGAGGATGACGTGGAGAGAATGGAAGCTGCTGACCTACGTGAGTCGATGGCAGCACGTCCTCGACCGAGGGGCGCCTCCGAGGGGGGCTGCCCTCCTGTTCGACCAGGGACCCCTGTACGCGCTCGTGCGCCTCCAGGCCGAAGCGAAGCCGTTCACGGCTCGACCTGCCTTCGAGCGCTGGCGCGGAGAGATGCTGGAACGCTGGGCGAGCGAGCTCGAGGCGGTGGTCTGGCTCGACGCCCCCGACGCGGTGCTCTGGAATCGGATCAACGAGCGTCCCCAAGGGCACGGGACGAAGGGCGAGGAAGCGGGATCGGGACACCGTTTCATCGTTCGCTATCGACGTTCCTTCGAGGACCTCCTCCACCGACTGGGCGGCTCCCGTGGACCCCGGGTCCTGCGGTTCGACACCAGCGCGATGACCGCCGAACGGATCGCCGAGGCGATCGGGTCGCAGCTGAGGCTTTCACCGGGGGCCGCAGGAGCCGACCGAACGGCCCCGGCCCCCGAGGACGGGCGCGAGGAGAACCCCGATGGCGGATAGCGCCGGCGACCGGAAGATGCGCATCCTCCACCTGATCATCGTCCTCGGGGAGACGAACGGTCAGTACAACGAGCACTGCCTCCCGCTGATGCACGAGCGAGAGATCTCGATCGTCACCTACTACGCCCCCAAGCTGGTACCGCCGCCTGAGATCACGGTCTTCGCCGGCAACGGGACCTTCCGCGGCTTCTTCCGCGCCCTGAGGAACGCGTTGGACGCGCAACGCTACGACGTGGTGCACGCGCACGCTCCCCAGACGGGCACGCTCCTGGTGCTGGCCGCGCTCGCCTGGGGACGGTTGTCCCAGCTCCGCCGGTCGCTCGTCTACACGGTTC
Organism: Actinomycetota bacterium; assembly: GCA_050696355.1. GTDB lineage: Bacteria > Actinomycetota > UBA4738 > UBA4738 > HRBIN12 > JAJNBA01. Next base: position 31,443 of record JBOGVD010000033.1, read on the forward strand.
AGGATTCGTTCCACGACTACAAGCCACGGAACCGCGCGATGATGGCGATCTCCCTCGCCATGTTCACCCGGATCGTGTTCTGCAGTCGATCCGCGTACGAGTCCCTTCCCGGGATCCTGAAGCGCCTGGTCCGAGGCCGCTGGCGGGTGGTTCAGAACGGGGCCGATCTCGATCGGGTCGACCGGGCGCTCGCCGCACGGCCCCCGGCACGAGACCGGACCGGCTTCACGGTCGTCTCCGTGGGTCGGCTGGAGCCCGTGAAGGATCCGCACACGCTGCTCGAGGCGTTCTCCCGCGCGGCCGGCGACACCACAGGGAGCCTCCTGACGTTCGTCGGAACGGGTCCCCTCCTCGAGTCCCTCACCGGGCGCGCCCACGCCTTGGGACTGCAGGATCGGGTCGAGTTCACGGGTCTCATCCCGAGGGAGGACGTCTTCGTCGCGTGCGCGAGCGCCGATGTCTTCGTCTCGACCTCGCACGGAGAGGGGCTACCGGTCGCGGTCTTGGAAGCCATGGGGGCGGGCTGTCCGGTGATCCTCTCGGACATCCCTCCGCATCGCGAGCTGGCGGAAGGCGCCGACTTCATCCCGTTCGTCGCACCGGGAGACGTCGAAGGATCCGCCGCGGCGATCCGCCGCTTCCGCGAGATGCCGCCCGAGGCGCGCCGGGAGATCGGTCGTCGGTGCCGGAGCCAGATGGCCTCGCGCTTCACCCTGCCGATCATGCGCGCCGGCACGGAAGCCGTGTACCGCGAGGTGGCGCCGAGCCCTGGCACCATGGCCGGCACGGCATGATCGTCGAGTTCATCGGCGCGACCGGCGCCGGCAAGACCACCCTCGCACGGGCGATCGCGGGACGGAGGATCGGGGAGGCCCGCGTTCGGATGGCGACCGACCTCGTGACCGACCGCCCAGGCCGACGCTCGGTCACCGACCCCCACGTGATCAACCTCCTCGCCGACGTCACCGCCTTCCCGTCCTTCCTTCGCTCCGTGCGTGACGACCGCGACCTCGTGCGCTTCGCGTTCGACCGATTGTGGAGACACGCGCCGTCGACCTTCGCCAGGCTCAACTACCTGCGGAACGTCGTCCGCAAGCTCGGCATGCACGAGCTGATGAGACGAACGGACGACGGCACGGCGTTCCTCGTGGATGAGGGCGTGCTCCTCATCGCGTATCAGCTCTTCGTGTACAGCGACGCGCCCTTCTCTCAGGCCGAGATCGAGCACTTCGCTCGTCTCGTCCCCCTCCCGGATCGGATCGTGTACGTGAAGGCCCCCCTCGACGTTCTCCGGAGTCGCGCGATGACGCGGCCCGATCGTCGCCGGGAGCTCGCGCGGAGCGATCCTCACGAGGTCGAGCGATGGATCGCCCGGGCCGTTGAGCTGTTCGACGCCTTGGCGGAGACGGAACCGATCCGAGCGCGCCTCCTGACGGTCGATCTCGGGGATCAGGCCCCGGATCGTCTGGACGCGGCCGTCCGTCAGGTCGAGGATCCTCTGCGCGTCGCGATCCAGACGTCGGGGACCTCCGATCAGTCGCTCGCCCGAGCCGGGCGTGGAGGCGCCTCGGGGAAGAGCACCGTGATCGCGTTCGTGGGATCCGAGGCCACCGGGAAGTCGACGATCCTGGAAGGCATCGAGCGTTCCCTCGCACGGAACCACCGGGTCCGCCGCGTTCACGCGGGCAAGCCTCCGAGCACCCCGATCACGTTCCTGCCGCATGTCCTGCTCCCCGCCCTCCGGGCCGTGTTCCCCGAGCAGCGGACGCTGCGTGTGGAGGAGCGATACGTCGAGGGCGACGCAACGGCGCAGCTGACGACGTTCCCCCTGCTGTTCGGCATCCGGTCGGTGATGTTGGCCTACGAGCGACGCGCGCTCCTGGTGCGAGCGGCGCGCTCCGGCAGGGACACGATCGTGTTGAGCGACCGGTATCCGTCCGATACGAGCGGCGCGCCGGACGGCCCGCAGCTCGCACACCTGCCCGTCCCACCGGAGCGCCTCTCGATCCGTCGGCTGCTCGCCGAGATGGAGCGGCGCCTCTATCACGATATCCCGGCCCCGGACCTCGTCTTCCATCTCTCGGCCCCGCTCGAGGTGACGCTCCAGCGGAACGCCGCCCGCGGCAAGCAGGAGCCGGAGGACTACGTCCGGTTCCGTCACGCGCTCAGCTCGACGCTGCGGTTCGAGGGCGTGCCGGTCCATCGGCTCGATACCGACCGGGACCTCGGGGTCGTGATGCGGGACGTGGAAGGAGTGATCCGGAACGGCCGCGCGACCGGTGGATAGCGAGGCCCCGGTGCTCCCGAACTTCGTGGTCATCGGTGCCGCCAAGGCGGGAACCACCGCGCTCTACTGGTATCTCGCCGACCACCCCCAGGTCTTCATGAGCCCCGTGAAGGAGACCAACTTCTTCGCCTACGGGCTCGACGCATCCGGCGAGCTCCTCTACGGCGACCCGGAGCTTCACCGGTTCCCCGTGCGGACGTCGGATGCGTACGAGGAGCTGTTCTCGGGGGCGGGATCGGCCCTCGCGATCGGCGAGGCGTCGCCCATCTACCTGGAGTGCCCCCAGTCGGCAAACCGGATCAGCCGGCTGCTCCCCTCCGCCCGGATCGTCTGCGGGCTCCGGGAGCCGGTCGATCGAGCGTACTCGGACTTCCTCATGTACCTGCGCGCCCGTGGGCGCCGGTTCGATCGCGATCGTGACCTCTCCGCCTCGGCTCGCTGGGCCCGCCCGGATTCGCACTGGATGCGCATCAGCAGGTACCACGACGCCCTGTCACGGTACTACGAGCTGTTCCCACGCGAGCGGATCCACGTCTTCCTGTTCGACGACCTGAAGGCGGACCCGCTGGCGTGCGTGCGCGAGGTGTACCGGGCCGTGGGGGTCGATCCCGGATTCGCGCCCGACCTCGAGACCCCGCACAACATCGGTGGGTTGCCCGCGAACAGGACGCTCGAGAAGGTGTTCACGAGCCGCGCCCTCAAGCAAGCCCTCGAGCCTTGGGTCCCCCGGCGGGCGGCGAACCTCGCGAGACGGCTCCGGACGAGGAACCTGCGGAAGCCCCCTCCTCTTCCCCAGGCGTTGAAGGACGAGCTGAGCCGTCATTTCCGAGAGGACATCGAGCAGACGTCGATGCTGATCGGCAGGAACCTGGAGCACTGGCTCTCGCCGTCCTGAGCGAACCCGCTCAGCGCATCAGGGTCCGCACGAGCCCGCCCGTCCGCCGTCCCCGGTAGAGGCGGATCGTGGGCTTCAACACCATCCGCTGCTTGATGCCGTAGCGCGCGAGGTTCCGACGGTCGTATCCCTTCCTTGGTCGTTCCTGGAAGGAGGCGACGGCCTCGGTGAGGGACGGGCCGTGCGCTCGTTGCTGGTCCGGGTAGACGTCCTCCGTGACGTGCCGGTAGAGCTCGAGGTCCGACCGGTTCGCCTCGACGAGCAGGCGGTGTGACGCGGGGTCGGCCAGCAGTCGCTTCGCCACATCCGAGGTCTTGGCAACGTTCACTGGTGCGTATCGGATGTCCAGGGCGGGCGCCCGAAGGTCACGGAGGAGGACGACCGATTCGTCGAACCGCTCCGTGAGGCCGACGAACATCTCCTTCTTGCGGAGGACGTCGATCGCATCGTTCGGATCGGTCGTCCCTCCGATCCGCTGCGTCTGGGCGTCACGCACCCACTCCTTCTGGATCCACTCCTCGAAGACGAGGCCACGCTTCTTCCGATACTCCAACTGATACTGGAACCGGGAGGCACAGAGCGCGACCGGCTCCCGGAGGAAGGTCAGGTATCGGAACTCCGTGTCGGGTTCCTCCAGATCCACATGGCCGCTGATCCGATGTCCCGCGATGCTCTTCAGGCGCGGGTAGAGCTTCCGCACAAGCCGAAGGTCCTCGCTCGAGAACGGCGGGTCGGACCAGGCGCCGTGCCACGGCTCGACGTCGCAATGCTTGCTGCCGTAGGAGCTGCGAAGGATGTACCGAAGCGTCGTGCCCGCCGTCTTGTTGATGTGGACGAATACGAGCAGATCCCTCGTCCCGCTCATGGCCACGAGTACCCCAGTCGATGAGCCGTCGTCCTGCTCACGGCGGCGATCACCTCGAGATCCTGCTCGCTGAGCGTCTCGATCCACGAGAAGTCCTGGCTGATCTCCTCCAGAGCTCGCAATCGCATCGAGTTGCCGATCACGTGTCGCTCCGACGGCTGGAGGAGCTGCGCGACCGGTACGGGTTCGACGCAGAGGAATCCGGCGACCCTGTCGAGCGTCTCCTGGGGGTCCCGGCAGAGATCCTCGTACTGCAGGAGCAGCCAGGACTCCGGCGGGAAGGACCTCCGCAACCGGGCGGCCTCCCGGTTGTAGTGCCGCCACTGGCGAGCGGCCTTCCGAACGCTCACCCCCGTGTGCTTCATGATGCTGGCCACGTTGCCACGCGGATCCCGCACGAGGTGGATCACCTTGACGTCGAGGAGCGGCATCCCGGCGAGATACCGAGGCCGCTGATGGTCCCTGGCGGTGTCCACGAAGACGCTCTTCCCGGTCACCTCCAGCACGGCTCGAGCCAAGCTCCACGAGGAATGCCTGGCCTCCGAGACCCGCCGCTTCACAGCCCCCAGCCTGCCGATCACCCCGTCACGAGCGGCGGTGAGCGTTCTGTTGCCGAGCGAGCTCACCACGAGTCCGTTGAACCAGCGCTGTCCCGAGATCCTCACATGGGTGTTCCAGAATCCGCTCTTGAAGACCGTGACGGGATGCTGGAGCTCCACGGTCCGTCGGGCGACGCGGCTCCAGAACCGACAGTCCGTGAACCTGGCTCCGCAGGAGCATCGGTACGTGGCGAGGTCGACACGGGCCGTGAGCCCGGTCGCTGCCCCGACCGAGGCGCACGCCGGGTGGTTGCCGAGGAGCATCCCCAGGAGCGTCGAGCCCGTGTACGGGCTTCCGGGCATGCAGACGTACCGGATGGGGGTGTCGATCGGGGGCAGCCGACCCGCTTCGGCGACGAGGCGTTGGTCCATCGTCAGGTCCTCCCACCACGGTGCTCGAGGGCCGGTGGAGGTGGCGCGTGGAGGCCTGATCGGTCGGCATCGCCGGCGAGCGCTGACCACAGCTCGAGGTTGCCGCGCATCGTCGCCTCGAGATCGAAGGACGCGCTGCGGGATCGGGCCGCCGCTCCGAGCCGGCGGCGCCGATCGGGGTCGAGCAGGAGCGTGTCGATGGCATCCGCCAGCGCCCGAGGGTCGTTCGGCGGCACGATCACCCCAGCATCCCCGACCGATTCGCTCCCCGAAACGTCGCTCGCGACGATGGTCGCTCCACAGGCCATCGCCTCGAGGAGCGCGAGCGACAAGCCATCCCACCTCGACGGCGCCACGACGATATCGGCAGCGCGATACTCGGGCGCCGTGTCGTCGACGTCTCCCGGCCATTCGACCCGATCCGCGATCCCCATCGACGCTGCGAGGGCCCGCAGCTCCGCCTGTTCACCGCCGGCGCTCTCCGCCCCCACGAGGCGAAGCCGGGCCGTCCGGTCCTGCAGGAGCGACAGGGCGCGGATGGCGACGTCTTGGCCCTTCTGGTGGCTCAGCCGGCCCACGCAGACGATCAGTGGCGGACCGGCGGTCTGCGGATCGGCCGCGAGACCATCCGGAGAGAAATGTGCGCGGTCGACGCCGTTCGGGATCAGGCGCAGCGGAACCGACCGACCGAGGACGGCGCGGCCCTCGATCTCCTCCCCACGGGAGACAGCGACGATCGCGTCGCATCGCCGGGCGAGCAGTCGCTCGATCCACCGGTAGATCGACGCCCACGGTCCCCCGACGAGCCAGGACCAGTAATGGGCGGTCACCACCACCGCCGGCCGGCGTCGCCGCCCGAGCGAGAGCACCGCGACACGACCGAGCGCCGCTGCCTTCGACGAATGCAGGTGGACGACGTCCTTGCCCCGCGCGCTCCGCCGGAGCGCGAAGAGATCGAATGCATCACGGACGGCCGGCGCGCGCGCCATGTTCAAGGTCTCGTGGCGGGCGCCGGTCCGCTCGACCCAGGCGGCGAGCGGCCCACGGTCGCTCGCCGGGCTCACCACCGTCACGTGATGGCCGGCCGAGACGGCCGCATGTGCCAGCTGCCGGACGTAGATCGCCACGCCGTACGCGGTGGGCTGCGAGACGATCAACACGTTCAACGGTCGGCTCACGCCGGCCTCCGAGATCCGCCGCTCTCCGAGACCGACCCGTGGTCCGGCGAGACGCGGTCCTTCCAGGCACGCAGGTCCAAGCCCCAAGAGCGCTCGAGCTCCTCGAACTCGGCCGCGTACATCTCGCCCATGTCCCGCTTGAGCCGCTCGTCCAGCGGCGGGACCCGATGCCCGCTGGTCAGCAGTCGGCGGAGACCCAATCTCCCTCCGATGTCCACGAGCGACTCGAGGTGATGCCTCCGCAGCCGTCGTCCGGTCTTGACGGCGAAGCTCGAGAGGGACCGGAACCTCGGAACGGTGCTGGGATTCACCCGCTCCGTCGCTCCGGGGAACCGGTCGGCAGACACTCCGAGGAAGCCCGCCAGCACACCGCGCACGTCACCGACGTCCTTCACCGCGTCCTCGAAGATGATGGGGAGGATCCGGTCCCGGTCGAACCGGCGCCGGTACCGTTCGAGATACCGGCTGTAGAACCCCATCTCCAAGGCTCGAGGCCGGGTCGCCACGAACTCCTCGAAGCTCCCTCGGTAGTCCCGTCGCTGGATCACGAAGCCGTACTGCGAGTAGGCCCGACTCACGGGATGCCGAAGCATCACGATCAGCTTCGCCTCGGGAAGGAGTCGCGCGATCCGATCCGGGCACGCCTCGTCGAAGAGGTACTGGGGCGAGATCTCGCCGATGGCCCCGTACCTCGGCGCCTCCTCCGGCGGACAGAAGAACCCCTCGTACCATCCCTGGCCCTCGCCGAAGTGGCGATCGAAGAATCGAACCTCCTTGCGTCGCGACGGCAGGTACACCTCCGGATGCGCGGACAACAACGTGTGCAGCCATGTCGTTCCGGCCCGCGGCACGCCGATCCCGAGGAACGAGGGCAGGGTCATCGGCCGCCCCCGACGGGGACGAGGAGGGGTTCCCGCTCCCGAGGTGCGACAGCGGCATCGGAGACGTCGACGTGTCGGTCGGGCCGTCGGAAACGCTCGAGGCTCGCCACACTGGCCGCGACGGCGAACGTGAGGAACAGCCAGGTCGTCTTCCGGTGCTCCCACGTGAGGGTCGATGCACCGATCGCCCATACGAGCAGGACGGTCATCCAGAAGTGCCGATCCACTCGCGGGAGGCGTCGAACATGACCGACCACCATCCACAGGATCGCGGCGAAGAGAACGAATCCGATGAGTCCGAGCTCCACCAGCACCGACAGGTACGAGTTGTGGGCCACCTTGTCCAGCGTGTTCACGGATCGGTACATGTTCGTGCCGACGCCGAACACGGGGTGATCCGTGAATGCCCGGAGGCCCTGCTCCCATTGAGCGATCCGGCCGTTGAGGTCGCCCTCGGTCACCTCGGTCCCGGTCGTGCCCAAGCGTTGGAACGACGTGAGCGGCTGCACGATGGGCAGGAGGAAGAAGAGCGCAGCCGACAGCGCTGCGACCACGAGGACCCTGGCCACCAACCGAAGGCGGGTGAGCGTCGCGAGCCCGTACAACAGGCCCACGGCCGCTCCGACCGAGGCGGTTCGGGTTCCCGACAAGGCGATCCCGATGAAGGCGAAGGCGAGATAGCCGTAGTTGACGAAACGGAACACCTTCGGCATGTCGGCAGCGGCAGCCAGATAGCACGCGATCGGTACGCCGAGCGCCAGGATGAATCCGTACCCGTCGGGGTTCGTATCGCCCAGGCTGTAGCGATCCTGGTTCGAGTAGAACGCGCTCGAGCTGAAGTAGTTCAGGATGGCTCCGGCGACGGCCGCGTACGCGCCGAGGACGTAGGCCTGCAGTCCGGCGAGCAGCCTCGCGCGTGTCCGGTAGAGATCCCACAGGATGAAGACGAAGACGAGAGACTGCAGCCACCGGAGCACCGAGCCCATGCTCTCGGCCGGGTCCGCGCTCCAGAAGGCCGTGAGCGTGATCCAACCGACGAGGACGCTGAGTGCGAACAGATACGTGATCGGTTCCCGCATCCGGCCGGTGATCACGATCGTGAAGATCCAGCAGGCACCCACCACGAGCCCCATGACGGTCGCCGCCGTGCCCAGGCCCGGCAGGTGGAACGCGCCCTCCCACGGGATCGTGAAGACGAGGACCAGCGAGAGCCAATAGATGATCTTCCGCACGGCTAGGGCCCCACCAAGACGTCAAGGTACCTTCGGACGACGGTCGATTGCTCGTACGGTTTCCAGCTCGCGGGCTCCGGTGCGGGCACGCGACCGTCCAGCGCCGAACCGATCCCTCGCGCGAGCGCGTCCACATCGCCGACCGGGACCAGGAGCCCGTGCGCACCGTCCTCGAGGATCTCTCGAGGGCCACTGAGGCAATCCGTCGCGACGATCGGCACGCCGCAGTACAGCGCCTCGATCAACACCGAAGGGAGGCCCTCCCACCTCGAGGAGAGCACGTAGGCGCCGGCGCGGGTCATCCACGGATACGGGTTCTCGACCCATCCCGGAAGAGCGGCGGACCCCTCGAGTCCCAGCGTCGAGACGAGCGACTCGAGCGTGCCGCGCTCGGGCCCCTCGCCCAGGATCACCAGGCGCGCCGAGCGCTGCTCGCGCACGCGGGCGAAGGCACGGAGGAGGGTCCCGAAGTCCTTCTGCTGGGAGAGCCGGCCGACGGACAGGACGACGGGGGGTTCGCCCGGCCGGAACCAGGGGTGATCCAGCGGCAGGGTGGCCAGGTGCTTCAGCTCGGCGGTCACGATCGGGTTATGTACCACCTCGATCCGTTCGAGGGCCAGCCCCGAGGTTCGAGCGAGGTCCTCCGCCGTGCCCCGGGCGACGGAGACGATACCGTCCGCCCAGGGATAGAAGCGTCGGATGAGCCGTGGCATGAAGCGATGCCGTCGGCGAGGTGAGTGCGAGGCTTCGAGGGACAGGGCGTTCTGTTCGTTCACCACCAACCTCGTGTCCACCCGAGCGAGCGCCCGGGCCCAGATGCCGACGACGTTGACGTAGTTCATCGACGTCAGCATCGCCACCGGCCGTTCTCGGCGGAGGTAGCGGATCAATCCGGGGACGCTCGCCAGGACGCGGGTCGCATCGAGGTCCACGATCCGAACGGTGTCGGGGACCTCCTCCAGGTAATGACCCTCGGCTCGGCTGAGGACCAGATCGACGGCGTACCCCTCGTCGGCGATCCCGCCGGCGAGCTTCGCCATCGCTCGCTCAGCCCCCCCACCGTCCATGTTGGAGGTGAAGATCGCGACACGGGCCTTCCCGTTCGTCGCTCCCGGGGACAGGCTCACGTGAGACGCACCACCTTGCGGAGGCGGTGCCAGAGGATATGCCTGACCTCCGGCGCGAGCCCGAGGAAGAACGCTACGACGGTGACCAGGGCTGCCGTCGCACCCACGTACAGCACGAGTGCCGGCCACGAGCCGGCCTGCAGCTCGACACTGAGTGCGGTGCCGGCGCCGAAGAGGACCGCCGTGGCGAGCGCCGGTCGTGCGATCCCTCGCAGCTGCTGCGCGGGCGGGATCCCCAGCAAGCGGCCGATCATCCACGGGTATCCGACGCTCTGGACCGCTCGTCCCAGGATGAACCCGAGGACGAGACCGATGATGCCCATGTCCAGGGGGCCCAGGAAGAGCCAGGCCAGACCGACGGCGAGGACGGTCGACACGGTCCCGAGCACCACCTTCCGGCGGAGATCCAAGGTCAGGTCGATGATGTTGGCGTCGGTCCGGATCAGGGCGAACTGGAGCACCATCAGCATCACCATCAGGATCGCCATCGCTCCCGGGTAGTAGCCCACCCCGACCCAGAGCTGGAGGAACGACTCCTCCCACAGCAGGGTGGTCGCACCGGACACGATCGTGAAGAGCCAGATCAGGCTGATCGTCTCTCGTCGGATGCGAACGGCCCGCGCGAGCTCGCCCGCCCCGACCAATCCCCCCAAGCCGGGCATGATCGCGACGATCACGGTCGCGACGGCGACGGTGATGGCCTGAGGGATGTACTTGGCCAACGTGTAGGTCGTGACGAGTGCGGGCGACCCCACCACGCCCAGCAAGACGACGTCGCTCGCGAGCATCACCGTCATGATCAGGTTCCACACGAGGAACCACCAGCTCAGCCCGACGAACCGCTTGACCTCGGCAACGCTCGGCCTCGCGACGCCGAACCAGCTGACCCGCGAGCGCACGATGAACAGGTAGGTCACGCCCCAGAGCATCGTCGCCACCGCCGTGGCGACCGCGAGACCGCCGATCCCGGTGCCCAGATAGACCGCGGTGACGAGGAGCCCCTTGCTGACGAACACGAGGACGACGGACAGGCCCAGCCGCTTATACCCCAGGTTCTCTCCCTGCAGCACCGACTGGGGCAGGTAGAGGAGGCTGAACAACACGGCGTCGAGCACCAGGATCCCCGCCGCCAGGCGGACGGTCCCGTAGGAGGAGGGCCCGACGTCGAGCCACGTCGGCGAGAACCACGCCAGGACACCCCCGATCGCCAGGAGCAGCGGCAGGAACAGCAGCCAGACCGCCAGCGCGTTGCCGACCTGCCGGCGCTTGAAGTCGTAGTCGGTCGACCCCTGCTCGTGGGCGATCGTCCACTTGAGCGCCTCCCCGGGCCGGCCGCTCGCCGGCGAGGTGTGCCCGATCAACTTCTGCAGCACCTGCCAGATGCCGAACACCGTGTCGCCGAGCTCCCTCAACAGGATGGGGCTGATGATCAGGCCCGCCACGATCCGAGCGGCCTGTTCGGCCGTCGACGCGGCCGCGTTGAGCGAAGCCTTCTTGGTCAGGCTGCCGTCGGAGGCCACGCGCGAGACGGCTCGTCCGACGAGGCCCTTCCGCGGGGCCGATCGAGCCGCGTCTTCCGTCTTCAAGCCTCCTCGTGCCATGACACCTCTCAGAGCCTCGACCAGATCAGGGACTTGACCTGCTCGAGGACCTGTTCCTTCGGCGAGGCGGCATCGACCACGATCGCCGGGGTGTCTCGCCAATCCTTGTGCCAGATCTCTTCGGAGCGAGGGCGCACCGACGACTCGGGCTCGACCCCGCGCTTCCGCTCGACCGCGGTGTCGGGATCGAGCCGCAGGACGATCAGGGCGTCCGGTCTCGCGATCCGTTCGTAGTACCGGCGTTCCATGGCCGCGAGGGATCGGGCCCATCGTCCCCAGCGCGACGGATCCTTCATCCGAGCGGTCACCGCGCCGTCCATGAGCGAGACCTCCGGCAGCGGATACCGGTCGCAGATGACGATCGAACCGTTGGATGCGAGGCGCCTCGCCCTGAGATACGTGCGATAGCGATCGCGGGCGGTGAGCACCTCCCACCCCAGCCGCGCTCGGTTCCGCAAGCTCATCGTGCCCTCGTCGGCGGTGGAGATGGACGACCGGAGGGCCTTCGCCGACGAGGTGTCCGAGCGCTTCGCGGCGGCCACGAGCTTCAGCAGGCTCTTGACGATCGCGGTGAGAGGCGACCAGCCCGGCTTGCCCAGGTGCAGCGTGTGCGATCCGATGTTCTCCGAGGAGAACCAGCTCGACAGCGCATCGACCAGGGTCGACTTCCCGGCTCCGTCCCCGCCCACGATCGCGACGAGAGCTCCCCCGGAGACGAGCTGGTTCTGGACCGGCCCTCGCCGGAAGACCTTCCGTCGCATCACCGTGCGGAACCGCCGCCACATCCGCAGGGTGGTGTCGATCGTCGGGGGGCGACGGCTGCAACTCGCGAGGCGGCGCTGGAGGTCGCTCGCGGTCCCGATCTGGAACCAGCGTGACGCTCCCGGCTTCACCGACCGGAGGCATCGTTGCCACAGGTCGCGGGGGATGAAGGGGAAGTGTCGCTCACCGAGCTTCCAGACCTCGTCCAGGTCCGCCCGCGCAAGGAGGTCCTCGAGCTCACGTCGTTCGCTCCGGGAGAGCGATCCCTGGAAGGTGACGAAGGCGTCCCAGGTGCAGTGCTTGACCGTCATCCGGATCAGGAACAGCGCGAGCTCGAACTCGGGAGACGGCAGCCTGAACACCCGCCCCTGCCTCGCCGAGGCGACATAGGCCGCCTCCACCGGCAGGTGGATGTTCTTCGTCATGTCGTCGCCGATCACCAGCTGGTAGTGGGCGTGGATGTGGACGAACGCCCCCGTCGGATCGAGGCCGTACGCGTGGTACACGCCGGGGAGCCGTTTCCATACCGGCTGACGCGTGTCCTTGAACCCGAGACGCTTGAGGATCGCCTCGAAGCGTTGCGCGTCGGCCCTGGCCACCAAGAGATCGAGATCGTTCTCCCCCGACTCGGACCGCGAGATCGCCTCGTTGCTCTTCCAGTGGCAGTACCGCACGCCGTCGGCCTCCAAGGTTGAGCAGAGGGTGGCGATCAGCACGAGAACGCCATCTCCATGGGCTGCCTCGGTGCCGAGGCGTCGTTCCCCGAGCCCGTTCGAGGTCACGGCGGCGGGTTCGCGGACGTCGCGGCCTGCGAGCGCCACTCGAGGATCCTGGGATCGGCGCAGGTGAGAACCCTTTCCGGTGCTCAACGTTCGATCCGATCGGACATGGCTGCTCCACCGCGGTTGGGATACGTCCACAACGCTATGCGAGCAGCCGTCGAACGGCACCAGCATGACGACGTACCAGCGCTACGATGTTCGCACGATGGTACCTCCGCACGCCGGGCCTTACCGTGAGAGAGGCACCGAACGGGCGTAGGAGTCGTGCGCCGACGGCTACGCCGGTCATGGACCAGGATGGGGAGCGGATGAGCAGAACATCCCAAGAATCGCCCTCGGGCTCGTTGGACGGATCGCTCGATCTCCGCGATCTCGTCCACACGGTGGTCCGACGGAAATGGACGGTCCTCGCGGTCGTGGTGCTCGTGACCTCGCTCGCCGCCGCCTACTCGTACTCGAGGCCGAAGGTCTTCTCCGCGACGGCCGGCGTGCTCGCGAGTCCCACCCGTGTCCAGCCCACCGACACCGATCCCCTCGACAACCTCAGCATGCCGACGGAGGCCGAGCTGGTCCGATCCACGGGGGTTGCGACGAACGCGCTCAAGATCCTGGGCGGCCCCGCGGACCTCCAGGACATGATCAACCATGTCTCCGTCGCCACGCCGGAGAACACCCAGATCCTCCAGATCTCTTTCACGGACAACCGGGCACGGGCCGCCCAACATGGGGCCCAGGCGTTCGCGCAGGGTTATCTGCAGTTCAAGGCCGAGCAGGCGCAGAAGGGGATCGAGGAGGACGCGAACAGGATCGAGGCCGAGATCCTCCGGATCGATACGGATATGTCGATCTTGGAGGCAGAGATCGCGGAGCTCGATGAAGGAGATCCCGAACGGACGTCGAAGCAATCGGAGCGTGACTCATTGGAAGACGTCCGGGCAGGGTTGCGGAACCAACTCGTGACCACCAACACGTCCACCAGGGATCCCGGTGAGGTGGTGCAGCCCGCCGAGCGGCCGTCGGCGCCGATCAGCCCGAAGCACCAGGTGGATCTCGCGCTCGGCTTCCTCCTGGGCCTCGCGGCGGGTGTCGCGCTCGCTTCGGTCCGCGAGCAGATGCGCGATCGGATCGACGACCCGTCCGCGTTCCGGAAGAGCCTGATGGCTCCGACCCTGGGCATCATCCCGGAGTCCGCCATGTTGCGTGGAGACGTGCCACGTCTCGTCACGATCGACGAACCTCGGAGCCAGGTTGCGGAGGCGTACCGAACGCTACGGACGAACCTGCTGGCGGCCTGCAAGAGCGGGAAGGAACGGGCGATCCTCGTCACCGGTGCTCGCCAGGGCGAGGGCAAGACCACGACGGCGGTCAACCTCGCCGTCACCCTCGCGCAGGCCGGGAGGTCCGTGGTGCTGATGTCGGCGGACCTTCGGTTCCCCCGGCTCCATGCACTCCTGGGGCTCGGGAACGAGCAGGGACTCGGGCAGGTCCTCCTCGGATCGGTCCCCCTCAACGACACGATCGTCGAGACGTCGGTCCCCAACCTCCGTGTCCTTCCGACCGGACCCGTGTCGGGCGTCGACGAGCCGGTCGAGCTCCTCCAGTCCGACCGGATGTTCGAGGTCATCCGTCGCTGCCGGCAGGCCGACTTCGTGATCGTCGATGGCCCTCCGATCGAACCGTTCGCGGACAGCCTGGTCCTCGCCGATGTCGTCGACGGAGTCCTCTTCGTCGCGGACGCACAGGACGGGACCCGGGCGAGCGTTTCCGAGGCTCGACACCAGCTCGAGCAGGTGGGGGGCAACATCGTCGGAGGCGTCCTCAATCGGGTTCAGGAGTCCAGGACGCCGCCGTCGTACGGATCCTACGAGCAGAAGCGTCGGCTCTTGAACAGAGACGGGTACGAAGATGCAGATCGAGAGCTCGCCTCGCTCCGCGAGGAGGCCACTCGATCGTCCGGGTCGTCCGCCCGCGTCTGAAGCGTCGTCGTAGGCTTCAGTTCGCTACGTCGAGAGCCGTAGTGAACGTACGGACCACGTCGCTCGGCCCGCGCATGCGGAGGCCGTATCGTCCGGAGGATGAGTGAAAGGGAGCGTTCGGTGAAGGTTGCGGTCATGGGTACCGGTCACGTCGGGTTGGTGACGTGCGTGACGTTCGCCGGCATCGGCCACGAGGTCGTGGGAACGGACGTCGACGTCGAGAAGATCGAGCTCCTCCAACGGGGCATCGCCCCGTTCTTCGAGCCCGGCCTCGATGAGGCGATGGCCGAGGGAGCGGCATCGGGCCGACTGTCGTTCAGCTCGGATGCCGCCGAAGCTCTCCGCGACGCCGAGGTCGTGTTCATCTGTGTGGGGACCCCTGCTCGAGCCAATGGCGACGCGAACCTGCTCGCGATGGAGCAGTCCGCCAAGCAGATCGCCCGCCACGCGCCGGACGGCGCGGTCGTGGTGGAGAAGTCGACGGTCCCCGCCGGCACCGCGGACCGCGTCCAGACGACGTTGCAACGTGAGGGCGAGGGACGGCGGTACCACGTGGCGTCCAATCCGGAGTTCCTCCGCGAGGGGGCGGCGATGCACGACGCGCTCGAACCCGATCGCATCGTGATCGGGGTCGAGTCACCTCGCTCGCTGGACGCGCTCCGGCGCCTCTACGCGCCGCTCCTGGAGTCCGGCGTCCGATTGATCGTAACCGACATCCGCACCGCCGAGCTCGCGAAGCACGCGAGCAACGCCTTCCTCTCGCTGAAGATCTCGTTCGCGAACGCGCTCGCACGCATCTGCGAGCGCGCGGGCGCCGATGTGACGGCGGTCGCCGACGTGATGGGCTCCGATCCACGCATCGGACGAGCCTTCCTGAACGCGGGTCTAGGCTACGGGGGCTACTGCTTCCCCAAGGACGTGGCCGCCCTGAAGCGGCTCTCCGAACGGCTGGGATACCCCTTCCCGCTGCTGGGGGAGGTCGAGCGATTGAACGACGAAGCCGTCGAGGCGGTGGCCGCCAAGGTGGAAGAGGCCTTGTGGAACATGGAGGGCAAGAGGATCGCTCTCCTCGGGCTGTCGTTCAAGGCCGGAACCGACGACGTCCGATTCTCTCCCGCTCTGACGCTGGCACGGCGGTTGCTGACGGCCGGGGCGACGGTGATCGGATGTGATCCGCACGCCGCGAGCAACGCGAAGGAAGACCTCCCGGAGCTCGAGCTCGCCGCGGACGCCTACGAAGCGGCGTCGGGCGCGCACGCGCTCGTGATCGCCACCGATTGGGAGGAGTTCCGGAACCTCGATCTCGCCAGGCTCCGGGAGGGTATGACCTATCCCCTGATCGTCGACGGGCGGAACCTGCTCGACTCCGGCGAGATGGCCGAGGCCGGCTTCTGGTACTACCCGACGGGCCGCCCGCCGGTCGTGCCGGCCCCGACCGTCGCCGGCTCACCGCTGGATGACGCGATCGACCCGAGTCATCCGCTCGATCAACCCCCCACACCGTGAGCCCCACTCGGGCCATCGTGACCGGTGGGGCCGGCTTCGTCGGCTCGCACCTGTGCGACCGACTCTTGGAGGAGGGGTGGGAGGTCGTCTGCGTCGATTCGCTCCTCACGGGAAGGACGGAGAACCTCTCCTCGGCCCTCTCCCACGATCGATTCTCCCTCCTGGAGGCGGACATCACGCGAGGTCTGGACGTGGAGGGCCCGGTGGACTGGGTCTTCCATCTCGCATCGCCCGCGTCGCCCCTCGACTATCTGGCACATCCGATCGAGACCCTCGAGGTCGGTGCACTCGGGTCGCTCCAGTGCCTCCGCCTCGCCGAACGGAAGGAGGCAGGCCTCTTCCTGGCGTCCACATCGGAGGTGTACGGCGATCCCCAGGTCCACCCGCAGCCGGAGACCTATTGGGGCAACGTCAACCCGATCGGCCCCAGATCCGTCTACGACGAAGCGAAGCGATTCGCGGAGGCCGCCACGATGGCCTTCCACAGGACCCACGGCGTCCCGATCCGGATCATCAGGATCTTCAACACCTATGGGCCCAGGATGCGGAGGGACGACGGTCGTGCGGTCCCGACGTTCATCGACCAGGCCCTCCGCCGCGAGCCGATCACCGTCCATGGGGACGGGTCACAGACACGCTCCCTGTGCTTCGTGGACGACCTCATCGAAGGGATGTGGCGGGTCCTCCACGCCGATATCACCGGTCCGATCAACCTGGGCAGCACCGAAGAGGTTTCCATGGGAGAGCTCGCTGAGCTGATCCGCGGGTTGGCAGGAACCGATCCGTCGGTCGTCTACACGGAGCGGCCGGTCGACGATCCAGAGAATCGCCGTCCCGATGCTTCGCTTGCCAGGGATCGCCTCGGATGGCAGCCGCAGGTTCCGCTCCGCGAGGGGCTCGCCAGGACCCTGGAGTGGATGCGGAGCTCCTCGGACGCCGACCTCACGGGTCGGGCCAACGGCTAACCTCGACCCAGCGCGTCCTCCGGCTGGAGAGGACCGTCACGCCGTCCCTCGCTCACCCCCGGCCGCGCCCCGTCCGCTCGCATGAGGTTCGCCAGCATCCCGCTGTGGGTCACGAACGCGGCTGCCTCCAGTCGCGAGTGGACCTCGAGCTTCCCGAGGATGTTCTGGATGTGCGTCCGTGCCGTCTGGGGACTGATCACGAGCGTCCGGGCGATGGCGTCGTTATCGGCTCCCTCAGCGAGCAACGCGAGCACCTCCCGCTCGCGGACGGTGAGGCGCGCGATCCGCTCGAAGGCTCTGTCTTGATCTCGCTTGCGGCGAAGCAGGCCGGTGAGCAGGGGCCCGAGCATCGTCGGCGGTACGAGGGTGTCACCCCGATGGACCGCACGAGTCGCATCGATCAGCTGCGCGAGGGGCGACTCCCGGGTGATGTACCCGCTCGCCCCTGCGTCCAGAACCTCTACGAGGCCACGGTAGTCCTCGCGGGCGCTCAGGACGAGCACTTGGCATCCCGGCACGGCGGCTTTGATCGCTGCGGTCGTCTGGGAGCCATCCGACATCGGAAGGTCGACATCCAGGATCGCCACGTGCGGCAGGGTTCTCTCGGCTTCCGAGATCGCCTCAACCCCATCGCGCGCTTCCGCGACGACGAGGATCTCGGCTTCGCCCTCAAGCACCCTGCGCACGGCCTCGCGGAAGAGGGCGTGCTGATCCGCGAGCATCACACGGATCTGATCAGTCGTGTCGCTCACGTCGCGGTCTCCTCGGGTCCGATCTGCGGTCCGATCTGGAGGATCGAACGTATCCGGGCGAGGCGCAGGCGGCACGACCCGGACGACGTAGACGCGCTACGTCGTCCGCATGGTGGATCGGTCGGGTCGTCTCGCGGGGACGGGTCACGTCCGGTCGACGGAGAAGTCTGAGTCGATGTCGCTCGGGATCGGGACCACGCGGTGGCGAACCGCCATCGTCGCGGCCTCGAGGCGAGAATGCACCTGGAGCTTCGTCAAGATGCTCTGGACGTGCGTACGGACCGTGTTCCGGCTGATGTCGAGTCGCGCCGCGATCGTGCTGCCGTCGGCCCCCTCCACCAGGAGCCCGAGCACCTCCCGCTCACGTGGCGTGAGCTGGGAGACGAGCAACCACACGCTGTCGTTGGACCCGGCGATGCGCCGGCCCGCCGCTGCGGGACGGTGCGGGAACACGGTCTGTCCCGCGAGGATCGCACGGATCGAGCTGATGAATCCACTGACCGGTGTGTTCTTCGTCAGATAGCCGCGGAACCCGGCAGCCTGGGCCTCGTCCACGGCTTTCGGATCGTCGAGGGACGTCAGCACCATCAGCTTCGCCTCGGGCCACCCTTCGAGGATCTCCCGTCCGACCGCGAGCCCGCTCCGGTCTGGGAGTCCGATGTCGAGAAGGATCAGGTCGGGTCGGTCGTTCTCGAGATGCGCGAGCGCGTTCCGACCGCTGGTGACGACCGCGACGACGTCCATCCCAGCGTCATCCAACGTGGACCTGATCGCTTCCGCGAACAGGATGTGATCATCGACGATCAGGACGCGGTCCGTTGGAGCTCCCTCCCATCCACCGGCAGCACCATGTGGAACGTGGCGCCCGCCTCATCGGGATCCACCCAGATACGGCCTCCATGTGCCTCCACGACCCGACGCGTGATGAACAGGCCGAGCCCGCTCCCGTTGCTCCCGCGCGATCCCGCGCCACCCCGCACGAACGCATCGAAGATGATCCCTCGTTCACCGACGGGGATGCCGGCTCCCTCGTTGTGCACGCTCACCCGAACAGCGGCGCCCTCGTCCGCGACGCGGACCGTCACCACGCTGTCCGGCTCCGAGTAGATCACCGCGTTCCGCACCAGGTTCACGACCGCTGCTCGGAGATGGGTGGGATCGGCCGGCGCCTTGGCCGGCGACGCCGCGTCGACGACGATCGTGCCCTCCGGCCCATGGAGGAGGTGATACGTGGCGACGGCGTCCTCCACCAGCTGCGCCACATCGATGAGGCGCGGGTCGAGGGCACGCCGACCGGTGGCCCACCCCAGGATGCCCTCGGTATCCGTGGCCAGCTTCTCGAGCTCGCGAACCGAACCCATGAGCAAGGCCTCGTCCCGAGGTGCGGCGCGCCCAACGACGCTCTCGAGGGCCGCCTTGACTCCCAGGATGGGCGTTCGCAATTCGTGAGCGGTCCAGGCGAGTCCGACATCGAATCGCGACGCGCGCTGCTCCTCCCTCGTAGATGCCGACAACAGCGGCAGGGTGTCATCCAGCAGGGTGGCGATCATCTCGACCCGACGTTGGATGAGCGGCCCGGTGTTCGCCACGAACACCAGGGCGTCCCCCGCCTCCTGGATCGTGACGCGGCCGACGCCCAACGCCTCGGAGAACCGACCGCTCAGATCCACCCGCCGGCGGAAGGTCATCTTGCCACCGGGAAGCACCGACCCCACATGCCGCTCGAGGTCGTCGTTCCTCTGGGCGTTCAGGCCGGCGACGGCCACGAGGGTGCGAGGCCCGTGGTCCTCTCCCCACCAGATGGCGACGGGCGTCCGGAACTCATGCCAGAGAGCCGTCGCGACGATCCCCAGCGCCTCTTCGGGTCCCCGCGACCGGAGGACCTGGCGACCGATGCCCGCGACACCCTCGAGGGTTTCCAGCTCCCGTTCCAATCCCTCTCGCTCGGCGAGACCGGCCAGGACGCCTGCCAGCTGGCAGGCGATCGTCGCGAGGGTGCCGGATCCCTCCTGGATCGCGCCCCTGCTTCCCTGGATCTCCAGGACGCCCAATGCGATCTCCCGGAACAGCATCGGGAAGAACGCCGTGCGCTTCCGTGCTCCGGTCGGAAGGTCGACATGTGAGATCGCTCTCGTCTCGAACGCCACCCGCCGCGAGATGGTGATCGCGCGCCCCACGACGGGGACCTCACCCTCCCGCCACACGGTGCGGAGCCTGCCTGAGGCATCCGGTCGCGCCACCTGGACGACCGCCTCCGAGCCGATGGCCTCCCGGATCCATCTCGTCGCGCACGCAGCCGCTTCCTCCGGGCTGCGCGCAGAAGCCAAAGCGTAGGAAAGGGTCTCCGTTACGGTCGATGGACCATCCTGGCTACGTCGGCGAGTACCTGTTTGCAACCCGTCCCCCAGCCTTCCTCCGCCACGGTGACGACGATTATCAGCGCTTCGACAATCAACCTTCCCGACCCGAAGCTAACTAATCCTCCTGCATCACCTTGTCCCCCAAAAGGGGGAAATGCCCTCCCGGAACCCATCCACCATGCAGGCTAGCCTGAATAGCGTAGGAGGAACCCTACAACGCGGAATGCGTCCCCTGCAAGCCCATTCTCGGGAAAGTCTGCCAGGCGCCGAAGCGTTGCCCCCGGACGCTCCGCGGCCCCTCGGGGGATTTCTTCGGCGGCGATCCCGCTCCCCGGTCGAACCACGGAGCGCGTTCGACGATGTGCACTTCCGTGAATCACGCGCGTTCGGCAGGAAACCTACGTCACCAGCGTCCTGCGCGTCAGACAGTACTCGTCCATGATCGGCTCTACAGTTGGTCTCCCACGGGCCCCACGGCGAGGAAACCAGAAGGATGCGATCCATGGCTCTGGAGATCGGGCGCGCGCTCCGCCGCGCCAGGCTCGACCGTGGGATGACGCTCAAGGATCTCGCCGATGCCTCATCGGGGAGCTTCCGACCGACGTCGGTGGCGGGCTACGAGCGCGGTGAACGGACGATCTCCCTGGTGCGCTTCTGCGAGCTGTGCCGGATGCTGGACGTCCTCCCGGAACGGGTGCTCGGCGAGATCCTTCGTGCGGTCGAGGGGCGCACCGAGCCGGAGATCGATCTCTCGAAGCTGGCCGGGCTGCGGTCACCGGAAAGCGAGCTGATCCGCCGATTCATCCGGCAGGTGCTCTCGCAGCGAGGGGAGCGCGACACCCAGATGATCACGCTGCGAGCAGGTGACGTCGAAGTCCTCGCGACCGCCGCGAGGCGCCGCCCCGAGGAGCTCCTGGAGATCGTGAACCCGAAGCCGCCGCCATCACCGTCGTCTCGGACCCTCAGCCGGATGCCGGACGAAGGCGCGCGCTGAGGTGCTCGGCGGTCCGGGCCAACCCGGACCGGAGGTCGATCTTCGGGGTCCATGCGAGCTCCGACGCCGCCCGCCGATTGTCGAGTGCGATCCTGCGCAGCTCTCCCTGCGGCTGCGATCCGTACACGGGCGCGGGGGCCGTCCCGATGATTTCGGCCAGCATCGCGTGGATCGCGTTGACCGAAGTCTCCACGCCGGTACCGATGTTGACGAGGGTTCCCGAGGCTCGGTCCATCGCAGCGACGAACGCGTCGACCGTATCCCCCACGTAGACGTAGTCGCGCGTCTGTTCACCATCCCCGAAGACGGTCGCCGGTCGACCCGCCAGCATGGATGCGGCGAAGATCGAGATCACACCCGCCTCCCCCATGGGGTCCTGCCGGGGTCCGTAGACGTTGCCGAGCGCCAGGGCGGTGAAAGCCAGGCCTCGCTGGCGCGAGAAGACGTTCAGATACTCGAGCACCACCTTCTTGCTGATGCCGTACGGAGACTCGGGGTGGGCTCCTTCCGCAGATGACTCGCGGACCGGAACGTTCGCCGGCTCCCCGTAGAGTGTCCCGCCCGAAGCGGCGTAGACGACCTTCCGAGCTCCAACGGCGGAAGCCTGTCGGAGCACGTTCAAGGAGCCCATGATGTTCACGCTCGCATCGTGATCCGGATCGTCGAGTGACGGACGCACGCCCGCTTGCGCGGCCAGATGCATCACCACCTCCGGCCGGTGACGAGCGAAGACCTCGGCCGCCGCCTCCGTGCGGACGTCCGCCTGCTCGAACGTGAACGCGTCTCCGCGGCCCGATGCGTCCGCGAGGTTCTCCATCCGGCCCGTGGACAGATCGTCGAGCGCGACCACCCGATACCCTCGCGCGAGGAGCCGATCGC
>JBOGVD010000034.1:0-47311 GCA_050696355.1 Actinomycetota bacterium
TCGACGTGAGCCTGTCCAACGGCCGGGTCGCCATCGTCATCCCTTGAACGCGTACCCGACACCGTGCACGGTCCGGATGAACCGTGGGTCGTTGCCGTCCTCGCCGATCTTGCGGCGAAGACGCGCCACGTGCGAGTCGACGACTCGCCCGCCCGCGTGATCGCGGTAGCCCCAGATCCGGTCCATCAGCTGGTCTCGGGAGAGCACGACGCCGGGCTCGCGCGCGAGCGCGAGGAGGATCTCGAACTCGAGGGGCGTCAGCTGGACCTCGGCCCCGTCCACCTCGGCGCGACGGCGCTTCGCATCGATCAGGAGGCCCTCCCGCTCGATCGGGTCGCCGTCGGCCATCGACGCCTCGATCCGCTCACGGCGGCGGAGGATGGCCTGGACCCGAACGGCGAGCTCGCGCAGGCTGAAGGGCTTGGTGAGGTAGTCGTCGGCGCCGACCGCGAATCCCGCGACCTTGTCGGCCTCCTCTGCCTTCGCGGTGAGCATGAGCACCGGGGTCCACCCGTCCCGCTGGATCCGCTTGCAGACCTCGAGGCCGTCCATGCCCGGCAGCATCAGGTCGAGCACCACCAGGTCCGGGCGGTGCTCGGCGTGCCGGCGGATCGCATCGAGCCCGTCGGAGGCGACGATCACGTCGTACCCCTCGCTCTGGAGACGGGCTCGGACGGCTTCGGCGATCGCGTCCTCGTCCTCGACGACGAGCACGCTCTGAGGTGCCACGACGTCATCGTATCCACCGGGCCCCGCGAGCCACGGCCTCACGACATGGAGAAATCGTGGCGGGGCTCGGGCGGCGCTAGATGAGGGGCAGCGGCTCGGTGATGTCGAGGAAGACGGTCGCGATGGCGAACATCGAGAGGAAGACGATCACCGCCGCCGAGACCGGCACGAGCTTGCGATAGTCGGCCTGGCGGCCCGAGATCTTCTCCCAGGCGAGGACCAGGAGGTGACCACCGTCGAGCGGCGGCAGCGGGATCAGGTTGACGACCCCGATGAAGATCGTGACGTAGGCGGCGAATCCGAGGAAGAGGCCCCAGTCGCCACGCTCGCCCGCACTCCCGATCTGCTGGCTGACGCCGACCAGGCTGACGGCGTCGTTGGGCGCGCGCTTCGCGTCGGTGAAGAGGACGGAGAACGTCCGACCCACGCCCACGGTGAAGATCTTGGGGATCGTCGTGACGCTGTTCCACGCCGCTTTCCCGACCCACTCGCCCGAGATCACCGCCGACTCGGGGACGGACAACCGCTCGGCGCCGAGCGTGAAGCCGATGCGGCCGCGCGTCTCGTCGTCCTCCGTCACGAGCTGGGGGACGATCGCCAACGACCGTGTCCGTCCGTCACGCTCGATGACGTAGGTCAGGGGCTGGCCGGGCTGGGCCATCGCGTACCGCGTGACGTAGCGCCCGAGCGAGTCCGGCGTGGGACGCTCCAGGTCCCCCACGCGGATCACGACGTCATCCGCCTGCAGGCCTGCTTCGGCCGCCGGGGACGTCGCCCCGTCGAGGGTGGGGGCGACCTCCCCCACGACCACGAGGTCCGTGTTCGGATCGCCGTAGGTCGCGTAGAGCGCGAAGTACAGGACGGCGCCGACGAGGACGTGGGACAACGGGCCGGCGAGGATCACGAGCGCACGCTGCCAGAGCGGCTTCGACCCGTACGCGCGCGCCACGTCCTCGGGAGCGACGGGCTCGTAGGGGTTCATCCCGCCGATCTTCACGTACCCGCCGGCCGGGATCGCCTTCACGCCGTACTCCGTCTCGCCGCGGCGCACGGACCACAGCCTCGGCCCGAACCCGACGAAGTACTCCTGGATCTTGAACCCGAAGCGCTTGGCCACCAGCAGGTGACCGAGCTCGTGGATCGGGATCACCACGAGGAGGATCAGCCCGAGGAACGCGACGATCGCGAGGGGGCCGCCCACTCAGCGAGCCTCGACGATCTCCGCCGTGCGGCGCCGAGCCCACGAATCCGCGCGCTCGATGTGCACGACCGAGACGACCGAGGGTGGTTCGTGTTCGTCGACGATCGTCTGCACGATCTCCACGATGCGAGGGAGCGAGATCTTCCCGTCGAGGAACGCCATCACCGCGACCTCGTTCGCCGCGTTCATCACCGCGGGGAACGTGAGACCGAGGCCCCCGACGCGATAGGCGAGATCCACCGCCGGGAACGCCTCGTGGTCGACGGGCTCGAACCTCAGGGGTGTCTCGGTGAGGGGCACGGGGTTCACGCCGGTCGGGAGCCGCTCCGGCCACGCCAGGGCGAGCTGGATAGGGAGCCGCATGTCCGGGGATGCCATCTCTGCCCGCATCGAGCCGTCGCGGAACTCGGCGATCGCGTGCACGACCCCCTCCGGATGGATCAGCACGTGGATCTGGGAGTACTCCAGGCCGAAGAGGTAGTGCGCCTCGATCACCTCGAGGCCCTTGTTCATGAGGGTGGCGGAGTCGATCGTGATCTTCGGGCCCATCGACCACACCGGGTGCTGGAGCGCCTCCTTCATCGAGGCCTTGGCCAGCTCCGTCGCGGTCCATCCGCGGAACGGGCCGCCGGAGCCCGTGAGGACCACGCGCTTGAGGTCTTCGCGCCGCTCGCCGCGGAGCGCCATCGCGAGCGCCGCGTGCTCCGAATCGACCGGCAGGAGCCGCTCCGGCTCCCCCTTGATCAGGTCCATCACGAGCTCGCCGCCCACGACGAGCGACTCCTTGTTCGCGAGCGCGAGCGTCTTGCCGTTCTGCAGCGCCCCCAACGTGGGGCCGAGACCCGACGATCCGACGAGGGCGTTGAGCACCAGGTCCGCCTCGGTGTCCGACGCGAGCCGTTCGGCGGCGTCGGGGCCGACGACGAGCTCCACGCCGCGGAGCGCACCGAGCTTGGTCCGAACCTCCTCGGCGGCGGCCTCGTCGGCGATGCCGACCAGCGGCGGCAGGAACTCGCGGATCTGACCCACGAGGAGGTCCTCGTTCGTACCGGCCGCCGACAGGCCGACGACCTTGAATCGCTCGGCGTTGCGCCGGACGACGTCCAGGGCCTGGGTCCCGACCGACCCCGTCGAACCGAGGATGGTGACGCTCCGCATCCACCACAGACTACCCCCGACCGCAAGGGAACCTGTGGCGAGCGCCCAGAACCTAGAAGGCGATCACCCGCAGGAGCAGGAGCGCTCCCGGCGCGACGAACAGCAGCGAATCGATCCTGTCGAGGACGCCGCCGTGGCCCGGCAGGACGCTCCCCATGTCCTTCACCCCGACGTCGCGCTTGATCAGGGATTCCGCGAGATCGCCGAACGTGGCCGCCAGCGAGACGACGAGCCCGAGCCACATCGCGTTCAGCTTGCTGTCCGCGAAGAGTCCGGGGCCGGCGTCGACGAGCGCGGTCACGAATCCGACGGAGACGGCGACCGTGGCCAGCGTCGCCACCAGCAGCCCTTCGATCGACTTCTTGGGGCTCGTCGCCGGCGCCAGCGGACGCTGCACGAACGAGCCACCCCAGACCGAGCCGATCACGAACGCCACGGTGTCGAACACGAACGTGAGCCCGACGATCGCGACCACGACGGTGGTGTCGAACGTCGTCAGGATCACGAGGAGCGAACCGGCGAGCACCGGGATCCAGACCAGGCCGAGCAGGGTGAGTCCGATGTTGCCGACGGTGTCCCGCCGGTGCGGCGCCGGCACCGTCATGAACCACAGGAACGTCGCGAGCAGGCCGAGCGCCAGCATCGACAGGATCCCGGCCTCGCCGTGGTAGTACGCGCCGGCGAGCACGAGCACGCCGCTTGTGAGACCGACCGCCGTGGCCGGCTGCCGATGGTGCTTGACCATCACCCCGTACAGCTCCCCCTGCGCGACCAGCGCCACGCCCCCGGCGACCACCGCGAAGACGCCATCGCCCACCACGAGCGCCACGAGCGCGACCCCCGCCAGGACGATGCCCGTCAGGAACGCCGCCGGCATGTCCCGCTCGGTCCCGCGCCGGTCGAGATCGGCTCCGACCTCGACCGATGCCGGCTCCTGCCAGCTGGGGCCGCCGAGGCCCTCCGCCCCGACGACGATCGTGCGGGACGGCTCCTCCTCCGCCATGGCGGCGAAGACATCCTCCTCTCCCTCCCCGCCTCCCTCGGCCGGATACGGCTCGGCCCCGAGCTCCTCCATGAGATCGGCCGCGCTCTCCTCGTCGATCTGTACCACGCGCGGCCCCGGGGCGCCGGCGCCCTGGTCGCCCCCGGGACCGGCGAAGTGGGCGGCGGCCTCCTCGAGCTCCTCCTCGGACGGCCGCTCCTGCTCATCCGTCGGCCAGGCGTCCGCGGTGGCGGGGCGACGGAAGAGGTCGTCCTCGTCGTCGTCGTCGTCGGACGGCGCCATCGCCGCGGGGCCGGCGACCGCCGGCTCACTCTCGACCTCGCCGACGGTGCCACCGAGGGCTTCCCCGACGGGCTCGAGGGAGGCGGTGTCGTACCAGTCTTCGTCGTCGTCTTCGTCATCCTCGAACGTGGCGGCGGGCGCCTCCGTCGCGGGTGGGACCGTGACCATGGGCTCCGGCTCGCGGCGGACGCTGACGTGCTCCTCCTCCGACCCCGACCCCGACCCCGACGCCGCCGGTGCCTCCTCGGGCTCGTCCCAGTCGACCTCCTTGATGGGGGCGAAGAACTTGTCGAGATCCTCGAACAGGTCGTCCTTCTCGTGCTCGTCGTCGGGCACTAGACCTCCATGAGCTCAGATTCCTTGTGGCGCTGGATCTCATCGATCTCCGCCACGTATCGGTCCGTCAGCTTCTGGAGCTCCTTCTCTCCCCTCAGGAGCTCATCTTCCGAGATGGAATGCTCCCGCTCAAGCTTCTCCATATCATCCTTCGCGTGGCGCCGGACGTTGCGCACGGCGACGCGGCCCTCCTCGGCGCGGTGGTGCACTTGCTTGACGAGCTCCTTCCGCCGCTCCTCGGTGAGCGGCGGGAAGGCGAGGCGGATCACCTGACCGTCGTTGGACGGCGTGATCCCCAGCTCGCTCTGCTGGATCGCCTTCTCGATCTGCCCGATCGAGCTCTTGTCGAACGGCTGGACCACCAGGAGCCGCGGCTCGGGCACGTTGACGGAGGCGAGCTGGTTGAGCGGCACGGGCGTTCCGTAGTACTCGACCATCACCCGGGAGAGGACGGCACCGGAGGCACGACCGGTCCGGATCGACGACAGGTCTTCCCGGAGGTGCACCAGCGCCTGCTCCATCTTGTGGTCCGCGTCCTTCATCGAGGAGTCGACGGTCATCCCGCGCCCCCGTGGACGAGCGAGCCCACCGGCTCGCCCAAGACGACGCGCCGGATGTTGCCCTCTTCCCAGAGGTCGAACACGATGATCGGCAGCTTGTTCTCCATGCACAGGGAGATCGCCGTCGCGTCCATCACCTGATAGCCCTCACGCAGGATGTCGACGTACTCGACCTCGTCGAGCCGGACGGCGCCCGGGATGACCTTGGGGTCGGCGGTGTAGACGCCGTCGACCTTGGTCCCCTTGATGAGCGCGTCGGCGCCGATCTCGAGGGCGCGCTGCGCCGCGCAGGTGTCCGTGGAGAAGTACGGGACGCCGAGCCCGGCCGCGAAGATCACCACCCGGCCCTTCTCGAGGTGCCGCCGCGCTCGCAACGGGATGAACGGCTCGGCGAGCTGGGTCATCTGGATCGCCGTCTGGACGCGCGTCGCCACGTGCAGCTTCTCGAGCGAGTCCTGCAGGGCGAGGGCGTTCATCACGGTGGCGAGCATGCCCATGTAGTCGGCGCGGCTCCGCTCGATCGCGGGCGCCTGGCGCCCGCGCCAGATGTTGCCCCCTCCGACCACGACCGCGATCTGGGCACCCAGGTCGAGGACCTCCGCGAGCTGTCGGGCGATCAACGCCGTCGACTCGGTGTCGATCCCCGTGCCGTCGGTCGGTGCGAACGCCTCCCCGGAGAGCTTGAGGAGAACACGGTGGTACTCCGCCCTTCCGGGTCCCCTCTCCGTCACGTTCGCGTGCGCTCCCCTCGAGACCGCCTGGTCGGGGCGTCTGCCTGAGGACCTCAGGCCTCGGCGGACTCACCCAGCTTGTATCGGACGAACCGGCGAACGGCAACCTTCTCCCCGACCTTGGCGGCCACCCCGTCGAGGAGCTGCTGGATCGTCTTCGAATCGTCCTTCACGTACGGTTGCTCGAGCAGCACCGAGCCCTGGTAGAAGGCCTTGAGCTTGCCCTCGACGATCCCTTCCATCATGTTCTCGGGCTTCCCGGCTTCCTTCGCCTGCGCGCGGGCGATGTGCTCCTCCTGCTGAACGACCTCGGCCGGCACGTCCTCGCGGGTGAGCCAGCGGGGCGCGGCGGGGCTCGCGATGTGGAGCGCGACGTCCTTCACGAGCTGCTTGAACTCGTCCGTGCTCGCGACGAAGTCGGTCTCGCTGTTGACCTCCACGAGCACCCCCACCGTGTTGTTGAAATGGATGTAGCTGTCGACGAGGCCCTGGTCGGCGGTTCGGTCGGCACGCTTGGCCGCCGACGCCAGCCCCTTCTCGCGCAGCAGCTCGATCGCCTGGTCGAGATCGCCGCCAGTCTCCTGGAGCGCTCGCTTGCAGTCCATCATCCCCGCGCCCGTGCGCTCGCGGAGGGTCTTCACCTGGTCCGCCGAGATGTCGATCATGCACCGCCCTCCGGGGACGCACCCGGAGCGACCTCCTCGGGGGTCGTCTCCTCGGACTCGACGACGACCTCGGGCTCCGTGGAGACGTCCGCGTCCGGCAGGTCGGGCTCGAACACCGTGCTGGCCGCGATCGCGGCGGCGTCCTCGGCCGACGGCACGTCTTCGTCCGCCGGCGCCGGCGCCGCCGTCGTGGAGCGGCGTGGGGCGGCGGTCGGACGCCGTGCGACCGACTTCTCGATCACCTCGTCCTTCGCCATCCCGTAGCCCTCGGCGAGGGCATCGGCGATCACGCGGGTCACGAGGCTGACGGCGCGGATCGCGTCGTCGTTGCCGGGGATCACGTAGTCCACCTCGTCGGGGTCGCAGTTCGTGTCGACGATCGCGATCACGGGGATGTCGAGCTTCCGCGCTTCCGTGACCGCGATCTGCTCCTTCTTCGTGTCGACGACGAAGACGGCGTCCGGCAGGCGTTCGAGGGCCTGGATGCCACCGAGGTTCCGCTCGAGCTTCTCTCGCTCCCGGTGGAGCCGGATCACTTCCTTCTTGGGAAGGTTGTCCATCGCGCCGGAGGACTCCATCTCGCGCAGCTCGCGGAGCCGGACCAGTCGCCGGGAGATGGTGGTGAAGTTCGTGAGCATCCCGCCGAGCCAGCGGTTGTTGACGAAGGGCATGCCGATCCGTCCCGCGTGCTCCTCCACGACCTCCTGGGCCTGCTTCTTCGTGCCGATGAACAGGATCGTGCCGCGGCGGCGGCCCAGGTCCCGGACGAACTCGTAGGTCTCCTCGATGCCCGCGAGGGACTTCTCGAGGTCGATGATGTAGATGCCGGACCGCTCCCCGAACAGATAGCGCTGCATCTTCGGGTTCCACCGTCTGGTCTGGTGGCCGAAGTGCACGCCGGCCTCGAGTAGCTCCCGCCTGGTGACGACAGGCACGTTCCCTCCTGCTGAGTGGTTTCTCCCTCCGTCCGGATCTCCCCGCGGGCGGCCCGGTCCATCTCTGGTTCTTGGGCCTGGGACCCCGCCGTCGCGGTCCTCGGACGTGCGTGCTCGGCGTCTTCCGACGCCGGCGCGGCGCAGTCTACCAGCGGCGATGCGGGCTAACGCCTCGCCCCCCCGCGCGTGGCCTGCCCCGCGTGCTTGGACGCTCGCGCACCGGCGCCGTCCGGACGGGCGCATCGGGGACCTCGGCGGCGATCGCCAGATAGCGGAGGGCGAACGCGCCGACGATCGCCGCGTGCAGCAGGTTCATCAGGACGACGTAGGCCCACGCGGTGACGTCGGGATTCACCCCGAGCACCGCCCCCGGCACGCCGGGCGAGAGGAACGTCGCGAAGACGGGCACGACATAGATCCCGGCGAAGGACAGGTTCCCGGATCCGGGCATCCGCGCCGCGCGGATCGATCGCCCGAGGCAGTCACGGAACCGTCGCTGCTCCGTGACCGCGATGATGGGGGCGAACGCGAAGGCCCAGGTCGCGAGGACGAGCGCCGCCATCTGGATCAGGAACGCCAGGCCGGTTCCCCCCAGCGCGGCCGCGATCTGCGAACCGAACACGACCAGCACGCCGATCACGTGCAGCGCGAAGACGATCGGGAACGCTCGGAGCCCCCTGATCCCGCCCCAGCGACTCGTCTCTCCGGTCTCGATGGCGTCGATCGCGAGCCCCACGAGCCACGAGAACCAGACGGCGTGCACCGCCGCCGGGACGAACACGAGCAGGATGCCCCGCTGCACGCCGAAGACCCCGATCGCGATGGACAGGTCCGAGAAGGTGCTCATCGGCGTGGGCGCCGAGAGATGGGCGAGCAGGGCGAACGGGCCCGGATATCCGAGTGCGACGATCGCGACCCACTCCACGAACAGCCACGCGAGGAGGGATCCCACGAGCACCGGGCTGGACCACGTCCCGGCGAGGCCTCTCGTGAAGGACGTGCGGATCCTCGGCATCGAGTCCATCGGGGGCGCCGCCATGTTCGAGAAGAGCCGGCGGCGAGGCGGAGTCTGGACGGCGACCTGCCGGCGCTGCTTCTGCCCGCTCACCCGAGCTCCTCGACGGGGCCCGGGTCCGTGGGGGGAGGAAGCGCCGGACCGAGCCGGCTCTGCAGGGGTCGCGTGAGCAGGATCGCGGCGGCGCCGACGAGGAGTCCGCCCAGGGCGAACCCGAGGAGCAGCGGGCCGGCGTCGGGAGCGGTGGGAGACGGCTCGTCGAGGAGGGTCCCGCCGGCGGCGGCGCCGAACGCCACGAGCCCCGCGTCGCCGGCGCCGGTGACGCCGACGTGGACGTCGCCCGCGTCCGCGAGTCCGCGGAGGAACGCCTCTCCGCTGTGGGTCCGCCCGACCAGGTGCCCCGTGTCGCGGTCGACCGCGAAGAGGATCCCGCTGTCGGTGGGCACGAGGACGTGCTCGTCCGTGAGCAGCGGCGGCGCGAACTGCGTCGACTCGTTCAGGGCGTGATCCCACTGCTCGGCGCCGGTCTCGGCGTCGAAGGCGTACACCCGCCCGGTCACGTCGACGGCGACGACCTGGCCGTCCGACGAGACCGGCGCCGGCCCCATCACGCCCCGGAGCCGGAAGGGCTCCTGGGCGAGCGTGTTCGTGACCTGGGAACGCCAGAGGAAGCGGCCGTTCTCCGCCTCGAACGCGAGCACCCCTCCGAGGTCGTCCAACACGAGGATGCGACCGTCCGCCACCACGGGCGCGGTGACGAGGGTCGAGGCGGTCTCTTCGCTGACGCGCCACTCCTCCTCGCCGCTCGCGGCCTCGAGCGCAACGATCTCCGACGGCTCGTCACGCCCGCCCAGCACGGTGACGAGCGCCCGACCGTCGTCTCGCGCGATCGCCCCGGCGATCGGCGACCCCACGTCGGCCGTCCAACGGACCTCGCCCGACGCGAGCTCGATCGCCGTGACCCGGCCCCCGCCATCACCCACGTAGGCAGCCGTCTCGTCCGTCGTTACCGGCACCTGCACGACGTCGTCGAGCGGGACCGGCGATCCCCACGCAGCCTCGCCGGTCGCGAGGTCGACCGCGTTCACGTGCGAGTCGAACGCGTCGTCCTCCTGGGCGGGCGAGGGCGACGGCGACGGCGACGGCGTGGCGGAACCGCTCGCCGCGGCGGCGCCCGAGCCCTCGGTGAAGACCACGATCGGCCCCTCGGCCCCGGCCCCAACCGCGGGCTGGGAGGAGGGGCCGAGATCCCGGTCGGCGGAGAAGACCTCCGAGCCGTCCTCGCCGTCGAAGGCGAGGACGGCGTTGGGGGCCACCACGACGATCGTCCCGTCCTCCGCGACCACCGGCAGGGAGAGCCCCGCGGCGGCGCCGGTGCCCTCGAGCGTGATGTCCCGGTTGGACCAGGTCACGGCGAGCGGCGCGGACGGACCGTCGGAGAACCCGTCGTGCAGGGTTCCGCCCTGGTACTGATCCCACTCGGCGAGGGCCGTGAGCGGCACCGCCAGGACGACGGAGACCGTGACGCAGGCCACCGCGAGCGAGCGACGTGGAACGCGGGAGAGACGGAAGGGGCGCAAGGCCGCGTCATCCTAGCGGCTCCCTTCGCCGGAGATACTCAAGCTGACGTGATCGGCGCCAGACGGATGAACCGCCAGACCTCCACGGGTGCCAGGTAGTCGAGCGGATCCACGTACGCGTCGAGGACACGGACCCCGAGGTGGAGGTGCGGCACGAGCACCCCCGCGTGGCCGGTCCCCGACCTGGCGATCAGCTGGCCACGCGCGACCGGATCGCCGCGACGGACGTGCAGCGCCTCGACCCACGAGTACGTCGACTCCAGACCGCCGCCGTGGTCGATCGTGAGGAACAGCCGCCCCCCGACCGGTCCGGCGAAGGTGACCGTGCCGGCGGCGGTCGCCCGGACGGCGGTGCCGACCGCCGCCGCGATGTCGATCCCTCGGTGACCGGAGCCGAAGGGCGAGTCCGGCGGGTCGAACCCGCGGATCATCGGCCCCACGACAGGCCACACCCAGTCCCCCGCGGCGTGCGCCGGCCCGGGCAGGGAGAACGCCAGGATCACGCAGAGCACGACGAGCTTCTTCACGAGGGGAACGGTAGGAGGCCGGGGGCGCCCGCGCCGTGAAGCGCGTCACACCGGTGCGGGGTCAGTCCTCCTCGGTGAGCTGACCGCGGAGGCCGCCGACGGCCTTCGTGTGGATCTGACACACGCGGGACTCCGTCACGCCGAGGATCTCGCCGATCTCGGCCAGCGTGAGGCCTTCGAAGTAGTAGAGCGTGACGACGATCTTCTCCCGCTCGGTGAGGGAGTTGATCGCGGCGGCCAGCAGGCCGCGTGTTTCCTGGCTCTCCAGCCCCCAGGCGGGATCGATGCCCTTGTCGGCGAGCGTGTCGATCAGCGCGACCGACTCGCCCCGCTCGCTCCCGGCACCGACGACCTCGTCGAGGGCGAGGACCGAGACGAAGGAGATCTGGGACACCATCTCGTGGAGCTCGCTCCGGGTCATCCCGAGTCGGTCGGCCAGCTCCTCCTCGGTGGGCTGACGTTTCAGCATCGCCTCGAGGTCCGCCTGGGCCTTCTCGAGCTCTCGGGCCTTGAACCGGACGGAGCGCGGCACCCAGTCCATCGCGCGCAGCTCGTCGATGATCGCCCCCTTGATCCTGGGGATCGCGTAGGTCTCGAACTTGTTCCCGCGGCCCGGCTCGAACTTCTCGAGCGCGTCGATCAGCCCGAACATCCCGTAGCTCACGAGGTCGTGCTGGTCCACGCTGGACGGCAGACCCGACGCCACGCGGCTCGCGACGTACTTCACGAGCGGGGCGTAGTGCAGGATCAGCTTCTCCCGAGCGTCGCGGTCGCCGGTCTCCTTGAAGACGTCCCACCGCGTCATGAGCTCTTCGTCGGCCGCCGGGGGGATCCTGACGGTCTTGGTCGCGGCCTTGCGGACGCGTTGCGGGGGCTTGGTGGCCACCTTCTTCGCTGTCGCCACGTCAGGCCCTCGGGTGCGCACGCGCGTACGCGTCGAAGAGCCGGCGTCGCGAGACGTGCGTGTACCGCTGCGTCGTGGCGACGCTCGCGTGCCCGAGCAGCTCCTGCACGGCTCTGATGTCGGCTCCTCCTTCCAGCAGATGGGTCGCGAACGAGTGCCGCAAGGTGTGCGGGGTCACCCGCCTCCCCGGCAGCAGGGTAGCGCCATACCGTTCAACCATCGAACGGATATCGCGCTCACTGAAGGGTTTGCGCCGCCGATTGAGGAAGAGCTGGCGCGATCCCTGGGGAGCCATCTGCGGGCGTCCGAGCGCCACGTAGTCGCGCAGGGCGTCGGCGGCGTACTCGGATATGGGTACTTCTCGCTCCTTCGAACCCTTCCCGAGCACGTTCACCCGCTCACGGCGCACGTCGACCCGGTCGAGCGTGAGCGAGGCGACCTCACCCACACGCAGGCCGGAGCCGTAGAGGAGCTCGAGCACCGCCCGATCCCGCAGCGCGATCGCGGGCTCCAAGGCGTCGGACCCCTCGACGACGACCGGCGCCTCGGCCAGCACCGCCGCCTCCTTCGGGCGGAGCACCGTGGGGAGGCGATTCACGACCTTGGGACTGCCGAGGAGCATCGACGGATCCGCGTCGATGCGCTCGGTCGACACGGCCCAGCGGAAGAACGTCTTGATCGCGCCCACCCGGCGCGCGATCGTGGCGCGGGCGTAGCCGAGCGTGTGCTGCTGCGCGAGGAAGCGCCGCAGGAGCGGGTACGGCGCCTTCCCCAGCGACGACCGATCCCTGTTGAGGAACGTGGCCAGCTGCTTCAGGTCTCCGCGATAAGCGGTCACGGTGTGCGGGGACAACCGGCGCTCGAGGCGCAGATGCTCCTCGAAGTCGTTGAGCAGCCGGATCTCGGTTGGGGGAAGTCCCTGGGGCATGCACGCTCCCGGTCGGTCGTTGCCCTGTCTATCAACCGGAGGGGGGCGGCGCAACCCTCTCGGTGGTCCGCGGTGGGCCGCTGAGCACGGAGCGCAGGCGCCGCTCGTACCGCCCGCCCTCGCCCGACACCAGACCACGGAGCTCGAGCCGGACGAGGGTGGTCATGACCTCCGGGACGGACATCCCCGCCCGGCGAGCGATGGCATCGGGCACAAGACGTCCCGCCAGGGCTTCCCAGAGCCGCCGTTCGACGCCCTCGAGGTCCGGCGGTGCCGGAGGCGGCGCCGCTCGATCGATCCCCAGGTCGTCGAGCAGGTCGTCCGCTCCGCGGATCAGCGTGGCGCCGTCGCGGATCATCTCCAACGGGGTCTCGGCGAGCGGGCTCGTGACGGGGCCCGGCACGGCGAACACCTCGCGGCCGAGCTCGAGCGCGTGGTCGACGGAGATCCGCGAACCGCTCTTCGCCTCTCCCTCCACGACCACGAGGGCTCTGGCGAGCGCCACGACGATCCGGTTCCGAGCCGGGAAGTGCTGCGGGCCCGTCGGCGTCCCTGGCGGGTACTCGCTCACGATCGTGCCCCCTTCCGCGATCCGCGCGAGCAGCAGCCGGCTGCTGGCGGGGTAGGCGACGTCGATCCCCGAGCCGAGCACCGCGACCGTGCGGCCTCCGGCCCGGACCGCGCCGTGGTGGGCTGCCGCGTCGATCCCGTGCGCGGCGCCGGACACGACGGCCAGCCCGGCGGCGACGAGCGCCCGCCCGAGATCGTGGGCCACGTCCCGGCCGAGGTCCGAGCACCTCCTCGAGCCGACGATCGCGACGCGATCGGGAAGGTCGCCGAGACTCCTCCCCCGTACGAAGAGGCACGCGGGCGGATCGGAGAGGTCGAGCAACCGCTCCTCGTACTCCGGATCCGTGGGCGTGACGATCCTCGCCCCGGCTCCCGCCACACGGTCGTCGGCCGCCGCCGGGTCGATCCTCGTCAGCCACCTACGATCGCCGTCGCTGCCGATCCGGCCGCGCCGAACCGACTCGAGGCATCCCGCGGCCGAGCCCGTGCCCCACGCTTCGGCGTGCACGGCGAGAGGACGCAGCCCGCGCAGCTCCGACAGCGTGAGGAGCGCTCGGCGTTCCTCCTCGCCGGAGCCGAACCCGCGCGGCCAGCCGCGGGGCGGCGGCGGTTCCGGTTCAGACGGCACGGGCGAGCTCCCCCGTGCCGAACCCGCTCCGGTACGACAGCGCCTCGGCCAGGTGGGCCGCCTCGAGGCGCTCCGATCCGTCCAGGTCCGCGATCGTCCGGCCGACCTTGATCGCGCGGTCGAAGCCCCGGCCCGTGAGCGCGAGCGTCTCCACGGCCTCGGTGAGCAGGACCTCGGCGTCGGACGACAACGAACAGCTCCGGCGCGCGACCGGCCCTGGCAGATGGGCGTTCCACGCGAGGCCGAGGGTAGCCCACCGACGGCGTTGCCGGTCACGCGCCTCCTCGACCCGCGCGCGCGCGACCGCCGACGCCTCGCCCGGCGACGAGCCGAGCAGCTCCTGCTTCGTGAGCCGCGGGATGCGGAGCCGGATGTCGATCCGGTCGAGGAGCGGGCCCGAGAGCTTGTTCCGATACAGCTGGACCCGGTCGGGTCGGCACACGCAGCGCCGCATCTCGTCGCCGTCGAACCCGCACGGGCACGGATTGGCAGCGGCCACGAGGGTGAACCTGGCCGGGAACTCGACGGATCCGACCGCCCGCGTGATCACGACACGGCCGTCCTCGAGTGGCTGGCGCAGGCCCTCCACAGCGTCGCGACGGAACTCCGTCAGCTCGTCGAGGAAGAGGACGCCGTGGTGCGCGAGGCTCACCTCGCCCGGCCGGACGAACGTGCTGCCTCCGCCCAACAAGCCGACCGTCGAGACCGAGTGGTGGGGTGCCCGGAACGGACGCGCGCGGAGCAACCCTCTGGACGCCCCGAGCAGGCCGGCGACCGAATGGAGCTGCGTCGCCTCCAGCGCCTCCTCGCGCGAGAGCTCGGGCAGGATCGTCGGCAGCCGCCGGGCGAGCATCGTCTTGCCGGCGCCGGGCGACCCGACCATCAGCAGGTTGTGGCCACCGGCCGCCGCGACCTCGAGGGCCCGTCGCGCCTGCGACTGCCCGCGCACCTCCGAGAGATCCACCGTCGCGGCAGCCGCCACGTCGTCGATGGCGCTCACCGAGGCGGGCGGGGACCACGTGCCGCGGAGGAAGCCCACGGCGTCGGACAGCGTCTCCGCGCCGACGACGTGCAGTCCCTCGACCTGAGCCGCCTCGACCGCGTTGGCCACCGGCACCACGATGCCGTCGAGACCCGCCCGCGCGGCCGCGATCGCCACCGTCAGGATGCCCGGCGTCGTCAGCAGCTCACCCTTCAAGGAGACCTCGCCCGCGAACGCGATCGCGCGGAGTCGATCGTGAGGGACCTGCCGGGTGGCCGCGAGCACGCTCATCACGAGCGGAAGGTCGAGCCCCGGTCCCTCCTTGCGGAGGTTCGCCGGAGCGAGATTCACCACGACACGCCGGAGCGGCCACTCGAGCTTCGCGCCTTCGACGGCGGGGCGGATCCGCTCGCGCGCGTCCTGCACGCCGGCGCCAGGGAGCCCCGTGACGATCAGGGCAGGGAGCCCTCGACCGACGTGCGCCTCCACGGTCACCAGGCGGCCACCGACGCCGAGCACCGCCACCCCCAGGACCCGCCCGTACATGGGCGCCGGACGATACCGGCGACCACCGACACGGCCGGACCCGCGGTGAGCCGCGATAGCATCCGCCGGTGTCCGACCCGCTCGACCATCCCGAGCCCGAGCTCATCGACGTCCTGGATCCGGAACGATCGCGCGCCGCGCTGGAACGTCTCGGCGAACGGACCTGGACGGAAGCGCTCGACTGGCTCTACGGACCCGCCGCGGACCGCCCGACCGCGCCCGATCTGTACCCCGAGACGCGGCGAACGTTCTTCGGCGATCGCGGCTCCCCCGGGCCCGCGCCGGCGGAGGGTCGGACCGCGGACGAGGTCCTGGACGAGTTCCGGGAGCGCCTGGCTCCGTACGCCTACGCCGCGCAGCATCCGGGCTCGTACAGCTACTTCACGCCGCCCCCGCTCGCGATGTCGGTCGCGGGCGAGGTCCTCGCCCAATGGCTGAACCAGGGCATCGACCTGTGGCTCGCGGGGATGGCCGGCCCCCTCGTCGAGGAGGAGGTCGTCCGGTGGCTCTGCGACCTGTGCGGCTACGACGACGATGCCTGGGGCGTCCTGACGAGCGGCGGCGTGATGGCGAACATCATGGCGCTCACGGTGGCGAGGGACGTCCACCTGGGGACGCTCCTCGGCGGGGAGCGGCCGCGAGGCGACGCCCTCGAGGGGATCCGGGTTTACGCCTCCGATCAGACCCACTTCTCGGTCGAGCGGGCGGTGGACCTCCTCGGCTTCCCGGACGGCACCCTCCGGATCGTTCCCTCGGAGGACGACTTCCGTCTGCGCGCGGCGCCCGTCGCGGCGGCGATCGCGGAGGATCGTGCCGCCGGCCTGATGCCGTTCGCGATCTGCGCCGTCGCCGGTTCGACAAACACGGGCTCGATCGACGACGTCCCGGCGCTCGCGGATCTCGCCGAGCGCGAGCACCTCTGGCTCCACGTCGACGCCGCGTACGGCGCCGCAGCTCGCCTGTCGGCGCGCGAGGCGCCGAAGCTCCCCGGGCTGGAACGCGCGGACTCGCTCACCGTCGATCCCCACAAGTGGCTGTTCCAGCCGTACGACATCGGCGGACTCCTCGTGAAGCGTCGCGAAGATCTGTTGCGGACGTTCCACCGGGAGCCCGAGTACTACGCGGTCTGGGGGCCGGAGGACCGGCCGCTGCACTGGTACCAGTACTCGCTCGAGGGGACGCGCCGGTTCCGGGCGCTCAAGCTGTGGCTCTCCTGGAAGCACGTGGGCTCCGACGGCTTCGCGCGACTGATCGAGCGCAATGTCGACCTCGCGCACCATCTGGCCGACCGGGCGCACGAGCTCGGCTTCGAGGTGATCGAACCGGCGCTGGCGGTAGTGTGCTTCCGGCTGGCGCCGGGCGGCGTGGACGACGCCATCACCGACGAGCTGCAGCGCCGGCTCCAGCGCGCCCTCGAGGTCTCCGGAGTGGGGTGGCTCTCGACCACGACGCTCCGCGGCAGGACGTGGCTCCGCGCCGGCGTCATCAACTACCTGTCGACGGATGCCGACGCCGACCGACTCCTCGACACGCTGCGGGACGCTTCAGAACGCGTCCTCGAAGACCTCGACGGTTGACCGCGCCCTTCGCACCGCCACGCTCGCCACGTCGAACCTGATCGCGTGAGGTCGTGCTGCCGACGCCTCGAGGAAGGCTTCCGCGAGCGCCCGGAGCTTCGCTCGCTTCCTCCTCGTGACGGCCTCGTAGCCTCCTCCGAACGCGTCCCCCCCTCGCGACTTCACCTCGCAGAACACGAGCACGCCGCGACGCTCCACGACGAGGTCCAGCTCCCCGAGCCGGCAGCGCCAATTGCGCGCGACGATGCGGTACCCGCGCCGGCGATACGCGTCCGCGGCGGCCTTCTCTCCGAACGTGCCCATCGATCCCGTCGCCACGGCGCCGAACGGTAGCGGTGGGTGCCGACAGGGATCAGGTCGCGGCGGGGCGTCGGCCCATGATCGCCGAGGCGACCCCGAGAGCGATCAGGGTGATCCCGGGCAACCAGCGCCGCGCCACGCCGGTCCAACGGCGACCGACGAGCGCCCGCGAGACCCGGGCGGAGACCAGCGCGTACGTGCCGTCCGAGATGCACCCCAGCAGGATGAACGCCGCGCCGAGGATCACGACCTGGATCGGGACGGAGCCCTTCGAGACGTCCACGAACTGCGGCAGGAACGCGAGGAAGAACAGCGCCGTCTTGGGGTTCAGGACGTTCACGACCACGCCCTGGGCGTAGATCCGCACGAGCGAGTGCTCACCGGTGATGTCGGGGCGACCTCCCCGCCCTCGCGGAGTGCACGGATCCCGAGCCAGACGAGGTAGACCGCGCCCGCGTACTTCACGATCCCGTACGACACCGCCGAGGACGCGAGGATCGCGGACAGCCCGAGCGCAGCCGCCGCCACGTGGACGATCGAGCCCGTGTGGATCCCCAGCACCGAGACGAGGCCGGCCACGCGTCCCTGGTCCATCGATCGGGTGACGACGTAGAGCACCGACGGCCCGGGGACAACCAGGAGCGCGAGGGACGCCACGGCGAACGCCGCGAAGGCTCCGGCGAGGGCACCTCAGACGTCCGGGGCGTCGGGGATCGTCGTGGCGTCCTGGCGGAGCTCCTCGACGTTCACGTCGTGGCGCGTGACGACCCGGACCGACGATACGAAGCGTGCGGGACGGAACATGTCCCAGACCCAGGCGTCGCGGAGCTCAACACGGACCCAACCGCCGTCGAGGTGCTCGATGTCCACCGTGTTCGCGAGGTAGAAGCGCCGCTCCGTCTCGATCACGTACGCGAACATCGGAAGGACGTCCCGGTACTCGCGGTAGAGCTCGAGCTCCCGCTCCTCCTCGAACCGCTCGATGTCGTCCTCGTTCATCGGGTCATGCTCTCACGCAGGGCCGGGCACCCACCCAGGGGCGACGGCCGAGGGCCCCATCCGCGGGAGCAGGGGCTGACCGACGCACGCGAACGAGAGCCGATGGATCGGGGTGGGGCCCAGCCGATCCAGGACCTCGAGATGCTCCGGGGTCCCGTAGCCCTTGTTGTGATCGAAGCCGAAGGCCGGATACCGACGGTGCATCCGGTCCATGATCCGGTCTCTGGTCACCTTGGCGACGATCGACGCAGCGGCGACCGAGACCGCCACCGCGTCCCCCTTCTTGATCGCGAGCGACGGGCACGGCATGCGCGGCACGGGGAAGCCATCCGTCAGCGCGTACTCGGGCGCGGGATCCAGCGCGCGGATGCATCGACGGAGCAGCGCGATGTTGGAACGGTGCAGTCCGCGGCTGTCGATCGCGGCGGGTTCCGCCTTCGCGACGGCGATGAGGGCGGAGGCGACGATGCGCCCGTACGCCAGCTCTCGCTGGTTCCGGGTGAGAAGCTTCGAGTCGTCGATCCCATCGGGGTCGAAGCTCTCCGGCAGCACCACCGCCGCTGCGACGAGCGGTCCGGCCAGGGCGCCCCGGCCGGCCTCGTCGGCGCCGGCGACGCGGGAGAACCCCTGCGCGCGGAGCGCGCGTTCGTAGCGGACGAGGTCGCCGGTCAGTCGATCCCTCCGATCCGGTCGAGGGGCCACGCGATCACGATCGCTTCGCCGATCACCTTCTCCTCCGGGACGTAGCCGAGCCCCCCCGGGGGCCGGAACCTCGAATCTCCCGAGTGCAGGCGATTGTCGCCCAGCACGAAGAGCATGCCATCCGGCACCGTCTCCGGGCCGAAATCCCGAGAATCTCCCTCCGCGGCGATGTACGACTCCCGGACCCGGCCTCCGTTCACGAACAGCACCCCTCGGCGGATCTCCCACGTGTCCCCCTCCAACGCCGCCACGCGCTTGATGAAGTCGTCGTCCTCGGGCCTCGCGACGCCGACCCCTTCCCCCAGCCAGTGGAGGAAGGCACCCATGGCCCCGCGGTCATCGTGCGGAGCCGGGTCGGGGTCGGAGAAGACGATCACATCGCCGTAGGTGACGTCGTCGAACAGCTTGCAGACGCGGCACACGAGGATCCGGTCCCCCGATCGGAGGGTGGGCTGCATCGATCCCGAGGGGATGAAGAACGCTTGGACGAGGAAGCTCTTGATCAGGATCGCGAGGAGGAGGGCCGACAGGACCAGCGTCACCAGCTCTCTGAGGGAGCCGGCGAGACCCCGCGGCTCGTCGCCGTTGCGTTCCTCGTTCGCCTCGTGAT
This sequence comes from Actinomycetota bacterium, assembly GCA_050696355.1. Taxonomy (GTDB): domain Bacteria; phylum Actinomycetota; class UBA4738; order UBA4738; family HRBIN12; genus JAJNBA01. The sequence goes on from JBOGVD010000034.1 coordinate 19,469, forward strand.
CGGTTCCCGGCAGATGTGCCTCGGGCGGCGCCGGGCCGGCCGCCTCGGCCGGATCCCGCCTCCCGGCCACTCAGGCCTCGGCTCGCTCCTCCGCCTCGTCGGCGGACGATGCCTCGGCTGCGTCGATCTCGGCCGCGTCGACCGCGGCCGTCTCCTGCTCGGCCTCGGAGCCCTGGTCGGCCGCGCTCTCAGGATCCAGCTCGGCCGCGGTCTCCGCTTCCTCCAGCGTCTCCATCGACCCCGCCTCGAGCGCCTCACCCGCCGCTTCTTCCTCGGCCCGCATCGTCTCCATAGCGGCGAGCTTCGCTTCATCGATACGCCGCTCCTTGATCCGAGCCTTCTTCCCTCGGAGGTCGCGGAGGTAGTAGAGCTTGGCTCGCCGGACGTGGCCGTGCTGGACCACCTCGAGCTTGGCGATCGAGGGGGAATGGACCGGGAACGTGCGTTCCACGCCCACGCCGAAGGAGATCTTGCGGACCGTGAAGGTCTCTCGGAGCCCACCGCCGGAGCGTCCGATCACCACGCCCTGGAAGACCTGCACTCGCTCGCGGTTCCCTTCCACGACCCGGACGTGCACCTTCAGGGTGTCACCCGGGCGGAATCGGGGAAGACCTTTGCGCAGGTAGGAGTGCTCGACGAGATCCGTGGGGTTCATGATGGCGGCGAGCAAGGATACCAGCGGGGTCCCTCCGCCCCGTCGTCGGAAACGTGTGCCGGAAGCGTGAGACGGTTGCAGGGCCGTGACGACCGTGTCGCGAGCCGACGGCGTCGGCCGTTCGGCGCCCGAACCTTCAGCGCAGGAGATCGGGACGGTTGCGGTGCGTCTTCTCGAGGGCCGCCTCGCGCCGCCATCGCTCGACGGCGCCGTGGTCTCCGCACCGCAGGACGTCCGGGACGACCATCCCGCGGAACTCCGGGGGGCGCGTGTAGTGCGGATGGTCGAGGAGCGACGGTTCGGCGAACGAGTCACGCTCGTGCGACTCCTCCTTCCCGATCACGCCTGGGACCAGGCGCGTGACGGCTTCGATCACGACCAGCGCCGGGACCTCTCCCCCCGCGAGCACGTAGTCGCCGACCGAGACCTCCTCGGCCGGCAGCCCCTCGACCACGCGTTCGTCCACCCCCTCGTAGCGGCCGCACAGGAGGGTGAGGTGCTCCTCCCCCGCCAGCTCGCGGACGAACGCCTGCTCCAACCGCCGACCGGCCGGCGAGAGCAGCAGGACGCGCCCGCGCTCGGGATCGAGTGACTCGACCGCGGCGAAGATCGGCTCGGGTCGCATCACCATCCCGGGGCCCCCGCCGTAGGCCTCGTCGTCGACCGACCGGTGCCGATCGACCGACCACGATCGGAGATCGTGGACCCGGACGTCGAGGAGCCCCTCGCCGATCGCCCGTCCCAGGAGGCTCTCCCGCAGAGGCGCTTCCAGGATCGCCGGGAAGATCGTGAACACGTCGATCCGCATCCGGCGAGGCTAACAACGTTGCGTCCGCGGGCGCCGCAGGGCAGGATGCCGCCGACCGGCATCCGGCCGGCCGGGGGGAATCGATGGCGACGATCATCCTGTTCGTGCTGTTCGCGGTGGGGTTGATCATCGCCGTCGACGGTCTCCGGCAGCGACGGATCCGAGCCGCGCGAACGATCGACCTGCGGGGCCTCGTCGCCGCCCGGCTCGCGGAGCCGGCCGCCCCGATCCTCGCGACCGCCCTCGAGCGAGCGCTCCCCGAGCCTCCGCCGGTGCGCGCGAACGTGTACACCCGTCTCGCCGGCTCCCTGGAGGTCGCCGATCAACGCCCCCGCCTGCGGGACGGGTGTGAGGTGAAGATCTTCCGGCTCCGATGGGGCAACGACTACGCGATGCTCGCGCGAGACGACCGCGAGATGCACTACCGCCTCGAGGTCTGGGAAGCCGAGCTGCTCCCGAAGATGGACGGCTCGCGAACGGTCGGCGAGCTGGTGGTGGAGCGGATGGAGGCCGGTGGAGGCCTGGACACCGAGCCCGTCACGGACCTGGTCTTGGCCCTCTACACGGGAGGGTTCCTCGATCCTGCTCCGGTCCCCACCGACGAGTTGATCGCCGATCGGCTGGACCCGTCGTCGCCGGGTCGCAAGAAGCTGAAGCGGTTCGGCAAGACGCTCTCGATCGACTGGAAAGGCGCGGACCGGCTGGTCCGCTTCTGCTACCGGTACCTGCTGCGACCGTTCTTCTGGTGGCCGATCGCCGTGATCTCGGGGGTGGTCGCGATCGCCGGGCTGCTCGCGTTCCTGGACGTCGCCATCGCGAGGGACTTCAAGCTCGGAAGTGAGAACGCGGCCGTCGAATCGGCGATCCTGCTCGCCCTCGCGTTCTTCCTGACGTTCATGCACGAGCTCGGGCACGCGGTCGTGATCTCCCGATACGACCGGAAGGTGAAGAGCGCGGGCTTCATGATCTATTTCGGCGCGCCGGCGTTCTTCGTGGAGGCGACGGACAGCCTGATGCTCGACCGCCGGCAGCGGATCCTGCAGTCCTCCGCCGGTCCGTTCACCGAGCTCGTGATCGCGGGCGTCTCCGGCATCGCCTTGTTCCTGTTCCCCGGTGGTCCCCTCGCGGACCTGCTCTACAAGTTCGCGCTCCTCAACTACGTCGTGATCTTCCTGAACCTGATCCCGTTGCTGGAGCTCGACGGCTACTGGATCCTCTCGGACCTGATCCAGGTCCCTGACCTGCGTCCGCGCTCGCTCCAGTTCGTGCAGCACGACCTCTGGCACAAGATCCGGGGGCATGAGCGACTCACGCCGCAGGAGTGGGGTCTGGGCGGATACGCGGTCGCCGGTATCGCGTTCACGATCTTCTCCTTCATCACCGCCTTCATCTTCTGGAAGGTGATCTTCGGTGAGCTCATCCTCAGCCTGTGGCGGGGCAACATCGGCTCGAAGATCCTCCTCTTCCTGTTGGCAGCCTTCCTCGCCGGACCCGTCATCCGAGGTCTGCTGAACCTGATCCGGCTCCTGCTGCGCCGGATCGGTGGCCTGGTCCGAACGGTCCGATTCCGCCTCGAGACCACCTGGCGGGTCGAGGCCGCGGAGCTGATCGACGAGCTCCCAGCATTCGACGACCTGCCCGAGGACGTCCTGTCGGACCTCGCGGGCAGACTCCACCTGCGGATCCTCCGCGCGGGCGAGCCCGTCTTCCGTCAGGGCGACCGCCCGGACGCGTTCTACGTGGTCCGGACGGGCACGGTGCAGATCGAGGACGAGGACCCCGAAACCGGCGACACGCGCGTGCTCCGGACGATGACGAGGGGCGAGTCGTTCGGCGAGATGGGATTGCTCGGGTCCCACCGTCGCCAGGCGACCGTCCGCGCGCTCGACGAGGTCGAACTCTTCGAGGTGGGCAAGGGGACGTTCGATCGTCTGCTCGCGGAGGACATGCGGGCGCCCGACTTCGGCCACACGATGCAGGCGCTCGCCGAGCTGCGGGAGCTCCCGGTCTTCGCCGGTCTCGACTCGCAGCAGCTCACGGTCATCCTCGGGCACGGTGCTTGGCTCTCGGCCGGTCCCGGTGACGCGCTCGTGACCCAAGGAGAGCCCGGCGACCGGTTCTACGTGGTGGCCTCCGGACGCGCGGAAGTCACCCGTGACGGCACACCGGTGGGCTCGGTCGGGAAGGGCAGGTACTTCGGCGAGGTCGCGTTGCTCCGCGACGTGCCGAGGACGGCGACCGTGACCGCGTCGACGCCGATGCGCGTGTTCGCCCTCGACCGCGAGGGGTTCGAGCTCGTCGTCGCCGACGCGTTCCGGCGCGGTACGCTCCGCCCGGCCGCCGACCGGATCTGGCAGCACTGAGGAGGATCGCGTGGATTGCTGGCACTGCCGCAGGAACGCCGTCGGGGCCTGCCGATTCTGCGGACGCGGGGTCTGCGAAGACCACGCGGAGACCCAGCCCTTCGTGCTCGAGCTGTTCCGAGGGAAGGACGTCACGCGAGCCCTGGTGGTCGAGGACGCCCTCTGGTGCAAGGTCTGCACCCCGCGTCCCGATCCGGTGGACCTGCCCGAGCTCGATGCCTGAGTCTGCCCTGTCGTGACGTCCTGTTGACGTCCTGTTGTGACGTACGTCACACCACCGGTGGAACGTGCGTCACACGTCCGAACGTGACGAACGTCACGCGGGAGAAGTGACTGGGCTCACCGTCCGTCCGTGACCGGCGTGACAAGCTTCGCGTGTCGAAGCAGAGCCCACACGGGGCCACGGACACAGGAGGAGGATCCGGGATGGCAGACAAGAAGATCACCCCGAAGGCGGCCGCGTCCAAGGACAAGCAGACCGCCGACCGCGCCGCCGCTCGCGTCTCGCTGAAGCGGACGCACAAGCAGACCACCAAGAAGACCACGAAGCGGACGCACAAGAAGATCTGATCTTCCACACATCTGCGCTCGGGGCGGGGGCCGCAGGCCCCCGCCCTTCGCGTTCCCCGCTGGCTCGCGCGGCGACGCCGGGCTAGGCTCGGCTCGATGCGACGAGCGGGCGACCTCCAGGTGGGCAAGGTGATGACCGGCGCCCCCTTCCTCGAGGAGGTCCCCCGGAAGGCCCTCGATCGCTTCGCCGAGCAGGGCGCGGTCCATCGCTTCCGGCGCGGGACCTACCTCTGCCACCAAGGCGACCCCGACGGCGACGTCTTCTTCCTCGTGTCGGGGCGGGTCGAGATCAGCTCCGAGACGGCGAACGGAAACCGGGTGCTGCACGCCACGCTCGACACCCCCGGCTTCCTCGGCGAGCTGTCGGCGCTCGGCAAGATGCCCCGCACGGCGAGCGTGCTCACCCTCGACGACTCGGAGGTGTGGTCCGTCGGCCCGGACACGTTCCTCGACTTCGTGACCGCCGAGCCGACGGCGTCGCGCGGTTTCCTCCAGGCGCTCGCCCGCCAGGTCCGCGAGCATCAGTCCTTCACCGATGACCTCCTCCACCTCGACCTCAAGGGCCGGGTGGCCAAACGGCTCCTCCAGCTCGTCACCCCGACGCTGGACGACCTCCCCCGGGACGGGGTGCTCGTGCCGGCGGTCACGCACGCGGATCTCGCGAGCCTCTGCGGCGGCAGCCGAGAGAACGTGACCCGCATCCTGACCGACTGGCAGCGGCGGGGACTGATCGAACGCGACGGTCATCGATACGTGCTGAAGAAGGTAGCGGGGCTCGCGAAGATCGCCGACCTCTAATCGGCGGGGACGTCCTCCGGCGCGGTGAGGCCCGGGACGTCGTGGACGAGGATCCGTCGTGCGTCGACGTCGACGTCGACGAGGAGATCCGCGAGCGCCGGGACCAGGGTCTCGTGACCGTCGTCGTCGACTGCGACCCAGAGATCGTTCGCGGGGTTCGGGATCACCTCCCGGACGATCCCCAGCAGACGGCCCGCCTCGGTCCGGACCTCACACCCTTCGAGCTGATGCGCCCACCACTCGCCTTCGGCGAGCTCGGGGAGCCAACCCTCCGGCACGACGAGGACGGAGCCGCGGAGGCGTTCGGCGGCGCTCCGGTCCTCGACGCCGGCGAACCGGACCAGCAGGCGGCGGCCGTGGCGGCGGCTCGACTCGATCGTGAGCTCGGCGCCGTCCTCGCGCAGGACCGATCCCCCGGGCGCCCAGCGATCGGGGTTGTCCGACCGGTTCTGCACGGAGACCTCGCCGCGGAGACCGAACACGCCGGTCACGATGCCGACGACGACGGCCGGCTCGTCCACCTCAGTCTTCGATGTCCACCATGGCGCCGTGGCCCTGGCGCTGGGCGGCCGCCCGCACGACCGTCCGGATCGCCTTTGCGGTCCGGCCACCGCGGCCGATGACCTTGCCCATGTCCTCGGGTGCGACGCGGACGCGGAAGCGAGGCCCGCGGTCGTCGTAGGTCTCCTCGATGGAGACGGCGTCCGGCTCGTCCACCAACTCCTGGACGAGGAACTCGACGAGATCCTTCACGCGTCTCCGGCCGGCTGCTCGTCGGCCGGCTGCTCGTCGGCCGGCTGCTCGTCGGCGGCCGGCGCGTCAGCCGGCGCATCCTCCGCGGAGGGCGGGGCGACGGCCTCCACGGCCTCGGCGGCGTTCGCCTCCTCCGCGGTCTCGGGCTCCGCCGCAGCCTCCGGCGCTTCGGGCGCGGGGGCCGGCTCCGGCTCGGCCGAAGCGTCCGGCGTCGCGGGGGCGAGCGCAGCATCGGCAGCCGGCGCGGCCTCCGACGCCTTCTGCTTCGCCTTCTTCGACAGCGTGGATCTCTCGGGCCGCTGCTTCGGGGGCGCCAGCGCCGCCGACGGCCGCTCTTTCACGAACGCTTCCCAGATCCCGATCTTCTGCATCAGGTTGCGAACCTGGTTCGACGGTTGCGCCCCGACGCGGAGCCAGTGCAGGGCCCGATCCTGATCGATCTCGATCACACTCGGGTCGTCCATCGGGTGGTACTTGCCGATGTTCTCGATGAAGCGGCCGTCGCGGGGACTCCGTTGGTCCGCCACGACGACACGGAAGAACGGGCGCTTGTTCGAGCCCATCCTCCGGAGCCGGATCCTCGTCGTCATGTCGCGTGTCCTCTCGCCTCGTCGGCCGCTAGCCCTTGGGCGCTCTCGGCAACTTCGGCAGCGATAGCATGCCAGGAAGGCCCTTCCCGCCGCCCATCATCGTCCGCATCATCTTCCTCGCGCCCGCGAAGTCTTTCAGGAGCGTGTTGACGTCGGACGTGGTGGAACCCGCTCCACGAGCGATCCGCAGGCGGCGAGACCCGGAGATGATACCGGGATTCCGCCGCTCGTCCGGGGTCATGGACAAGATCAGGGCCTCGGCCTGACGGAGCTTGGCCTCGTCGACCTGGTCGGCGATCTCCTTGAAGGCGTTCTTCCCTCCGGGCATGCCAGGGAGCATCGTGAGGAGATCCTGGATCGGACCCAGCTGGCGCATCTGGCGCAGTTGCCCGAGGAAGTCCTCCAGGGTGAACGCGCCCTGGAGCATCTTCTCGGCCGAGGCCTTGGCCTCATCGGCATCGAGCTTCTCGCTCGCCTTGTCGATCAGGCTCAGGACGTCGCCCATCCCGAGGATGCGACCGGCCATCCGGTCGGGATGGAACTCCTCGAGATCCTCGGGCTTCTCGCCCACGCCGGCGAAGAACACCGGGCGGCCGGTCACCGCGGTGATCGACAACGCCGCGCCGCCCCGCGCGTCGCCGTCGAGCTTCGTGAGGATGAAGCCCGTGGTGTCGACCTCCGCGAGGAACGCACGAGCTTGGATCACCGCGTCCTGTCCGGTCATCGCGTCGCACGCCATCAGGACGTGATCGGGCTCGACGGCGTCGCGGATGCGGCGCGCCTGCTTCATCATCTCTTCGTCGACGTGCAGCCGCCCGGCCGTGTCGACGATCACGACGTCGTTCCCGCTGCGCGCAGCCTCTTTCGACGCGTTCTTCGCGACCTTCACCGGATCCCGACCCTCGGACGTCACCGACACGCCGACCTCGCGCCCGAGGGTGAACAGCTGCTCCACCGCCGCCGGTCGCTCGAGGTCCGCGGCCACGAGAAGGGGCCGCCGTCCGTCCTTCTTGAGGCGGAGGGCGAGCTTCGCGCACGCGGTCGTCTTCCCCGACCCCTGGACACCGGCCATCATCACGACCGCGGTGCGGCCCGACGGGATCGCGAACTTCCGGTACTCGCCGCCCAGCGTCTCCTGGAGCTCGTCCCGCACGACCTTGATCACCTGCTGGGCAGGGGTGAGGCTCTTCATCACCTCGGCCGAGAGCGCCCGGACGCGGACCCGGTCGAGCAACCCGTCGGCCACCTCCACGGCGACGTCGGCCTCCAACAGGGCGGTGCGCATGTCGCCGAGGGCGTTGTCGACCTGCTTCGGATGCAGCTTCCCGCGGGAGCGCAGCTTCTTGAACGTGCCGTCGAGCCTGGCGGTCAGCGTGTCGAACATGATCTGGGGTCTTCGCGTGGCCACTCGGAGGGACCGGGGCCCGGCCACGGCCCCGGTGGAGACTCGGCATCCTACCGCCCGGGGCCGGCCGTCCCGGGGCCGAGGACCTCCTCGACGGCCTGCAGGAGCGCGATCGGGCTGAACGGCTTCGTGAAGTAGTGATCGGCCCCGCTCGCCATGGCGGGGGCTCGACCCTCCTCCCCCGTCGCGGTCACGACGATCACCCGAACGTCCGAGGTGGCCGGGTCGGTCTTCACCGCGGTGAGCACCTCGGACCCGGTGACGCCCGGGATGCTCATGTCGAGGAGCACCAGGTCCGGAGCTCCGTCGCGGACCGCGGCCAGCGCCTGATCGCCGTCGGACGCTTCCACGATCTCGAACCCTTCGCCCTCGAGCACCAGCCGCATCGCCTCCCGCATCGTGGGGTGGTCCTCGACGATCAGGATGCGCGCGCTCACGATGCGAGGATCCTGTCCGCGAAGATCGTCGCGCGGAACGGTTGGAGGTCGTCGGGCCCTTCGCCCGTCCCCACCAGGCGCACCGGCACGCCGAGCTCCTCCCGGACGGCGAGGACGACGCCGCCTTTCGCGGTGCCGTCGAGCTTCGTCAACACGATCCCGGACACGTCGACCGCCTCCGTGAACGCCCTGGCCTGGGCGATCCCATTCTGACCCGTCGTCGCGTCCAGGACGAGCAGGGTCTCGGCCACCGACGCGCTCGCCTTCTCAACGACCCGGCGGAGCTTCTGGAGCTCGTCCATCAGCGGCGTCTTCGTGTGGAGCCGTCCGGCAGTGTCCACGATCAAGACGTCCGAGCCCCTGGCGGACGCGGACTTCACGGCGTCGAACACGACCGAGCCGGGGTCGGCGCCCCGCTCCTGAGCGACCAGATGGGCACCGGCGCGCACGGCCCACACCTCGAGCTGTTCGCCCGCGGCCGCGCGGAACGTGTCGGCGCCGGCGATGCTCACGCTCCGGCCCTCGCCGGTGAGGCGCCGGGCGAGCTTGCCGATCGTGGTCGTCTTCCCGGAGCCGTTCACCCCGACCACGATGATCACGCCGAGGCCTTCTTCCGGCAGCGTCAGCCGCAGATCGGGTCCGAGGATGGCGGCCATCTCCTCCCGGAGGAGCGCCTCGGCGTCCGCGCCGCGAGACCAGCGTCCGCGAACGCGCTCCACGAGCTGCGAGGCCGCCGCGGGCCCGACGTCCGCCTTCAGCAGGAGGTCATGGAGCGCACGCCAAGCGTCCTCGTCCGCGCCCCCGGACAGAAGTGCCCGGACCTGCGTCCCCAGGCGTTCGCGGCGCTCGAGCGCGGGCGCTTCCTCCGGCGGCGCGAGGGTCTCGGCGCCGGGCTGCTCGCCACCACGCAGGGCTGCCTTCCGGGCGTTGCTGAGCCGGACGAAGATGAATCCCAGGGCGACACAGATGAAGAGGACGGCAACGGCGATCTCCACGCCTGGACGCTAGCCGACACGCTCGCGCTGCGGCACCTCGACCGGCCCGGATGCCGGTCCCCCCGCCAGGCCCTGCATCGGATCCTGCCCCTCTCGGCCGGCGTCGGACGTCACCTCCGGTTGCTCCAACCGCTGGCACAGGATCTTCGTCGTGCCGTCCTTGTTGAGCGAGACGCCGTACATCATCGACGCGATCTCCATCGTGCGCTTCTGGTGGGTGACGATCATCACCTGCGCGTCACGCGCGAACCCCGCGACGAGCCGCAGGAACCGATGGAGGTTGAGATCGTCGAGCGCGGGTTCCACCTCGTCCATCAGGTAGAAGGGCGACGGTCGCGCGCTGAAGATCGCGAACAGGAACGCGAGCGCGGCGAGCGAGCGCTCGCCTCCCGACAAGAGCGAGATGCGCTTCACGCGCTTGCGGCCGGGGGATGCCTCGATCTCGACCCCGGCTTCGAGCGGGTTGGCCAGGTCGGTCAGGACCAGGCGTCCCTCACCTCCCGGGAAGAGCTCCTTCACGAGCCGCTCGAACTGCGTGGCCACGTCGCGGAAGGCCGCGCTGAAGCTCTCCTGGATCTCCTGATCCACCTGGGCGACCAGCTCGAGCAGGTCCCGCCGGGCCTTGCGGACGTCGTCGAGCTCGCGCTGCATGAAATCGTGCCGCTCCTGCACCGCCTCGAACTCGCCGGTCGCCAGGAGGTTCACGCGGCCGAGGAGGCCGAGGCGCCGCTGCACGAGCTCGCTCGCCTTCTCCAGCGATTCGACGGAGTCCTCGGGGGTGAGCATCTCCAGGGCGGCGGCCGGCTCCGTTCCGTGCCCCTCATGCAGCAGCCGCTCCGCATCGCGGACGCGACGCTCGATGTCCCCGCGGAGCCGGTCGTCCTCCTCGTAGGTCTCGCGCAGCCGGTCCAGCTCCGTGGACGCCTCCCGCCACGCTGTGTTGACGTCCGCCTCGTGCGACGCGGCCTCCCGCTCCGCCGCAGCCGCGGCGTCGCGTTCGTCCGCGGCCGCGGTTGCCCGATGCTCCGCGCCGGCCGCGGCATGCTCGGCCGCGGCCCGAGCGGTCTCCGCCGCCTCCAGGTCCGACCGGAGCTGCTGCGGATCTTGCGTCGAGGCCTCGTCCCGCTCGGTCCGCAGCCGGGCGAGGTGGGCGTCGAGCGACGCTCGATCGCGCCGGAGCGTCTCCACGGTCACGCGCGCCTGGACCGGCGGCTGCGGGAGCGGGGGCAGCTCCGGGATATCGTCCGGTGCGGCGGGACCGAGCTCGGCCAGGCGGTCGCGCGCGGCGTGCTCCGCCTCCCGGACGCCGCCCAGCCGCTCGGCGAACAGCTCGTCCTCCCTGCCGACCGCCGCGAGGTCGCGCTCGATCGCGGCGAGTCGCTCGGCCTGTGTGGTGATGTCGGCGTCGGCGGCCTCGATCTGCTGGTTCAGGAACTCGATCTCTCCGGTCGTCTCCGCGAGGCGCTGCCGCTGCGGCTTGAGCCGGCTCCGCGTCCCGGCCAGGTCGTGCGCGAGGACTTGGAGCTCGGCTCGGATCTCTCGGGCGCGGCTGTCGATCCCCTTCGGCGTATGGATCACCGCCGGCCCGACCAGTGTGCCGTCCGGCGTGACGAATGACGCTCCCGGGTTCGCCGCTTGCTTCTCCGCGGCCTCCTCGATCGAGCCGGCGAGGTAGATGTCGCGCAGGACGGTGCTCACGATGCCCCGGGCGGCGGGGTCGGCATCCACGACGGAGAGCAGGGGCCGCTCACCGGACAGGCCCTGGGGGACCGGTCCGCCCGTGGCGATCGCGAGGATCGCTCCGCCGCCCTCGGGTGCCGCCGCGAGCGCCTGCTGCCGGTCCACGTAGACGACCGCGTCGGCGAGCGGCCCGAGCGCCGAGAGGAGGGCCCGCTCGAGCCCGGCTTCGGCACGGACGAGATCCCTGAGGACGCCGGATGCCCGTCCGCGGTTCGCCTCCAGGAACCTCGATCCGGCCGTGTCCTCGATATCTCGCCGGCGCGCCTCGAGGAGATCCAGCCGTGCCTGCTGACGCCGCTCGACGTCCTCGAGCTCCTCGACCTTGTCGGTCGCGCGGCGCCGCTCCCCTTCCAGCTGCGTCCGTCGCTCCGCGAGCGGTGACGTCTGACCGTCGAGCCGCTCGATGTCCCCTTCGATGTCTTCCCGCTCGGCGCGCAGGGCCGCAGCGCGATCCCCGACCGCGCGGAGATCCGTCTCGAGGCGGTCGCGCTCCCGCACACCCGAAGACATCGCGCGCTCCAGCGCCTCGATCTCCACCCGCCGGCCCACGGCCTCCTCCCCGGCTCGGCGCCGGAGCTCGTCGACCTCGCGACGGTGCTGGTCGGCGGCGCGGAACGCGGCCTCGGCGTCCTCGAGCTCGCGCTCGCGCTCGGCGAGCTCCCCGATGGTCTGCTCGAGATCTGCCTCCACGCGGGCGAGCTCCGCCTCGACGGCATCGAGGCGCGCGGCGCGGCCGGCCTGCGACGCGAGCGCTCGGCGGGCCTCGCCCTCGCGATCGAGCGCGCTCCGGAACCCCTGGTCCGCCTCGCTCCGATCGACCTGCGCGGAGCGGAAGCGAACCTCGGTGTCGGCGAGCCGCCGGGCGGCGCCGGCGCGCGCGTCGGCGCCGGCGAGCACCTCCCCGTCGAGTGCGTCCAGCCGGGCGCGCGCCTCCTGCCGCTGGGACAATCCCTCGTCCCATCCGCTGCGCCGACGATCGCGTTCCGCGAGCAGTCCTCGGAGCCGAGCGGCGGCGAGCTTCCGGGAGAGCTCTTCCGCCTGATCGGTCAACGTCTCGTGCTTCTCCGCCATCTCGGCCTGCTGACGGAGGGGCTTCAGCTGTCGACGGAGCTCGGTCATCACATCCTGGAGACGGAGGAGGTCGTTGTCCAGGCTCGCGAGCTTGCGCTCGGCTCGCTCCTTGCGCCGCCGATGCTTCGCGATCCCCGCGGCCTCCTCGATGTACTTCCGGCGCTCCTCCGGCCGAGCGTTCAGCACCTCCTCGAGCTGGCCTTGGCCCACGACCGTGTGCAGGGCCCGGCCGATCCCCGTCTCGGACAGCAGCTCCTGGACGTCCATCAGCCGGGCGAGCTTGCCGTTGATCCGGTACTCGCTGTCCCCGGAGCGGAAGATCGACCGGCTCACCTCGATCTCCGACATCGGCACCGGGATCAGGCCGGCTTCGTTGTCGATCACGAGCTTGACCTCGGCCATCCCGAGCGCCGGACGGCTCGGGGTGCCCGAGAAGATCACGTCGGCCATCTGCCCACCCCGGAGGGCGCGAGGTCCCTGCTCACCGAGCGCCCAGCTGATCGCGTCGACGAGGTTCGACTTCCCGGATCCATTGGGCCCCACGATGACGCTGACGCCAGGGATGAACTCCAAGACGGTCTTGTCCGCGAAGGACTTGAACCCGCGGATCTGGATCTGTCGCAAGAACATGCGAGGCGATGCTAACAGTGGTCTTCTTCCCGATCGGGGAGCCGGGAAGGGTTCCTAGGAGGTGACACGGAAGCCGGACCCGCCACGGGGTGCCTCGTCGGTGACCGCGACGTCCTCCACACGGGCGAGCGGCGGGCCCGCCCGGCACCAGTCGAGCATCACCTCGACCGACTCGCGGTCCCCCTCGAACACCGCGTCGACACCGCCGTCGCGGGCGTTCCGGACCCATCCGGTGAGGTGGAGCGCCCGGGCCCGTTCGGCGCACGTCGCCCGGAAGAAGACGCCTTGGACTTTTCCGGAAACCCTTACTCGCACGCGGCGCATGGCATATGGTTGTCACGGAGGTACCACGATCGGCACCCGGAGGGTGTTCTCGTTCCCCGTTCGGGGTATGCCCACCAGGAAGTCTAGGGTGAGAACACGTGCCAGAGAGAGGGAGGATGGGGTGAAACGTCTGTTCCTGATCGTTGCAGGTGTGGTGCTCGCGTTCGCGTTCCCGGCGATGGCCGACCCGGGTCCGGCGGATGAGGTCGAGGTGATCGTCGGCGATTGTGACGACGGGACCACCATCGTGCGAGCTCACAACACCCAGGACCGGGAGCTCGGATACCTGATCCGGATCGACGGAAGGCTCGTCGAGCAGGGGCGCCTCGCCCCCGGGGAACGGGTCTCGGAAACGTACGAGGTGGACCTGGGAGAGTCGCATTTCTACCGCATCCGGCTCGGTGTGCAGGGCGATGGCATCTACTTCTCCACCGAGGGAGCCACCGATCGGACGAACTGTCCCAGCCCGAGCGAGAGCCCACCGCCCTCGTCCCCACCCCCGTCGTCGCCACCCCCGTCGTCGCCACCCCCGTCGTCGCCACCGCCAGGTGGAGGCGGAGGCTCGACCACGACGCCGCCTCCGACCGTCGGCGGTGGCGGTGGCTCCACGACGCCGCCCCCGAGCGTGCTCGGCGGCTCCGGGACGAACACCACCAGTCCGGGCCCACTGGCGTTCACCGGGCCGGCAGACCTGCCGTGGCTGCTCGCCGCGATGATGGCGCTGCTCCTCGCGGGGACGTTCGCCCTGCGGTTCGGCTCCAGATCGAGGTCGGCCCGGCGGTCCGATAGCTCCGTCTGATCGGCTGCTCCAACCGAGGCCGGCGGGTCCAGCCCGCCGGCCTCGGCGCTCGCTAGGCTGTTGACGATGCGCGACGGGTTCGTGTCCTACGACGACGCGACGGCGCTGATCGTCGTCGACGTGCAGAACGACTTCGCCGATCCGACGGGGGCGTTGTACGTCGGGGACGGAGAGGCCGTCGTGCCGGTCGCGGACGGACAGATCGAAGCGGCCGAACGCATCGGGGCCCTCGTGCTGTACACGCAGGACTGGCATCCCGAGTCCACGCCCCACTTCGAGAAGGACGGCGGCCTGTGGCCCGTCCACTGCGTCCGGGACACGTGGGGAGCGAAGTTCCATCCCGACCTGCGCGTGGTCGGCGACGTGGTGCGCAAAGGCAGCAACGGGGAGGACGGGTACAGCGCGTTCAGCGTCCGCGATCCCGAGAGCGGCGACACGGCGCCGACGATCATGCATCGCACCCTCACCGCGCGCGGGATCCGGCAGGTCGTCATCTGCGGATTGGCGACGGACTTCTGCGTCGTGGAGACGGTGACCGACGCGCGTGACCTCGGCTACGAGGTCGTCGTCCTCCGCGACGGGATCCGAGCCGTTGAACGGAAGGCCGGCGCCGGCGACCGCGCGCTCAGGCGGATGACCGACGCGGGCGCCACGCTCGCCTGAACGCCCCGCCGGTCAGCTCTGACACTGCGGGCAGAAGTACGACGTCCGTTGCGAGACCTTCACCGTCTCGATGGGCGTTCGGCACCGGCGGCACGGCTCGCCCTCGCGCCCGTAGACCTTCAGCTCCGCCTGATACTCACCGGGCTTGCCGAAGAGGTCCACGTACGCCTCGTCGTCCAGCGTGGTGCCGCGCAGCTTGATGGCCTCCTGGATCGTCTCCTGGATCGCTCGGTAGAGGCGACGGACCTCCTGGGAGGAGAGCGTGTCCGACAAGCGGTCGTAACGGAGCCCGGCGGCGAACAGGACCTCGTCCGAGTAGATGTTGCCTAGCCCGCTGATGAACTTCTGGTCCATCAGCAGCTGCTTCATCTTCGCGCCGCGCTGTGCCAGCAGGTACTGGAACGTCGGCCAGGTGAAGACCTGGTCGAGCGGATCGATCGCGATGTGTTGTAGCTCCTTGACCTTGCCGAGATCGTCGGCGTCGGTCACGAACATCTCGCCGAACGTGCGGGGATCGACGAAGCGGAGGTCGCCGCCCTGCTGGAAGGTGAAGACCACGTGCGTGTGCGGCTCGATCACGACCCGCCCGTTCCCACGCTGGAACTGTCCGCTCATCCCGAAGTGCGTGACGAGCACATCGCCCGAATCGAGATGCACGAGGATGTACTTGCCCCGGCGCTCCACCTTCGTGAGCTTGCGTCCCTCCAGACGTGAGGTGAACTCCTTGCGCTTGCCGTGCCGGCGGATCACGCGCATCGCGTTGCGCGAGCTTTTCACCTCCGTCGTCTTGATCCGGCGACCCACGACATCCTTCTCCAGGTCCCGGCGCATCACCTCGACCTCCGGCAGCTCCACCTCGCCCTCCCTACGCTCCGACTCGTTCCGAGATGTGATCGAAGGCCTCACGGGCCGCCCGCTGCTCGGCCTCCTTCTTCGACTTCCCGACCCCCACGCCCAGCGCTTCCCCGCCGAGGAGGACGGTCGCGGTGAACTCCTTCTCGTGATCGGGGCCGCGCTCTTCCAGCCGGTACTCGGGCATCGTGTGCAACTCCCGGGACGCGAGCTCCTGCAGGATCGTCTTGTAGTCGCGGTCGCCCTCCCCGCGCGCGTAGGCCTCCATGAGCGGGCGGAACAGTCGTTCGATCAAGCGCCGGGTCTCGTCGAGCCCGAGGTCCAGATAGACGGCGCCGAACACTGCCTCGAGCGCATCCGCGAGGATGCTGGCCTTGTCGCGTCCACCGCTCTGCTCCTCGCCTTTGCCGAGCTTCACCAGTGACCCGAGCCCGAGGGAACGCGCGACCTCCGCGAGCGCTTGCGCGTTCACGATCGCCGCGCGGAGCTTCGCCAGCTCGCCTTCGGGCAGGTGCGGGAACGCCTCGAACGCCATGTCGGTGACGACCAGGCCGAGGACGGAGTCCCCGAGGAACTCGAGTCGTTCGTTCGTGGCGTCCACCCCGTGCTCGAACGCATACGAGCGATGGGTGAGCGCCGTCTCGCGCAGCTCCTCGTCCAGGAAGCGGAGGCCCAGCGCCACGTCGAGCGCCTGCGGCCCGGGGAGCGGCGAGACTTCTGCCTGGGTCACGCCGTCACTCGACCTCGACGGCCTGGCGACCGGCGTAGTAGCCGCAGTTCCCGCAGACCCGGTGGGGAAGCTTGGGTTGGTGGCACTGCGGGCAGTCCGCGTACGCGGGCGGCTTCGCTTTCCAGTTCGCGGCGCGCTTGTCGCCGCGCGTCTTGCTCTGCTTCTTCTTGGGGACCGCCATCTCGTCATCCCTTCTCGAGGTTCGGTTGCTGTCCGGGCTCCGCACCCGATCCCTGCTCGGCGGCGGTGCGGTTCCACTCGTCGAGGAGCGCCGTCAGCCCGTCCCAGCGCGGGTCGATCTCGGGCTCCGTGCACGTGCACTCACCGAGGTTCAGGTCGCCGCCGCACCGCGCGCACAACCCACGACAGTCGGGACGGCACACGGGAGCGAACGGAAGCTCGACGCCGATCGCGTCGCGGATCATCTGTTCCGGATCGAGGAACCCCTCGGGATCGAGCGGGTACTCGTCGGCGTCGTCGTGCGGGAACGGGACGTAGAGCTCGCGGAGCTCCACGGTGAACCCCTGGTCGAAATCCTTGAGACACCGCGCGCACCGCAGGGACATCGACCCCTGGAGTCGCCCACTCGCCAAGATCCCTTCGGCGAGCGATTCGAGCGTGAGGTCGGCGATCACCGGCGCGTCCTCGGACAGGCCCGCGAGCTCCGTGGAGAGGTCCTCGACCGTGCCGGAGACCTGCTCCATCTTCGACGCACCGGAACGGCCGACGAGATCGCGAACGTCGATCACGCCGATCATCGATCCCCTTCCTCGTCGAAGAGCTGGGTCGCCTCACTCGTCGGCGGTGCGAACTCCGCTTCCGCGGCGGTCGCCGGGCCGCGGAGCCGTTCACGACCCACCTCCACCTGATCGAGGGTGCGGTTCAACGACTTCGAGGTCGCCTGGGAGGCCTCGAGGATCTTCCTGATCGAGTTCTCGAACTGCGCGAGCTTGCCGTCGACGTAGTCCTCCGCTTCCGAACGCATCTCGCGGGCGCGCTCCTCCGCCTCGGACACGACGCGATCGGCCTCGTCGGTGGCCCGGGCGACGATCTCCTCCTTGCGAGCCATCCGGAGCTGCTCCTCGTGCGCCTGCTCGACGATGTGCTCCCCGTCCTCGCGGGCCTTCCCGAGCAACTCCTCCCGATCTCGGACGATCCATCGGGCGCGTTTGATCTCTTCTGGCAAGGTCTCCTTCATCTCGACGATCATCTCCATGAGCTCCTCGCGGTTGACCAGCACGGAGGAGGACAGGGGCATCGACTTGGCCTCGCGCACCATCTCCTCGAGCTGGTCGAGCCGCGCGGCGAGGTCCATCAGCGTTCCTCCAGCCGGTCGGCCAGGGCGGACCGGACGTGATCGGGCACGAGCCCGGAGACGTCGCCGCCGAGCTGGGCGACCTCCTTCACGAGCGACGAAGACAGGAAGGACCACTTTGGGCTCGTGGGCATGAACAGGGTCTCCACACCGGCGAGCCGGTGGTTCATCTGGGCCATCTGGATCTCATACTCGTAGTCCGAGACGGCTCGCAGGCCCTTGACGATCGCGGCGACGCCCTGAGCGCGGGCGAAGTCCACCAGCAGCCCTCGGAAGGAGACCACGGTGACGTTGGGCATGGCGGAACAGGTCTCCTTGAGCATCGCGACCCGCTCCTCCAGGGTGAACATCGACTGCTTGGAGGGGTTCTCCAGCGCGCCGACCACCACGGTTTCGAAGGTCTGCGATGCACGTCCGATGATGTCCAGATGACCGTTCGTCACGGGGTCGAACGTCCCCGGACACAGCGCGGTCAGGCCCATCACACCTCCATCGTTCCTGGCAGGCCTCGCGACCGGAACAGCGTGAGGACGCTGTCTCCGTACGACAGTCGCCTCGCGACCACCCAGTGTAGCGGAATCACACCGTTGGAACTCCTCGAACCCCGGCTGAGCACCACCGTGAAACCCCCTGTGAGCAGCGCGTTCTCGTCGAGCAGCGCCAGGACGGGGTCCAGCTCCGAGGGCCCGGCATCGTAGGGCGGATCCAGGAACACGAGGTCGAAGACGGGCGCCCCCGACCGCTCCTTCTCGAGGAACCTCTTCACGTCGGAGCGCCGGACGCTCGCCCGGGGATCGAAGCCTGTGCGCCGGAGGTTGTCGCGGACGGCCGCCACCGCCGCCGGCGACCGGTCCACGAACACCGCCTCCCGGGCGCCCCGCGAGAGCGCCTCGATGCCCATCGCGCCCGTCCCCGCGTAGAGGTCCAGCACCCGCGCCTCGTCGACCCGGTCCCCGAGGCTGGAGAAGAGGCCCTCGCGCGCCCGGTCGGAGACGGGACGGACGCCGGACGGCGCACGGACGAGGTGGGTCCCCTTCGCGCTGCCAGCGATGACGCGCATCGGGGACGAGGATACGGGGGTGTCAGGCGCTGAACAGCCAGGCGATCGAGTCTTCGAACCGGACCCGGAGTTCCTCGAGGAGGGCAGGGTGATCCTCCAGCGCCGGATCGCGCTCGACCAGCACGAAGGCCCGGGCCCGGGCGCGCTTGACGAGATCGAGGTCCTCGGCCAGCCGGGCGAGCTTCAGATCGGGCATCCCCGACTGGCGCGTGTCGAACAGGGTGCCCTCGCCCCGGAGCCGGAGGTCCAGGTCGGCGAGCTCGAACCCGTCGGTGGTTCGGGTCATCGCCTCGATGCGAGCGCGGGCGTCCGCGTTCGTCACGTCCGACTCGTCGAACAGCACGCAGAACGAGACGTGCGCGCCGCGGCCGATCCGGCCACGCAGCTGATGGAGCTGGGCGAGACCGAACCGCTCTGCGTTCTCGACCAGCATCACGGTCGCGTTCGGCACGTCGACCCCCACCTCGATCACGGTCGTGGAGATCAGCACGTGGGCGCGACCCGAGCGGAAGTCCTCCATCACCCGTTCCTTGTCTTTGGGGCGCATGCGTCCGTGCAGCAGCTCGACCTTGAGATCCGGGAAGACCTCGGTGGCGAGCCGCTGTGCCTCCGCCTCGGCCGCGCGCACCTGCATCCGGTTGCCCTCGTCGATCGCGGCGCAGACCACGAAGGCCTGCCGTCCGGAGCGGACCTCGCGCCGGACGAGGTCGTAGGCGTCGGCGCGCTCCGCCTCGGAGCGCGCCGCCGCGGTCCCGATCGGCCGGCGGCCCTTCGGCATCTCGTCCAGGACCACCACGTCGAGGTCGCCGTAGTAGGTGAGCGCGAGCGTCCTCGGGATCGGCGTGGCCGTCATGATCAAGACGTCGACGTCACCGTCGCCCTTGCCCTTCAGCGCCATCCGTTGATGGAGGCCGAACCGATGCTGCTCGTCCACCACGGCGAGCGTCAGATCCCGGAAGGAGACGGCCTCCTGGACCAGGGCATGGGTCCCGACCACCAGGTCGACGCTCCCGGCCGCGATGGCGGCGACGATCCGGGCGCGATCCTTCCCGGTCACGGCGGACGTGAGCAGCGCGTACGTGAGATCACCGCCTTCGGGCCGTGCCGCCGGCTGGTCGAACGCTTCCAGCAGCGAACCCTGCCCGTCCGGGGCGGCCGCTTTCTCCGGCGCGCGATCGAGGAGGCCCACCGCGCCGACGCCGCTCAGCAGGGCGGCGGCCGAGCGGGCGTGCTGCCCGGCCAGGACCTCGGTGGGCGCCATGATCGCGGCTTGGTGTCCGGACTGGATCGCCGCCAGACAGGCGGACACCGCAACGAGGGTCTTCCCGGAGCCGACGTCCCCCTGGAGGAGGACGTTCATCGGCCGGGACGCGCTCATCGCGGCGCCCACCTCCTCGATCGCGCGCGCCTGCGCCTTCGTCGGCTCGAACGGCAGGGTCGCGAGCAGGCGCTCGGTGAGCGGTCCCTCCGCGACGTGCGCGACCCCGGTGCGCTCCGACTCCAACCGATGCTTCCGGAAGGCGACGCCGAGCTCCAGCGTGAACAGCTCGTCGAACTTCAACCGCTCGATCGCGCGCGCCAACTGGTCCGCATCCTCGGGGAAGTGCACACGCCGCAGCGCGGTGTCGAGATCCTGCAGCCCCTCGGCCTCGAGTACCTCGGGCGGCACGGGGTCCGCGATCCTCGGCAGCCGGTCGAGCGCGGCGAAGACGAGCTCTCGGATGGTCCGGGTGGTGATCCCCTCGGAGGCCCGGTGGACGGGAGTGATCCGTCCCGTGTGCACGAGGCTGCGGTCGTCGCCGCCGAGGATCTCCGCCTCCTGGTTCGCCAGCTGCAGCCGGCCCTTGTACCGCGTCACGGTTCCGGAGACGGCGAGCTCCGTGCCCTCCTTGTAGATCCCCGCGGCCCAGGGTTGGTTGAAGAACGTCAGGTCCAGGGTGCCGGTCCCATCGGTGATCGTGACCGTCACCATGGACTGCCGTCGTCGGGTGAGCCGCTTCACGGTTCGGCGAACGTGCGCGATCACCGTGGCGGGCTCGCCGACGCGCAGGTCCGCGATCCGTTCGACGGCCGACCGATCGATGTACCGGCGGGGGTAGTGCCGGAGCAGGTCCGCGACGGTGCGGATGCCGATGCCGGCGAGGACGACATGCGCCTCCTCGCCCTTGTCCCGCAGGCCGACGCGGCGGCCGGCGAGCTTCCGGTCCACCTGCAGGACCGGGGCGTCGAGCGCGAGCGCGGAGGGAGAGACGGGCACGTCCGCGAACGGTTCTACCATCCCCCCATGACCTCTCGACGGTTCGTGGCCCTCGCGGCCGTGCTGCTGCTCCTCCTCCCGATGTGCGACGGCGGGACCACGCCACCGCCCGACGGGACGATCCCGGCGCACAACGCCACCGAGGCGCCGCTCCTGCCGATGTTCGCCGATGCCCTCCCGCGGATGGATCCGGCCTCGTTCCAGGGTCTGCTGGACCAGCTCGAGGGCACGCCGGTCGTGATCAACTTCTGGGGGTCGTGGTGCCCACCCTGTCGCGAGGAGATGCCCCGTCTCGTGGCGGCGCACCAGGAGTTCGGCGACCGGGTGCAGTTCCTCGGGATCGACATCCTGGATACGCGAGCGGAGGCGAAGGGCTTCATGGAGGAGTTCGGGATGACCTTCCCCAGCGTGTTCGACGCGCCCGACGCGATCAAGACCGACCTCGGTCACTTCGGCCAGCCGGTGACCGCGTTCTACCGAGCCGACGGGAGCCTCTCCTTCGCGTGGACCGGTCCGATCGCCGAGGACGAGCTGCGAGAACAGCTCGTCGCGATCGCCGGCTAGCGGCGAGCCCTGGTACCCTCGTCGCACCTATGGCTGCGGTCTGTGACATCTGTGGCAAGAAGCCCTGGTTCGGCAAGTCGGTGACGTTCTCGCACAAGCGGAACAACCGTCGATGGGACCCGAACGTCCAGCGCGTGCGCGCGCTCGTCGACGGCACGCCTCGACGCGTGAACGCGTGCACCAGTTGCATCAAGGCCGGCCGCATCACCCGCATCCCGCAGCGGACCCGCTAGCGCTCGTCCGACCCGTCCGCGGCCGGCATCCCGATCGACCACAGGTGGTCGACGGGACCGATCCCCCTCCCCAGCGGGAACGCATGCCTGATCGCCTCCGTGACGAAGACCTTGCCGAGCCGGACGGCGTCGAGCAGCGACGCCCCTCGAGCCAGATGCGCCGTGATCGCCGACGACAGCGTGCACCCGGTCCCGTGCGTGTGCGGCGTGTCGATCCGCTCCGAGTCGATCCACCCCTCGTCCGCGCCGTCGGTGAACAGATCGGTCGCTCGATCGCCCCTGAGATGCCCCCCTTTGACGAGCACGGCTCGCGGCCCGAGCCCCAGGATCGCCTCCGCCGCGCGCCGCATGTCGTCGCGGGAGGCGACCTCGAACCCGGCCAACCCGGCCGCCTCCGGGAGGTTCGGCGTCACGAGGGTCGCGAGCGGCAGGAGCGACCGTCGGAGCGACTCGACGGCGTCGTCGGCCAACAATGCGTGGCCGTGCTTCGAGACGAACACCGGATCGACCACGAGGTTCGGCAGCCGCAGGTCCCCGACGGTCTCGGCCACGACGTCGACGATGGCGGCCGACGCCAGCATGCCCGTCTTCGCGGCGTCCACCCCGATGTCCACGCCCACGGCACGGATCTGCTCGGCCACGGTCGCGGGCGCGATCTCGTCGAACGCGGACACGCCCAGCGTGTTCTGAACCGTCACCGCGGTGATCGCGGTCATGCCGAACACGCCGAGGGCGCTGAAGGTCTTCAGGTCCGCCTGGATCCCCGCCCCACCGCCGGGGTCGGAACCGGCGATCGTGAGCACCCGGGGCCGCATCTGCGTCATCGGAAATGATCCCATCCGTCGATCTCGAGGGGCCGCTCCGCCCCGTCGACATCGACGGCGACCAGGCCCTCCTCGATGATGGCCCCGATGTCGCTGAGCGACACGCCGAATCCCTCCCGGAGCTCGGCTCGCGCCTCCTCGACCCCGGCCGGATCGGGCATCGTGGCGAGGAGCTCGTAGTCCTCGCCCCCTCCCATCGCCTCGGACAGGGTCGCGGCCGGGTGGATCGGGATCCGAGCCGTCTCCACCCTCGCCCCTGCGCCGCTCGCCCCCGTGAGCCGCGCGAGATCGATCGCCAGGCCGTCGGAGACGTCGATCATCGATGTCGCCCCGCGGGCCGCGAGGACGGTGGCCTCGCCCACGCGGGGAGCGGGACGCATCGAGCGCCGTATCGCATCACGGTCGTCGTCGTTCCACGAGCGCTGCGACGCGACCCGGCGCCCAGCGGCCGCGCCGCCGAGCGTTCCCGTCGCCACCACCCGGTCGCCGGGCCTCGCTCCGTCCCGGCGCACCGCCCGGCCGGGCACGACCTCCCCCGTCACGGTCACGACGACGGCCACCTGCTCGCCGCGAGAGAGGTTGCCGCCCACCAGCGACAGCGCGAACTCGTCGGCGCACTCGCGCATCCCTCCCGCCAGCTCCACCACCCACGCCGCATCGATCTCCTCGGTGAGCGTGAGTGCGCACAGGGCGAAGCGCGGGCTCGCGGCCATGGCGGCCACGTCGCTGACGTTGACCGCGATCGCCTTGTAGCCGAGGTCGCGGGCCGTCGTGTGACCGATCCGGAAGTGAACGCCCTCGACCATCGCATCCGTCGTGAGCACCAGCTCTCCCGAGCCGGGACGGACGACCGCGGCGTCGTCGCCGGGGCCCACGACGACCTCGGGCCCAGTCCCCGAGAGGACGCGGCCGATCGCGGCGATCAGTTCGTCTTCGGTGAGATCCATGTGTTCAGCACCCGGCGTCGCCACATCGTGCGGTCCGAGCACGGGCAGCATGC
This sequence comes from Actinomycetota bacterium, assembly GCA_050696355.1. GTDB lineage: Bacteria > Actinomycetota > UBA4738 > UBA4738 > HRBIN12 > JAJNBA01. The sequence continues at coordinate 42,905 of JBOGVD010000034.1, forward strand.
CCGGGAACCGTGCCGGCGGATGCCCCTCGAGCGTTCGCTAGACTCTAAGCGTTCTTCCCACCCCACGTGTTCGCGCACCCACTGACGCAGGAGGCCCGCGTGCCAGACGTGTTCATCGATCCGACCCCCGAGGAGATCCGGCGATTCACCGAAGAGATGCCGGAGTGCCGGATCACGGAGTTCGGCAACGTGAACGTGCAGACCGAGGTCGTCTCTCGCAGCGCCGACAGCACATACGTGGTCGATCGAGCATCGAGCGGCAAGACGATGACCCGCGAGGCGTTCGACGAGCTCGCACGGCGCCAGGACGACCACATCGCGGACCATGACATGCTCCAGATCGACGGGTGGATCGGGAACGATCCGGCGCTCCGCACCCGGGCACGGCTCCTCATGGAGAGGCGATACGCGAACATCGCCGGGATGCAGCAGAAGCTCTACTTCCCCAGCGACGACGGCGGCGAGCCCGAGGTCCAGGTCCTCTACACCCCCGGCCTCACGGCGCCCGGCTACCCCGGCGACCGCGTGATCGCCGTCGACCTCGACCACAACGTCACGCGGGTCCTCAACTCCGACTACTTCGGGGAGTCGAAGAAGGGCGGCCTGCGGATGTGGAACAACATCGTCTTCGAGAAGGGTGGCCTGGCGCTCCACGCGGGCCTGAAGGTGATCCCGACCGCTTCCGGCGACAAGATCTTCATGATCATCGGGCTGTCCGGCACCGGGAAGACGACGACGACGTTCACGACCCAGAACGGGTCGAGGCCGATCCAGGACGACTTCGTAGGCTTGATGCCGCACGGCCGTGCGTTCGGGACCGAGAACGGGTGTTTCGCCAAGACCTTCTCGCTCGATCCGGGGTTCGAGCCGTCGATCTACGGCGCCGTGACCGGGCCGACCACCTACCTGGAGAACGTGTATCAGGACGACGCCGGCGCGGTGAACTTCTTCGAAGAGAGCTACACGCAGAACGGGCGAGCGGTCTTCGAGATGCGCGACCTGCAGGCGTTCGAGGACGCGCGCAACGTCGGCGCCGTCGACTACCTCCTGATCCTCAACCGGAACGAGAACATCATCCCCGCGGTCGCGAAGCTCGATCAGGAGCAGGCCGCGGCCTACTTCATGCTCGGGGAGACCACGGGCACCTCGGCCGGGGGCGCCGCCGAGGAGGGGAGGTTCCTCCGGGTGCCTGGCACCAACCCGTTCTTCCCGCTCCCCCACGGCCTCCAGGGGAATCGGTTGCTCGAGCTCCTGGCGAGCCACCCCATCGAGACGTACCTGCTGAACACGGGCCGCGTCGGGGGCAAGGACGACGACGATCGCTCGAAGAAGGTTAAGATCCCGCACACCTCCGCGTGCGTGAAGGCGATCGCCGAGCAGAGGATCGCGTTCGAGGAGGACCCGGACTTCCGCTACCAGGTGGCGACCGACGTGCCGGACCTCGACGACCCGGAGCTGCTGCGCCCCGCCCTGCTGTACGAGCGCCAGGGTCGCGGCGGGGAATACCGCGACTTCGTGGAGCGCCTGAAGGTCGATCGCGTGGAGCACCTGCAGCAGTTCTCGGAGCTGTCCGAGGACATCATCAAGGCCGTCGGCTAGCGCCGTCCAGGGTATACCCCCAAGCCATCCGGCCTCCGACGGGCTGAGGACCGGCCGTGTGACGTCTATACCCCTAGGGGGTATAAGGTGCGTGTTGACCGACGCGGGAGGATGGGCGACATGGGCCACAGGACACACGGCGGCAAGCGAGCTCCAGCCGACCACTCCACGCGCGAGGACGCAGGGAGTCACGCCGGGCACGAGGGACACGCCGGGCAGGAGGGGCACGCCGGGCATGAGGGGCACGCAGGGCACGGGGATCACGGCGGGCACGAGAGTCAAGCCGGGCACGGGGATCAAGCCGGGCACGGGGATCACGGCGGGCACGAGGGGCACGCCGCGATCTTCCGGGATCGATTCTGGATCAGCCTCGCGCTGAGCATCCCGGTCCTCGTCTTCTCCGAGATGGTCCAAGGCTGGCTCGGATTCGATCTCCCGAGCTTCCCGGGCGACGACCTCGTCGCGCCGATCCTCGGCTCCGCCGTGTTCCTGTACGGCGGCCAGCCGTTCCTCACGGGTGGCCTCGAGGAGGCTCGGTCCCGCCGCCCCGGGATGATGCTCCTGATCGCCCTGGCCCTCATCGTCGCGTTCGGCGCGAGCCTCGCCAGCGCGTTCGACTGGCTCGACCTGGAGTTCTGGTGGGAGCTGGCGCTCCTCGTCGACGTGATGCTGCTCGGTCACTGGATGGAGATGCGAGCGCTCGGTCAGGCCTCCAGCGCCCTCGAGGCACTCGCCGCGCTCCTCCCGGACTCGGCCGAGCGGTTGACCGACGGGGGGACCGAGGAGGTGCCGCTCGAGGCCCTCCGAACCGGCGACCTGGTCCTCGTGCGGCCGGGGAGCCGCGTCCCTGCCGACGGCGTCATCACCGACGGCGACGCCGCGTTCGATGAGTCGATGATCACCGGCGAGTCGCGCCCGGTGAGCCGTGGCGTGGACGACCGGGTCGTTGGCGGGACGATCGCCACGGATTCGTCCGTCCGCGTCCGGGTCACGGCGATCGGCGAGGAGACGACGCTCGCCGGCATCCGGCGGCTGGTCGAGGCGGCACAAGCGTCGAAGTCACGGGCGCAGGCGCTCGCCGACCGCGCGGCAGCGCTCCTCTTCTACGTCGCGCTGACGTCGGGCGCGATCACGTTGGTCGCCTGGCTCGTGGCCGGCGAGCCGGATGAGGCCCTCGAGCGAACGATCACCGTGCTCGTGATCGCCTGTCCGCACGCGCTGGGCCTCGCGATCCCGCTCGTGGTCGCGATCTCCACCGCGATCTCCGCGAGGGAGGGCATCCTCGTGACGGATCGGCTCGCGCTGGAGCGGATGCGGACCGTCGACATCGTGATGCTCGACAAGACGGGCACGCTCACGACGGGCACACCGACGGTCCGCGACGTGGTCGCCGAGACCGGGGACGCCGACGCCATCCTCTCGGTGGCCGCGGCGGCGGAGGCGGACAGCGAACATCCGCTCGCCCGCGCGATCGTGGAGGAGGCGCGTCGCCGTGGGCTCGCGATCCCGCCCGCGTCCGGATCTCGCGCGATGACCGGACGCGGCGTTCGTGCAGAGGTGAACGGCTCGGAGATCTCCGTCGGCGGCCCCGCCCTCCTGCGAGCGCTCCGCCTCGAACTGCCCGACGCGCTCGCGACGCCGGTCGCCGGCTGGCGGCAACGGGGTGCCTCGATCCTCACCGTGCTCCGGGACGGGACGCCGGCGGGCGCGATCGCGCTCGAGGACACGATCCGCCCCGAGTCCCGGCAGGCGGTCCGCGACCTCCGCGAGGCGGGGATCCACGTGATGATGATCACCGGCGACGCGCAGGAGGTGGCCGAGGCGGTCGGCCGGGATCTTGGTATCGACGAGATCCGTGCCGAGGTCCTGCCGGAGCACAAGGAGGCCGTCGTGGCCGAGCTCCAGCGCGAGGGCCGACGCGTGGCGATGGTCGGCGACGGCGTGAACGACGCGCCGGCCCTCGCGCGAGCCGACGTGGGCATCGCGATCGGGGCCGGCACCGACGTGGCGATCGGTTCCGCCGGGGTGGTCCTCGCGAGCGACGACCCGCGCGGCGTCTCCAGCGTGCTGCTCCTGTCGCGCGCCAGCTACGCGAAGATGATCCAGAACCTCGTGTGGGCGACCGGGTACAACGCCCTGGCGATCCCGCTGGCCGCCGGCGTCCTCGCTCCCTGGGGCTTCGTGTTCGCCCCGGCGGTGGGTGCGGTCGCCATGAGCCTCTCGACGATCGTGGTCGCCTTCAACGCCGTGTTGCTCAGGCGCCTGGATCTCCGTCCGGGGGAGGTTCGGTCGGCGGCCGTCCCAGCAGGAACCCGGTGACGAACTGGAGCGCGGCCGGGACGGCGAGCACGATGAAGTACCAGTTGAAGCGAGCGGCATCGTCGTCGAAGGCCCGTCCCTGCGTCTCGACGCTCGCGAACAGCAGGAAGAGCCCCATCAGCGCGAACCACGACCCCGCTCGCGCCGCGACGAACAGCGCGTAGAGCACGTGGTCACGGCGGGCGGTCGACTCGATCGGACGTCGCAACCAGTACACGAGGGACCGGATCCCGAGGAGCGCGAAGACGCCCGCGGCCACGAGCTCGACCGTGCTCATGCGCTCGCCCCTCGGAGCAGCGCGATCACCTCATCGTCCGCGACCTGATCGAATTCCTCGTACCACTCCCCCACCGCGAGGAACCCGACCGGCTCACGGAGGATCAGGACGTCGTCGGCTTCGGCTTCCAGATGTGCGCGCGCGGCCGGCGGTCCCACCGGGGCGGCGAACACGACACGGCCCGCGCCGGCCGCCCGCGCCCACCGGAGGGC